>JAIQEZ010000002.1 GCA_020073545.1 Terriglobia bacterium | reverse complement strand
TCTCCGCCTCTTTCCACATCCTCGCAACGCCACACTTAAAACAAAACAGCATTCAATCTCCATAGCTGGTCGTGCGCGCCAGCGGGTTCATTCTAGTCCCCTTATCGGGAATGCCTCGGCCCGTCACCATTCTGCTTTGGCCAAAGTCCCCGAGATTGGGCCGAGGTATTCCCGATGAAGGCTAGCGACAAGGCAGGAGTAATCCGCAAAGGTGGACCAAGTTCCGAGTGGCCGACCTGCTCTGGGGGTAACTTACTGAAAAATATAGTAGGCCGTGGGGACTCGACCCCCAGACCTCTGCCGCCTCAACATCGTTCTAGCGGACACAAAATGCCTTGAAACTGGGCCGTCACTGACACACGTAGTGACACACCTGTCGGGGACAACCGCAACCTGTCTTATGATTGCGAGCTTTCGCTTGATTCGGCTTGTGCACGCAGGAGCGGGCGGATGGAACCTCCGTGCCGACTAGCACGCGAGAGAAACCAGAGTCCCGCACCGGAAAGGCAACTCGCGGCCGGTGTCGTCCGCAGTAATTGTTCTCACTTCAAATCACAATTCATGGCAGCGAGTTTCACGGTGTGCGATCCCATCGTACAAGCGGAAAATCAAGTCTGGTTCAGCGTATTGCTCGCTTTTGCGCCATCACCGGGTACCAGGGGACCCCGCAGGAACTGAATCTATGCCTCATCGGGAGAACAGGCCCTGAATATTCGCCCCAATGACTTTTTCGATCATCTTGATCTCCTTCGCACCGATCTGCTTCCATTTCAGCGCGCGCAGTACGGCGGGGCGGTCGCGGCGGAAGCAAATACAGGACCCGATAATGGAAAGTGCCCGCACTCGAGTGACAGATGAGGTTGCCGATTCTCCGGTAAGCACAGCGATGGCTTCGGCCAACGTGCCCCGCAGCGGCGCAAGACTCCGGTCTATAAGAGAAAACTCTCGGACCGGTCCGGATGCCGCCTGACTGAGAAACTTCCCATAGCTGTCGGGCAGGAAGTCGCCCAAGATAAGCTGGACAAAGTGGCGCAACAAAGTGCAGAGTATCCTGACCAATTCACGGTGCGTGATTCCGGGTCGAGCCATTGACGTCCGTGCCTGCTGGACTAGAGGTCTCTCGTGGGCAGCCCAGCGGGCTGCCACGTGCTGTGCCGCAGCATGATAAAGTCCCTGCTTGTTCCCAAAATAGTACGCAATCGAGATCGGGTTCGTTTTAGCTGCCTCGGCGATATCGCGTGTACGGGCGCCATCGAAGCCGCGCGCCGCAAAGATCCGAATAGCCACCTCGAGCAGGCGTTGCCGCGTGGCCTCGCCGCGGTCACTGGTAGGCCGGGTTCTGGTGGATATTAGTCGGTCCGGTTTCACGGGGATCCCCCGCCGCACGCCGTCGATTATAAAACAGGTGTTGAATTGTATCAATCAAATGATTTATAAATGGAGGCTTGGCTGAGACAGCCATGGGGCGGCAGTGAGACCACTGGACACCGCACGGTGGGTGTGTGCCGGTAGGCCAAGGGCGGTCATAGTGCCTGATGTTCCAGGTGTTGTCAAGAAAGGGTGCTGAATTTGATGAGCATAGACTTTGTTTCTTGGCGCGAGCCAGAAGAATCCAGTTCGCGTGTGTTGCCACCGGCCTCTTGTCCGGCAATATCCAAGGCCTTCGGTGGGCCGTGCGCCGGGGTGCGCGCTGGCCTGATCCTGGCCGCGCTCACGGCCGTGGTGTTGACGGGCCCGAGTTGCGGCGGTCCGAAGCCGCAGTCTGCCCCCGCAGGTCCACCTATGTCGGTGGGGGTGGTGAAGGCAATCCAAATGGACGTGCCCGTCCACGCCGAATGGGTTGCAACCCTGGAGGGCTATGTAAACGCCCAGATTCAGGCCCAGGTGAGCGGCTATCTCATCCGCCAGGACTACAAGGAAGGCTCCTACGTCCACAAGGGTGATGTGCTGTTTGAAATCGACCCGCGGCCGTTCCAGGCGGCACTCGACCAGGCAAAAGGGCAACTGGCCCAGGCACGGGCGCAACTCTATTTGGCCGACGTCAATGTGAAGCGCGACACGCCCCTGGTCAAGGAACGGGCCGTCGCGCAGAGCCAGCTTGACACGGAAACGGCTGCGCAAATGCAGGCGCAAGCGGCTATTCAGGCGGCGGAAGCTGCCGTCGAGCAGGCGCAACTAAACCTTGGATTCACCAAAGTCCTCTCGCTCGTGGACGGGATCGCGGGAATCGCCACCACCCAGATGGGCAACTTGGTTTCACCCGCGGCCGTCTTGACGACGGTTTCCCAGGTCGACCCCATCAAAGTCTATTTCCCCATCAGCGAGCAGGAGTACCTCCAATTCACTTCCAAGCTGCTGAAGAAGACCTCGGCCAGCGATCTACTGCGTGCCTCAGATTCCAGGGCGCTGGATCTGATCCTCTCGGATGGTTCGATTTATCTGCGCAAGGGACAGGTCATTTTCACCGACCGGCAGGTGGATCCGCAGACCGGAACGATCCGGGTAGTCGGCGCATTTCCCAACCCTGGGAACATCCTCCGCCCCGGGCAGTTCGGGCGCGTTCGGGCGCTGGTTGGCGTACGCCAGGGAGCGGTTCTCGTTCCGCAACGCTGCGTGACGGAACTGCAGGGAACCTACGAAGTGGCCGTCGTGACCGCGCAGAACAGCATTTCCCTCCGGAAGGTGAAGGTCGGAGAGCGCGTGGGTTCGTTGTGGGTCATCGACGAGGGCTTGGCTCCGGGCGACGAAGTCGTTGCGGACGGCACCTCGAAAGTGCGCGACGGCATGGCCGTGAAGCCCACGGCCGAGGCCCCGCAGCCGGAAGGAAACCGATGATTTCCAAGTTCTTCATCAGCCGCCCCATCGTCGCGATGGTGATTTCCATCGTGATGGTCATCGTCGGAGCGGTGGCCATGGCCACTCTTCCGATTGCACAGTTCCCGGAGATTGTCCCGCCCGAAATCCAGGTGCGCGGCACGTATCCGGGGGCAGACGCGAGAACCATGCAGGAGTCTGTCGCCACTCCGATCGAAAGCCTCATGAGCGGCGTGGACTACATGAACTACATGTATTCCACCAACGACAACTACGGCAACACTAATTTGACGGTGAATTTCGATGTCGGGACCAGCCCCAATATCGATCAGATTTTGACGCAACTTCGCGTTTCGCAGGCCACTCCGCAGTTGCCGGCCATGGTGAATACCATCGGCGTCATCGTGCAGAAGTCCCGGGCGGCCGCGTTGATGGTCATCTCGTTCTATTCGCCGCACGGGACTTACGACCGCAACTTTCTGACCAATTACGCGTACATCAACTACGTTGATGAACTTTCGCGCGTCCCGGGCGTGGGGCGCGTGCAGGTATTTGGCGGCCAATACGCAATGCGCATTTGGGTGAAACCCGATCAATTGGCAAAGCTGGGTGTAACGGTTCCGCAGATTGTCTCCGTGCTGCAAGCGCAGAACACCGTGAACCCGGCGGGGCAAGTCGGCGGAGAACCGGCGCCCAAGGGCCAGGAGTTCACTTACACCGTCCGTTCCCAAGGACGCCTGGTGATGCCAGAAGAATTTGACGAGATCGTGGTGCGCTCCAATCCGGACGGATCAACCCTGCGGCTCAAAGATGTGGCGCGCATCGAGCTGGGAGCCCAAAGCTATAGCTTCGACGTGCGATCCAATGGCGTTCCCGCCGCGGCCATCGGTATCTACCAACTGCCTGGTTCGAACGCGATTTCCGCTGCGGCTGGCGTTCGCGCAAAGTTGGAGGAATTAGGGCGACGGCTTCCGAAAGACATGGAGTATGAAATCGCCGTGGACACCACGAGAGCAGTCACAGCAGGGATCCATGAAATCCTGCTTACTTTGTTTGAGGCCCTGTTGCTGGTTATTCTCGTCGTTTACGTCTTTCTCCAGGGCTGGCGCGCTACGCTAATTCCCATGTTGGCGGTGCCGGTTTCCCTGATCGGGACGTTCGTCGTCTTTCCGCTGCTGGGATTCTCGATCAATACGCTCTCGCTGTTCGGGTTGGTCCTGGCCATTGGTTTGGTGGTGGACGACGCCATTGTGGTGGTCGAAGCGGTTGAGCACCATATTGAGGAGGGCATGACGCCGCGTGATGCCACTCTCCTGGCGATGCAACAGGTCTCGGGGCCGGTGATCGCCATTGCGCTGATCCTTGCTGCAGTCTTTATCCCGACGGCATTTATTCCGGGGATCACCGGCCGGCTGTACCAGCAGTTCGCGGTCACCATTGCAATTTCGGTGATCTTCTCGGCCTTCAACGCGCTCACGTTGAGCCCCGCGCTCTGCGCGCTGATTCTCAAACCTCGTCGGCGCTTCCGCGGTCCACTCGGCTGGTTCTTTGAACTGTTTAACCGGGCGTTCAACCGCTCCAGGAATGGGTACATCAATTTCTCCCGCCTGCTCATCCACAAGTCCGGTTTCAGCCTGATTTTCCTGGCTCTCGTCGCCGTTCTCGGCGTGGGCCTGGGAAAGAAGCTGCCCACTTCCTTCCTTCCTGAAGAAGACCAGGGCTACATGATGATCACTTTGACGTTGCCAAGAGGCGCGTCGCTGCAACGCACGTCGGCGGCCGCACGGAAGGTCGAAGAGATTGTCCAGAAGGTGCCTGGAGTGGAAGCCGTTACTGCCATCATGGGGTTTAGCATTCTGAGCGGAACTCAGAGTTCCTATGACGCGCTCTTTTTCGTTCGGTTCAAGGATTGGGACGAGCGCCGGTCGCCGGAATTGCAGGCGCAGGCAATACAGGCGCGCCTCAATCGGGAACTCTCGCAGGTGAGCGAAGGTGTTTGCTTTGCTTTCTCACCGCCCGCCATCCCTGGCATCGGCGCTGCGGGGGGCGTGAACTTTGTGCTGGAGGACCGGTCCGGGACCGGAGGCGATTTCTTTGCCGATAACCTTGACCGGTTTGTGGCTGCGGCTCAGCGGCGGCCGGAACTGGCGCGCGTCATAGCCACCTACGCCGCGCACGTTCCGCAAGTCTATGTGGACGTGGACCGTGAAAAGGTGATGCGCCAGAAGGTTGACATTGCCGAAGTGTACCAAACCCTGGAGACGTTCATAGGTGGCTATCTGGTGAACTACTTTAACCGCTTCGGACGCCAGTGGCAGGTCTACCTGGAAGCGGAAGGTGACTACCGCGCCAATGCGAGTGACATCGGCCAGTTTTATGTCACCAATCCCCACGGGGATAGGGTGCCGCTGAGCACCTTGGCCAACCTTCGAAGCATCACCGGTCCTGAGTTCCTGATGCGCTACAACGAATACACGGCGGCGCAAGTTAACGCCACCGCTGCTCCGGGGATCAGCTCGGGACAGGCCATGAAAGCCATGGAAGAGGTATTCGCTCAAACCATGCCGCGCGAGATGGGCTTTGACTACATGGGCATGTCGTTTCAGGAGCAGAGAGCCGCCCAAGGCGTGCCGGCAGCCGCGGTCTTCGGGCTTTCGCTCCTGTTCGTCTTCCTGATCCTTGCCGCCTTGTACGAAAGCTGGTCCCTGCCTTTTAGCGTCTTGCTGGGTACGCCCATCGCCGTTGCCGGGGCGTTTCTGGCGCTCATGTCGCGGCACTTCGAGAACGATGTTTACGCGCAGATCGGCTTGGTGATGTTGATTGGCCTGGCAGCCAAGAATGCCATCCTCATTGTGGAGTTCGCCAAAAACGAGCATGAACGCGGAAAGGGCATTGTGGAGGCCGCGCTGGGCGGGGCCTGGCTCCGGCTGCGCCCCATCCTGATGACGTCTTTCGCCTTCATCCTGGGTTGCGTTCCGCTCTGGACCGCGAAAGGGTCCGGGGCGGTTGGGCGCCGCATTCTGGGGACCGTGGTAATCGGTGGCATGTCTGCCGCCTCCTTGATTGCAATCTTCCTGATTCCGGTTACTTTCGCTGTGGTCGAGGGCCTCTCTTCCCGACTGCGCCGCCACCCCAACCAGCAACCTGAAGCCGGTGACGCAAAGGGGGGACAGCTCGCATGATGCGCTTGCCAAGGTGCTTTTCTATCTCGGTTCCGGTTTTTCTGTTGGCTGCCTGCACGGTGGGGCCAAAATACCAGCGTCCCAAAACTGACATCCCGGGCGGATATCGGGGCGTGCCGGCCACTACTCCGGTGGCGGCTTCCTCCGAATCGCTTGGGGATGCCAAATGGTGGGATATTTTCCAGGATGAGCAGCTTCAGTCGCTCATTCGGACGGCACTTCAACAGAACTACGACGTGCGCATCGCCGCGGAACGCGTGCTGGCGGCGCAGGCGCAGCTCCGAATCGCACGTTCCGATCAGTACCCGTCGGCCGGGGTGGGAATCGGCGGCACGACCCAACGCCAGGCCGCCAGCCCGTTGGCTCCCGCGTATCGCTGGGATTATATGCAGGTGGGGGGAGCCGCGTCGTGGGACATCGACTTCTGGGGGAAGTACCGAAAGGCCACCGAGGCTGCTCGCGCCAATCTAGCCCAGACCGAGTGGGGAAAGCGCGCCGTGGTGAGCACCCTCGTTGCGAATGTCGCCAGCGCCTACTTCCGGCTCAGGGCACTTGACCTGAATCTCGAAATCACCCAGCGTACCCTCGCCTCCCGGCAGGAATCATTGCGGCTGACGGAGCTCCTCGCGGATCAGGGAGCTGCTTCGATGGTGGACGTACGGCAGGCGGAGCAGCTTGTCTATGTGGCCTCGGCCACCCTCCCGGATCTCGAACGGCAGATCGAACAGGAGGAAAACTACGTCAGGCTCCTGCTTGCTGAAAACCCCGGGCCCGTCACTCGGGGGCACAGTCTGACTGAACAGGCGCGGCCGCCCGCTGTTCCCGCGGGGCTGCCCTCCCAATTGCTCGAACGTCGTTCCGACATTCAGGAGGCCGAGCAGCAATTGATCGCTGCCAATGCGCAGATCGGCGTGGCACGCGCGGCCTACTTCCCCTCCATCTCCCTGACGGGAACTTTTGGATTCATGAGCTCAGCTTTGGCCGACCTGTTCACGAAGCCTGCGGGCACTTGGAATGTCGCCGCTTCCGTCGCTCAACCGCTTTTCACTGCTGGTAAGTTGCAGGCCAATGTCCGGCTGGCGGAAGCACAACAGCAACAAGCCTTGCTGGCGTACCAGCAGACCATCCAGAGTGCGTTTCGGGATGTTTCCGACGCTTTAGTGGCCTACCAAAAGACCCGCGAAGCGCGGGAACAACAAGAACTCTTGGCCGCCGCCGCGCAGGACTCCGCCCGGCTGGCGCACGTCCGCTACGATGGTGGCTCGACCGCTTACCTCGAAGTCCTGACCAACGAAACTAATTACCTAACTGCCGAGCTGGTTCTTTCCCAGGCGAGGCTGAATGAAATGCTCTCCCTAGTGCAGATTTACAGTGCTCTGGGCGGGGGCTGGCAGCAATAGGCGCCTTGCCGCGCCATTGGAGGGATAGGAGCGTCGAGTGATTCAGCCATCGGGTGATTGGGTCAGGGGGAGTGCCTGTTTCCGTCGATCAGTCACTCAATTGTCAAACGGCCCAGTGCATTAGATTACTCCTATGCCACCCAAAGCTGACATCGCAACGCAGAGGGTTTTCCTAGCCGAATCAGACACACAGCGAGAGAGTTATCCCGGGCCAAGCGGGATTACTGTACCGCTTGTTTTCTTAGCAAACATTTCGCACGTCCGATCTGTCATCGGCGCCTACCCGCGATAAACGCCGTTCTATGAAAGGGGATGTCAAGAGACATAATTCTCCCTGGGCTCGGTAGCCGCAGGTGGTTCTTCTCTCGGCATCCAGCCCCTGTTGGGCTTTCGGCGGCTCGTGCGTGCGGCTCCCGATCGTCGGTGCAAGTGACGAGGTCTGGAGCGGGGAGCGCCTTTGCGAAGAGGGCCATTTCATCTTGCCGTGAGGCCAACGTGCGCGGCGTCTGAAGCGTGACAAGCTGAACGGGTTGGAGGGTGCCAACCATAGTTCTATCTGAGACTCGTGGCCTATAGCTTCATGGGGTTATCCGAGGGGGCCTGAGAGTAGGGTAGGAGACTCGCCCCGACAGGTCGGGGACACGGCCTAACGGCGTTAAGGAGGCTTCCCCTCGAACCCGAGCGTCAGCCGAACCGCGAACTCTGAGCGGGCTTGAAAACCCGGCTCTCCGCAGGGCTCCGGCCAGACGCTCAAGCAGCTTGTGGTTTCAGATGCTCGGCGTTGAAACGCTCTCCTTTCTTCCAAAGGGTCAGGGCGATGGCGGCGATCTTCCGCGCCAGAGTCAGGCGCGCCAGTTCGGGCTTCATCCCCTGGTCAACTCGCGTGCTGTAAAACTCCCGCAGTGGTCCGGGGTGAGCGAGGGCGCTGGCGGCGGCGTCTTTGAAGAGGGCTTTGAGCTCATGGTTATGATTGGCGTTCAGCCCCAGAACCAGGGCCGGCTGACGCGAACGCACCAGTTCCCCGTTTGCCAGGCGGTAGTCGGCGCTGGAGCGGGTCACCAGGGCCAGACCGGCGTAGGTCCACAACTGCCGCTTGCCGCGAAAACGATGGGGCGTTCCAAGCAAGGCCATGAGCAGAGCCGCGCGCACGGGGCCCAGCGAGGGGATGCTGCACAGAATCTTCTGGGCCGCGTATCGGCGGCTCTCGGCGAGCATGGCCCCGCGCGCCTGCCGACGCAACGCCAGCAGCAGGTCTAGCTGCTGATAGAGCAGTTCGGCGCGCTGTCGCACGCCGGCCTCCCGCAGTTGCTCCAGCCACTGGGGGCGGAAGCGCGGCGCGTACACACGGGCACCCGCACAGGGGATCCCGCGCCCGCGATACAGAGCTTTCAGGCGGTTCATCACCCGCGTGGCGTCGCTCACCAGGGTACGATAGCTGCGCGCCAATTCCCGCAGGGCGTGTCCCTGCGGGCGGCCGTGATAGACGGGTTTCAGGGTGCCCAGGCGCAGCCACTCCGCCAGCTTGCGGGCGTCGAGGCGATCGCTCTTCTTCTCCCCCCGGCGGCGGGGGTTCTGACGGGGATCGCAAACCACGATCCTGGCCACGCGCGGGGCCAGCAGGCTGTAGAGCCACTCGGCATAGGTGCCCTCCTCCAAGGCCACGTGCAGGGCGCCCCTCAATCCCCGCAGGAAATCCAGCAGTGCGGTCGCTTGGTTCTCGATGGTGACTTCCATGATTAGTTTCCCACTGGCATTCAGTACGGCAATGCTGATCGTCGCCAAATGAACATCCAAACCGATATACTTGAGGCTACTCATGGGGTGCTCCTTTGTGCGGTAAGTTTGATGGGTACCACCACCAAACCAACCATACCCTCAAAGGGGCGCCCTTTCATAATGCGTAGGGTAGAGCGATGTCGCTCGACTCCCGGATTGTCGCGTACTCGGAGACTGACCCGCTGGGTTACGGCTTGTGGATTTGGCACCGGATATCGGGCCAGAATTCTTTCAATTCGTGAGCGGCGGCGTCCCACGCGATGCTCATCCACCAAATGCTTAGGTTGTTGGTGAGCGTTCGGCCCGCCGCGGGATGGTAAGCGTTGGAAATCGCGGCGGCGTGGCCCGCGCCCAGGTTTGAGCGGAACAGCGGTCTCAATTTCGCTGCGGTCGGACAATGGAGCGTTTATATGCCTGACTCAGCTTTCCCCGCTATTCCTTGCGTTCGTAGGGTTCGAGAATCTCGATATACTTCTGCAGCAGAGCGCGCAAGGCAGGCAGGTCGGGCTGCCCTTGGCGCATCAAGTCCACTTGCCGGGTAGGCGGTTCGCGCATGGCGATGAGTTGCCCCGCCTCCAGCAGGTTCGCCGCCGTCTCGGCCAAGTCCAGGCCCTGATCCCAAGAGGCGTCCGGCTGCGCGAGCCACTTCTTGCCATGGGTCACAACCCGGGTGACCCACCCTTCCCGATCCACGTTTTCCGGCAGAATATTCGGCCCACGGTTGCGAAAGAAGCCGAGGATCGCCGCCGCAATCGAAGGGTCGCGCACCGTTCCATCCTCATAGAACACGCCGTGAACCGGACCCCAACCCTGCCGCACAATCATGAGTTCCCAGATGTACCAACCCATTCCGGCCTTCATATGCTCCTCGAGTGTCACGTCGTAGGGGTTGGCGCGGGCTATGCAGCCGATCTCTCCATTGACGACCGGCTTGCCCACCTTAGCGGCAAACTGCTTCGCCCGGGCGATGTTGGCCCGGACCACGGCGCGGTTCTGCATATAGTCATGGAATTGGAGAACGTCCACAGAATCGGCAAGCTCTTCCATCCCCGGCACAAACGCCATGCCGATGGTCACCGGAGTCCGCGGGTCCAGCTCATGGAAGACCCCCGCCATGTGCTTCGCAAACTCGAATCTCTGCCGCACCCACGACTCGGGAGTGGTAGGCCAGTCCGGCTCGTTCAGGACGTCCCAGAATGCCAGTCCGGGCTCATTTCCAATCGTCTTCACCAGATCCGCCGCCCACTCCCGGGCGAGCGGCCAGGATGCCTTGTCCGCAATGATTTCTCTGCGGTACGTGACCACCGGCATGACTCCGATGTCGCGTTTGTGGCAGGCGCGCACGAAATGCAAGAGGTGCTCGCGAAACGCTGCCTTGTCTTGCACGTACGCGTCATACGCGAGGAAGATTCGAACCTGGTTCAAGTTGAGCCGCTTGGCGAGATCGAGGTCAAACTCCGTCGTGGCCGGGCTGTAACTGAGCCAGTGATCTATGTGGTGCCTGGGGCTGGCTGCAACATCGGCAGCCGTGTAATTGAAACCTCGAACGTTCGACAGATCCTTGGGAACGTTTCTGCCGGCGACTGGCACCGCGCCGGCCAAGATCGCGAGACCCAGCACGAGAGCATTGGCCATTCGCATGGATGACCCTCCTTGGATTTGACAACCGGGGATGCTTCTCCCTTCGGAGATCGGCGCCTGAATAGCCGCTAGCCGGGATTTCTCACCACCGTGGTGAGAAATCCGGATTACAGCCACTCAGTGTAACAGATGATCTTTGGGGATCGGAATTATGGCGGAGCACACGCATCGTTCTCCCCGAAACAGCGTTGTGGGAAAGCACCTGTCGCCGGCCCCGCCATGGGGGTTCCCTTACCCGCATGTCGCAGAAATTCGCCGCCGGCCGTTTCGAACCCAATTAGCGGCTGCCAGCCAATAGGGAATGAACGGTCGCGTACTCGGAAACTGGCCCACCACCTCGGTTACGGCTTGTGGATTCGGCGGCGGATATCGGGCCAGAATTCCCGCAATTCGTAGACGGCGGCGTCCCCCGCGATGTACGTCCACCAAATGTTCAGGTTGTTGGTGAGCGTTCGGTCCGCCCGGGGATGGTAAGCGTTCGAAATGGCGGCGGCCGTGGCTCTGCCGAAGAGCTCAGAGAAGTTGAGCTGTTCCTGCCCGGAGTCCGTGCGGGTGACAAAGACGCGGCTCGCGGCGTAAGCCGCACGGTGGGAGAACCCTCCTGTCCCCATCCGGTAGTAGCGAGGGTCCTGTCGCAACAGGGAGGGAAACGCGGCCTTGGTCATGAAGCTGCCGATGGCGGAGTCGGCAAACGATGACCCGTACCGCTTCGCATACCCACGAAATCCCTGCCCGAAGGCCGCTTGATTATTGTCGGCTTGGTTGATGCCCGCGCGCACGGCCACGTAAGGGTATTTGTAGGGGGCGAACGCGCTGCGGGCGGCTAGCTCGAATTTCTGCCCGGCGGTCAGCGGCGGCACGTGGGAAGCGTTCTCCACGGTGAGGAAGTTGGGCGGCGTCCGGAGAACCCGGTCATTCCGCGGGCGGCTTTGGTCCCGGATCCCGGGGACTTTGTCGCCTTCGGTTTTTTCTCCCGCTTTGGCTGGGCCCGGCGGACCAACCTCCGTGGGCATTTGCTGCGGCTGTTGCGCCATCAACTGAACAGATAATGCCAGTGAACAAATTACCAGAGCTCCCCGAACCCAACTCGGCGTCCAGCGGTTTGGGTTGACCATCGTCGCCGTTTGTCTCCCTACCCACGTATCGGCAGAAAAAGCCCGGCCCTTTACCGTACCTTGCGGGTGGGCTGCGAAATTGGTTTGACACGCGGAGGGTCGCAAGAATCTCGCTCCGTCCAATCCCCCCGAACCGGCCAGGGCCGGCACTACAGGTAACGCCCGAACCACGCCACCGTGCGGGCCATGACCTCGCGTTCCCAGGAAAGGGAAGTGAATACGTGGTCGGCGCCCGAGATGAAGGCAAGTTCCTTGGCGTCGGCGCCGGCGGCCCGGAAGAAATCGCGCGCGTGCGAGACGGGGATATGTTCATCCTTTTCCGGGTGGATGATGAGCGTCGGACCTCTGTATCGGGCGAGATGCCGAATGGGCTCGACTTTCAGCACGTCGTCCAGGAAGCGCGGCGAGATTTCGCGCGCGTCGAATTCGACGGCGCCCGGCTTGCCGGGAATCGGCTGGGCGGACTTCTCCGCGATTTCACGCAGCCGGGCGGTGTGCGCGACCGCGCTCCACAGCACCAACGCGCCTGCCTGGAGGCTCGCCGCGAGCGCCGCAGCCACCGCGCCTCCCAGAGAGAGCCCCAGCAGGCCCACCCGCGCCGGGTCGATTCCCTTCTGCCGGCGCAGGAAGGCGACCGCCGCGCGCCCGTCGGCGATCTCCCCGCGCAGCGTGACTTCGCGAAAGTCGCCGTCGGATTCTCCCGAGCCGTAGAAATCAAACCGCAAGGAGGCGATCCCCGCTTGCGCCAGGGCGCGCGAGCACTTGACGAAGATCCAATGCGACTCCATGCGGTTGCCGGTAAAGCCGTGGAACATCGCGACCGCCGGCACGCGCCGGTGGCGGGCCCCTGCGGGCCGATGCATCATGCCGCGCAACGTCTTGCCCGCGCGGTTCGGGAACTCCACAAAACTCTCGATGCCGGAATTCTTCACAGGATCATGACCTCTCGAAGGAATGACGATCACATTTATCAGGGCCGTCAATAGGTGGAGTTCCTAATCGGGCGCACCCGGAATCGAGCAACGCCGTCGACAGTCCAAAGTCGAAAGTTGGCCAGTTTCAGAGGCGTACTGAAGCCGCACCAAGACGGGTCCCCATCGAGACGGCCCAGGACCTGCGGTCAGAAAATATCACATTGCGACGATAGCCGTACTACGCTTTTTCCGAGGCTGGTCTCGCAAAATGCCGCGGGCGATAGGGGCTTCCGGAGAGGCGGGCGCCGCGCCTGTTGAACCGGGCACGTGTCGAAACCAGCATGTATCGAAAACGGCTTTTGTCGCGGCGCTATTTGCTCCAGCAGGTTGCGGAAAAAGTCGCCCCCGACGAGGTAGCGGCGATCCCGATCAGGAACATCGGGACAGGTTTTCACATCGCCACCTGTCCTGTGTTTTCATCGCCAGCATGGCGACGCCCCGATGAAATCGGGACAGGTTCCGTTGCCGCTACACGTTTTTCCGCAACCTGCTAGAATGGGCAGGCCAGCGGGGCGCCGCGGGACACGGTGGAGAGGATGATCGTGTTCACCGGCGTGCTTCTCAGTGGTGGGGGCTCGGGCGGCTTTGCGGTCCGTGCGCGCTTTGCCCCGATCGCGTCCTGCCGGCAGTCGGTACGCTTACTCTCACTGCGATTGTCTCCGTTCCTATGCTGCTCTCCCGCTGGACAGTTCGCCTCTGCCTTTGGCTGCTCGCCCACACGTTCTACCGGGTTGAAGTGCGCGGTGCGGAGAACCTGCCCAAGGGCGGCTCGGCGCTGCTGGTGTGCAACCACATTTCGTTCATCGACCCGCTTCTCATTAGCGCGGGCGCGTCGCGTCCTATCCGTTTCCTGATGTCTCGCCCCTTCTACGAGACGCGGGGAATCCACTGGCTGGCCAAGCTGATGGGAGCGATTCCGGTCTCCGCTGCGGACCCGCCGCGGGAGATGGCGCGATCGCTCGACGCGGCGCAAGTCCGCTTGCGAGCGGGCGAGCTGGTTTGCCTCTATGCGGACAGCGCGCTCATGCGGACCGGCCATTTGCCGCGCTTGGGGCCAAGTCTCGAGGCAATCTCGCGTGCCGTCGCGGTCCCCGTCGTCCCCGTGCATCTCGACCGCGTGTGGGGCAACATCTTCCGCTTCGAGCGCGGGCGTTTCTTCTTCAAGTGGCCGCGCCGCATCCCCTATCGCGTCACCGTCAGCTTCGGCGCGGCGCTCGCGCCGGGCACGAGTGCTTTTCAAGTGCGGCAAGGGTTGATGATGCTGAGCGCCGAAGCCTCCTCCCGGCGCGAGGCGGTGCAACGGCCGCTGCCGGAGACGTTCCTGGACTGCGCGCGGCGCAACTGGCGGCGCTTTGCCATGGCGGATTCTTCCGGCCGCGAGGCCAGCTTCGGGCAGGCGCTCGTCGGCGCGCTGCTGTTCCGGTGCTTCATCGTGAGGCGCTGCCCAAACGAGAAGATGGTGGGCGTTCTGCTGCCGCCCTCGGTGCCGGCAGCGGTGATGAATCTCGGCATCAGCTTGGCGGGGCGCGTGGCCGTGAACCTGAATTACACCGCCCCGGCACAGGCAATCGACGTGGCCATCGAACGCTGCGGAATCAAAACCATTTTCACCTCGCAGAAACTGCTGGATCGATTCGGAATCGCCAAGCGGCCGGGCATGGTGATGATCGAAGGTGTGGTGCAGAATTTTTCGAAGCGCGACAAGCTGGTCTGGGCCGCCGTCGCCCGTCTCGTTCCCACGCCGATTCTGCGCCGCTGGCTGATTCCGAGCGACGTGAAGCTGGACTCGCTCGCAACGATCATCTTTTCGAGCGGCAGCACGGGAACACCCAAGGGCGTGATGCTGAGCCACCGAAACATCCTCTCCAACGTGGAAGGCATGGAGCAGGCGCTCGACGTCGACCGGCGTGATTGCCTGTTGGGCGTCCTGCCCTTCTTCCATGCCTTCGGCTTCACGGTGGGACTGTGGTTGCCCGCGATTTCCGGGTTCGGCGTGGTGTACCACACGACGCCGCTGGAGGCGCGCAAGATTGGCGAACTTTGCCGGAAATACCGCGCCACTATGCTGATCGCCACGCCGACTTTTGTGTGGGAATACATCCGGCGCTGCGAGCCGGGGGACTTCGCGTCGTTGCGCGTGGCTATTGTGGGCGCAGAAAAGATGCGGCAGGAACTCGCCGACGCCTTCTGGGAGAAATTTCATCTCGATCTCTTCCAGGGCTACGGCTGCACGGAGCTGGCGCCCGTGGTTTCCGTGGAGACCTCCGGTGGCTACGCCCTAAAGCACCTGGGCGTGGCGCCGCGCGGCACCGTCGGCCGCCCGATTCCCGGCATCGCCGTGCGCGTCGTGAATCCGGAGACCTTTGCGGAGTGTGGTCCGGGCGAGGAAGGCATGTTGCTGGTGAAAGGGCCGAACGTGATGGTGGGCTACCTCGCCGAGCCGGAAAAAACCCGCCAAGCCATCTGGGAAGACGGCTGGTATATCACCGGCGACGTGGCCCAACTCGACGACGGCGGCTTCATCACGATCACCGACCGGCTGTCGCGCTTTTCGAAGATTGCGGGCGAGATGGTCTCCCACGTACATGTGGAAGAAGCGCTCCACCGCGCGCTCGGCTGCCTGGAGCATCGATTGGTGGTGACGTCGGTTTCCGACGATCAGAAAGGCGAGCGCTTTGTGGTGCTCCACACCGAGCTGGGGATGAGCGTGGATGATCTGCTCAAGCGCCTGCGCGATTCCGGATTGCCCCCCCTTTGGGTGCCGCGCCGGGAACATTTTTTCCGGGTCGAGTCGCTCCCGATTATGGGCAGCGGGAAGCTCGATCTGAAACTGGTGAAAGAAACCGCCCAGCGACTCTCCGCGCGAGTGGCCGTAGCGTAAGAGTTTCCCGTCCCGCCAAACCTCAACTCCCAGTTTCCCCAGCCCCTAACCCCCAACACCCAGCCCCTGCTCGTCCAGCACCCAGCCCCTGTTAGCCTGCCCCTGTGCCCCATGACCTGAGGTTGCTCTGTCAACCGAACGGGTGTATAGAGGTAGCAGCCAACGCCCTGGTTAAGAATGTGCACCTGCCGGGTGGTTTTGCTGTAGTGCGCGGTCCACACGTCGCAATGCAATGCGCGTTTCACCCATGAACCGTCTATACTTGCAGCAAAATGCGCATCGTGGGTTCGTCTTATGCCAACCGAAAGGGATTTTATGGGGGCCAGCATGAACAAGGGTCACCGAGGAAAGGCGACTTTTCTCAATAGCATTGCAATCGAGAACTACCGGTCGTGTTTGCGGACTCGTATCGATTTCCATCCTAATCTCTCCGTACTCATTGGGCCAAATAGCAGCGGCAAAACCAACATTCTCCAAGCTATTTTGTTCCTCAATAGGATGGCCAGGGAATACGAGTATGGCCCTTCGCAACATGGTGCGATCGCGACTAATTCTCGCATCAAGGCGGCCTTCGAGCGCTCTGGTGCCCAAATCCACCTCAAGGCATCAGTCGATGCGTATACGGATGAATCCAACAATGACGTGATGGTGGACTCCCGACAAAAATGGTCGCTCAAGGGACAACGCGGACGACGGACGTTCTTGGAGATTCCCCTCCCGCTTCTTGGGCCTTTTGCGTCAAGTCGGGAGCGGGATCAATATGCCTACCGTTGGTACCGCTCGCATCAGTCTAGCTTCATAAGACTGCCCGGCGTTCTTGAAATTCCTGACTGGGTCGGGCGCGTTCTGGGTAGTGTCGCCCAGTACTGTGCGGGGATCAGGTATTATGGGGCATCCCAATTCACCAATCCTGGTTCCTGCCCAGTATCCTTCGAAATTGAACAAGAAGGGAAACAGCGCAGACTGCTCCTGCTTCGTGGACATGCAAGAACTCTCTACAATATGTACTCTGCCCAAAAGGCAGAAGCGAATCGTCAGTACAAACAGTTCATGGACATTGTGGGGCCGAAGGGACTTCGGTTGATTGACGACCTGACATTTCGCGAAGTTCGAACATCTTCCACTGAATACTCGGTTCGCGTCGGCGGGAAGGTGGAATCCCGCAGGCGAAACAAGTTACTGGTCATCCCTCAGTTCAGACTTGGCAAGCATAGGCTTTCTCCAAACCAACTGTCTGAAGGCACATTCAAGACGCTCGCGCTGCTATTCCATTTGACAACTGAGGAGAGCACCGCTCTGCTAATAGAGGAGCCGGAAGTCTGTGTACACCATGGCCTACTAAGTAGCATCCTCGAACTCGTAAAGTCGTACTCACGGCACAAGCAAATGATTCTCTCGACGCACTCCGACTATGTTTTGGACCACGTCAGCCCTGAAAATGTTTATCGAGTTACATTCGATAAGTCATCGGGAACTTTAGCACGTCCCATCCGCAAAACAATGACAGCTAAGGAGTACTCAGCCCTTCGGGGATACCTGGAACAAGAGGGTAATCTTGGAGAGTATTGGCGTGAAGGTGGTCTAGGAGATCGACCGTGAAAATGGGGATAATCGCAGAGGATGACAGCGACGTCGCGGTGGTTCGGGAGGTCACGCTGTCCCTCCTTAAACCGCACCGCATTGGGTTCAGGCGGTTTGTGGGCCACGGCTGTGGCAAGTTACGGCGCAAGTGCGGGGCTTGGGCGCGGACCCTGCTACGACAGGGGTGTCCATGGATCACGGTGGTCCATGACCTTGATGTGCACGATGAACGACAGCTTCATGCCCAGCTCACCGAGGCAATCGCCCCTGCGGGAGCAAAAGCCAGCGTTGTTCTGATTCCAAAGCGAGAAGTTGAGGCATGGCTGCTATATGACGGCGCGGCCATTGCGGCAGCGTTCATGGAGAATCAGCAACCGAGACTTCCGGGAAATCCCGAGTCTCTCTTGGATCCCAAGGAGCACTTGCGTGACTTGATATGGAGGAAGTACGGCAAGCAGTATCTGAACACCGTCCACAACGCTCGCATTGGAAAGCACATTGACGTCCGCCTTCTGTCGCGGTCGGCATCATTCGCGCCGCACCCGCTGTTTGCTGCGACCGTAAGAAGAATGCTTCGCTAACCGGAGGTCGCGCATCGTTCTTTTGATATCTGCGAGTGGGGAATGGGCGCGAATGACGGGTGACTCCTCACCCCGCAAGAACAGTGACGAGTGACTAGTGACAAGTGACGAGCCGGCACCGCCGATTCATGCCCACCATAAGCTGGGCCCTACGTCGGAACTTGACCGCGGCTGGCGCAGAGCGGGAGCTCTGCGCTGCGAAGCCAGCATGGCGACGTCCCGATGAAATCGGGTCGGATTTCAGGACTCCGATGGAGTCCATCGGACTCCACAAACCCGGAGACAGGTTCCGTCGCCGACACACTCACCCCAGCCAGCTCGGGTTGTGGATCGTGCCGTCGAAGTTGTGTGTAGTCTTGAAGGGTTCGAACTCGCCCTGCGCAGCAGCAAGCGCGGTCTTCTCCAGGAGCGCCGCCACTTCCGGTTCGCCCAGGGGCTTGAACGTGCGCGCGGCTTCCAATCCCTGCTGCAGCCGTTCGAGGGAATCGCAGCCGTTAATCACCACCGAGGTCGGCAGGTTCATGACGTAGTGCAGGCACTCCATCGGCGTCGCCGTCCTGCTCCTCAGGACGAAGCCATCGCCCATCGCCTTCATCCCCAGCACGCCAATGCCGTGTTCAACCAGCACCGGGACCACTTTCTTCTCGAAGCTCCGGAAGTGCGCGTCCATTACATTGAGCGGCATCTGCACGGCGTCAAACGTGAACCCTTGCTGGAATCCGGTGTACAGCATCTTCAGATGGACGTCGGGATCCTTGTGGCCGGTAAAGCCAATGTAACGGATCTTGCCGGCTTTCTTCGCGGCCAGCGCGGCCTCGATGGAGCCGCCGGGGCCGAAGATGCGGTCGGGATCACCGGGGCGAATGACTTCGTGAAACTGCAGCAAATCGATGGTGTCAACCTGCAAGCGCCGCAGGGATTCGTCGATCTGCTGGGCGGCGACGTCTTTCACCTGCCCATCGATTTTGGTCATCAAGAAAACCCTCTTCCGGTAACCTTCCTGAAGGGCCTTGCCCATGCGGATTTCGCTCACGCCGCCGTTGTAGTCCCAGCAGTTGTCCATGAAATTCACGCCGTTGTCGATGGCCGTGCGAATGATGCGAATGCTTTCCTGCTCGTCGCGCTGGAGGCCGAGGTGAAACCCGCCCAGGCCCAGTAGCGAGACCTTTTCGCCGCTGCGGCCCAGCGTGCGATAAGGCATTTCACCACTGGCGACCGCAGCCGTCGCGGCCACAACGTTTCCCGAGATGGCCGCGCTGGCGCCGGCAATCCCCAGCGTCACCTTTTCCAGGAACTCGCGGCGATTCTGCTTCGTCGAGCGCATCGAAGTGCCTCCCACCAGGAAATAGATTTTGACCCATGAGAACCCCAGCCCCATCAGGGTCCAAAATATATCATAACACGATATTGGGCGGCCGGCAGGTGGCAGCAAGCCAGCCGGCAAAAACCGGCAGGCAGGGCTCCCCACCTGGGGTGCGCGCGGGGAGGCGCGTCGTATCGTTCTGTTTCGGCTCAGTTGCCTGTAGGGGTGAAGGATTCCAGCGCGGCGCCGAAGAGGCGCTTGTACTTTTCGTATTTCTCCTCGACGCACCAGCCTGTAAAGATGAAAACGATCGTGCCGCGGCGGAGCAGGGTCACACGCGTCAGCAGGGGACCCAGGTCCTCGGCCGTGCTCTTCATCAGCGCGTCTTCCATGCTGCGGCCTTTTGAGTCGAGCCGCTGCCGCGTCACCAATGTGCCGCTGTTAGCCTTGACGTAGTCGTCGATGACAGTTGCGAGCGGCTTCTCGACCGGCACTCTGAGGTATTGCACGTTGACACCCACGTCGTCCGCGCCCCCGGGCGCGAATTCGGCCACCGGCACGGGGGCTTCGCTGTCATGCGCGAGCTGGTCGGGATCAACTTCACTCAGATGGGATTCCCAGCGGTTCGGGATGGAGATGGTAAAGCTGAATTGGCTGTCGCCAAAGGGTGTGAACTGATGCGCTCCGAAGGTTTGGCTGAACTCGCCGGAAGCCAGTAAGTCGCCGAAGGGAAGCTGCTCCGCCGCCGCTGAAGACGCCGCTTGCGGCGCCGCCGCGGAAGGCCCACCTGCCTCGGTGCGGGTCGAGAAATAGCAGGAGACAACGATCAATCCGGCCGCGAGTACGGTAGTCCACGAGCGTTGCATTTCTGGCCTCCTTCTTGCGCTGGGATCATACGTGAAAAACACTCAGAGAGTCTCGATTCCGTAATAGTCCTCTTCTCAGGTTTGGTGAAACGCCCCGAAACACCGGGTCGCCCTGGCACCGTCTGCCATGGCGGCTACATCAGCCGCAATGACGCTATCCGGCTGACTCGAACAGCTTCGTTTCTGAGGTTATTTGTTTTTCGACCTCCGCCGCCATCTTTTTGGCGCGCTCGGCCGCGAATGATCCTTGCTCATTGTCCCGGGGCTTGAACGTGAGGCCAATGGCCCCGATGACCTTCCCCGCCGCCGTGTGGAGCGGCAAGGTGACGTCGAAATTGCCCTCTTCTTTCAGCACAACGGGTTTGCCTGTTTGCATCGCTTTCAGGTCCTCGGGGTCTGACTTCCGCCCAATCCTCGCCGCGATATTGCAGGCCACGATGATATTGTCCGTACGGTTGGGTGGAGTGAGATGCAAGCCGATTCGGACTAGGTCCGGGTGCTCTGCGGCCAGCTCGTCCACCAGCTTCTGAGCCAGGATCTTGCCTTGTGACGTGGAACTCTTTCCGCTGCCCAAGTCCTCCACAGTCAGGTCATCGAAATGAATGACGGAGTCAGCCTTCGTCCACAAGCCGATCTTCCCTACATCCTTGAAGGTGTCGTCTTTAGCCGTGAACTTCAGTTGCCCGTCGTAGAAGCATTTGAACTCATTGCCACGGGCTTCGACCTTGATCTCATGCCAGGTGTTGGGCGTCACTTTGAAGTCGGCACCGGCGAACTGCACGCGCCGGCCCTTAAGGACGTGGTAGAGGCGGAAGTTATCCTCGAGCGCATTGGCACGCGCGACGTAGTAGTTGTCCGGGTCTTCCAGCCGAAACACCAAGCGTGCCCCCTGATCCACTTTGCCGGAGATGGCCTTGAATTTGACGGCGAGCGACAGGTCTTTGTAGTTCGTGTCGTCTGCGATGGCCAGCGGAAAACGATAGTCCGTCGAATCGGTGGAAATCTGGGCGAGAACGTTAGGCGGAGAGGGCGCAGAGTGGTCTGGTATGACCGACCATCGGCCGACGGTGCCCCGTCCCGTAAGGGCCGATGTGAAACCTGGAGGCACCTTCCCAGCAGGATCCTGGTCGAAGTTCCAGACACGCGTCCGCATCTGGGCCATGGCGCTGGAAGCTGCCGCAGTCAGCACCACGGCGACCGCCGCCATAAGCGCGAAATTCATCGAATGCCTGCGCTGATTCATAAGTCCTCCTTCGGATGTGAGTCCCAGAGCGACGGCAGGGGATTGTAAGGCTGCGCCGGGCAGGCGTCAATGGCAGCGGCGCACCGCCTGGACGCCCTGCTATAATGAACCTCAGATTCCACACGAGTCGGTTCCGGCCTAAAGGAGTCGCGATGCCTCTTGAATTGCACCAACTCCAGAAGCTCGACGATTACCGCTGGCTGGTGCCGCGCGGGACCAAACCCGGCATGCTGACGGACGCGCTCATTTACACGGACGAGCGGCTGCTCAAAGACCTGCTGAAAGACCTCTCGCTCGAGCAGGCGATCAACGTGGCGATGCTGCCGGGCATCGTGGGCCGGTCACTCGCCATGCCCGATATTCATCAGGGTTACGGATTCCCCATCGGCGGCGTGGCAGCCACCGACCCGCACCAGGAAGGCGTGATCTCACCCGGCGGCGTGGGGTTTGACATCAACTGTGGAGTGCGCCTGCTCGCCAGTTCGCTGGAGGTCGAGGAAGTGCGGCCCAAGATTCGCGAGCTGGTGAACCAGTTGTTTCGCGACATTCCTTCCGGCGTCGGCCAGAGCGGGAACGTCCGGATTTCCTATGCGGAGCTTGACAAGCTGCTCCAGGACGGCGCCGCGTGGATGACGGAGCACGGCTACGGCCGCGGCGAGGACCTGACGCACTGCGAGGAGAGCGGCGCGATCGAGGGCGCGGAACCTAGCGCCGTGAGCGATCACGCGAAAAAGCGAGGTTTGTCGCAGGTCGGCACGCTCGGGTCAGGCAATCACTTTGTGGAAGTCCAGTACGTGGAGCGGGTGTTCGATCCCAGCCGCGCCGAGGCGCTGGGACTTTACGAAAATGAGGTCGTGGTGCTCATCCATTCCGGCTCGCGCGGGCTCGGCCACCAGGTGTGCACGGATTACTTGCGCGAAATGGGCCCCGCCATGCGGCGCTACGGCATCGACCTGCCGGACCGGCAACTGGCCTGTGTGCCCGTCAAGTCCCCGGAAGGCCAGGCCTACCTTACCGCCATGCGCGCCGCGGCGAACTTTGCCTGGGCCAATCGCCAGGGGATCACGCATTTCACTCGCCAAGCGTTCAAGCGGATTTTCGGCGAGAAGGAGGAACTGCGCGTCGTCTACGACGTGTGCCACAACATCGCCAAACTCGAGCGCCACCGGGTGGACGGCCGCGAGCGCGAAGTGATGGTCCACCGCAAGGGCGCCACGCGCGCTTTTCCCCCGGGCCATCGCGATGTGCCGGAAGTTTACCGGCACGTCGGCCAGCCGGTGCTGATTCCCGGCTCGATGGGGACGGCGTCTTACGTGCTGGTGGGGACCGACGGGGCCATGCAGGAAACCTTCGGCACCACGTGCCACGGCGCGGGCCGCGTGATGAGCCGCACCGCCGCGAGGAAATCCCCTTACGCGCAGAACGCCAAGCAGCGCCTGGAAGACCAGGGGATCCTGGTACGGGCCGAAACCCGCGACGGGATTACGGAAGAGATTCCGGAAGCCTACAAAGACGTCGATGCCGTCATCGACGTGGTCCACAACGCCGGGCTGGCACGCCGCGTGGCGCGGCTGAAACCTATTGGGGTGATTAAAGGATGACGCGTTTAAGCAAGGAGGAGCGCGCTCGACGACCGGTACCGAGACGGTTACCGGCGCAAGCCGGAAAGCGCCTCGGTGGGAAAAACCGGTGAGAAGCTGGCGGTGGAGGTTTGGCCTAGAGAAATCTGGCCTGACGTCACAACTCGGCGACGGCGAAAAGAGCACCACAGGCGTTCCAATGAGCCGTGAAATAGAGCCGGCACCTACACTCGCCCCGCCGGGAGCCGGCGAGGACGCCGGCGCTACAGTCACACCTGTTGCGCGAGGTAGTTCTGAAGGCCGACTTCCTCGATGAGGCCGAGCTGCTCTTCCAGGAAGTCCACGTGCCCTTCCTCGTCGGCCAGGATTTTCCGCAGCAAGTCGGCGGACGCCTGGTCATCGGCCTTGCGGCACACCGCGATGGCCTGGTTGTACGCGGCCACCGCATTTTTCTCGAGCGCCAGGTCATTTTCGAACTGCTGCTTCACGTCCTTGCCGATATTCAGCTTGGGCAGCTCGCCGAGGTTAGGGGTGCCCTCGAGGAAGAGGATGCGCTCCGTAAGCTCTTCAGCGTGTTGCATCTCGTTGATCGATTCCTTCTTGGTGTGCGCGTAGAGCTTCTTGTAGCCCCAGTTCTGGCACATCTCGCCGTGCAGGAAGTACTGGCTGATGGCGCCCAGCTCCTCCTTGAGCATCTCCTGCAGGACTTTCAGGACTTCTGGTTTGCCTTTCATGATGAGTCATCTCCTTCAGTCGTAGAACTCGATTCGCTAGAGTGGACTACCAGAGATAAAGGGAAAAAGGGCATTCGTCAAGGGGAATGCGCTGAGAAAGCGGTCCGACGTCCGGCGTCCAAAGTCCGAGGCGGAAAATGCGCAGGGACCGTCTGCTCCGCTCTAGAGAAATGGCGGGGAGCGAGGATCACAGGGCGGAATTGTTTCCCAAAAGCTATTCAGGGCTTGGAGGTGGGGCCGGCGTTGTTGTGCTTTTCGCGCACGTGGCCAATGAGATTGCGAACGCTGTCGGCAAGCTGGACGACTTCGCTATCGCCCTTCACGTCAAACTCAATTTCATAATTTCCCGCGGCGGCGTGGTCAACCGCCTCTTTCAGGTCGGTCAGCGGCTTGACGACCTGGCGAGGCAGCAGGAAGCTGACCCAAACGCTCACCAGCAGGGTGAGCGCGGAGATGATGCCTCCTATCCACTCCGCGCGCCGCAGCAACGCGCGGGCGCCTTCATGGTCTTGCTGCACGCGCTGCCAACTGCGGCTTTCCAGCTCGGTGGAAAGATCGATGATCTTCTGGCTGGCCGTGCTCAAATGCTGGGAGGTCTGACGAAATTGCGGATCTTCGGCTTGCACCGTCGCCGCCACTTCCGCGTCGAAGGAGCCGATGCGGGCGCGGAGCATTTCGATCATTTGCGCGCGGCTTCCCCTGCCGGAGTGCGTCAGGACGTCGTCCAGGTCTTGCTGATAGGTCCGCACCACCTGCCGCAGGCTTTCGATGGGAGGCAGATTGCTTTCCCCCAGACGCTCCACCGCACGGTTGAAGTTCTCCCGGTAAAACTCGATCTGCCCTTCCAACTCATCGAAAGTGGGCCTTTCCTCCGGTTCCAGGGCGCGGCAGGTCTGAATGGTTCGCTCGAGCTGCCGCAGGTACGCGCGGTTCGCGTCAATATCGGCGGGGTCGTGCAGCAGGAAGTAGTTGCGCTCCGCACGCCGGGCGTTGAGCATCTCAATGGAGGCCCGCTCCGCGTTGGTGGCCACTGGGGCATCCACGCTGACGATGCGGTCCACGATCGATCCCATGGCGAAGAGGTAGTAAACCGCCAGGAAGATGACGGGCACCAGAATCAGACGCACCAGTCCCAGACTAAAGGCCACGCGACGGCGCAGGGAAGGGCCTTCCAGTGAAATGATGAGTGCTCTCCGGGATCGCCAGACCATCTGCAAAATTCCCCGCCACAGGGCGGAAGATTATGCCGCTCAAACAAGATTTTTACGATGGCGGCATCTTACTCCAAAACCGTGTCAAGGGGGTGCGAAATCCTTTGGGGATCGCCCTTTTTCGTCGGAAGGGTGCTAAGAAACTCGTGCCCGGTGAAATATTGACGACTGTATATACCCAGTGGAGGCGGGTTTACCCCGGCACCTACCCATGGCGAAGTCAGGTCGCCGCCACAGGTTGTCCAGCACGCTGCTGGAACACCCCGAGCCCAGAGCCCCCGCAAGAGGGAACTTTTTCGGCCCGAAGGGCGTATGCTGAGACAGCGGTGGTCTGCCAAGTGGAGGTGGAGCGATGTTTTGTCCCCAATGCGGAAAAGAATATACCCAACGGGTGAATTTCTGCTGCCAGTGCGGCACGGCGCTGTTCACGCCGGTCACCACTTCGCCCAAGAAACTGGTTCGCTCGCGCACTGACCGGAAAATTGCCGGCGTCTGCGCCGGATTCGCGGATTACCTCGAACTGGATGTGACCCTGGTGCGAATTCTCTGGCTGATGCTGGCCTTGTTCGGTGGCTGGGGCCTCCTCGGCTACCTGATTGCCTGGATCGTGATGCCGCAGGAACCGCTGCGGCAACCCGCGGTTGCACCGCAGCCCTCTGCCAGCGCGCAGCCGGCGGCGAGTCATTGATCTTGCCTGCCCTCTGGCTGTGAAAAAACGGCTGCCTTCACCGCAGAGGCGCCAAGACGCAGAAGGTAGGTGGTGAATGGCAGGTCAGGGAAATCTATAGCATTCCGCCTGCCCTACACTATGAAGGTCGAGTTTCTTCGCTGCGCGCGAAGATTTCTCCTCCCTTCAGTAGTTCCCCCGTATCCTCGGTGGCCAGCAGAGCCTCAACACAGAGGTCGCTGAGATACTCCGTGCCCTCTGTGTTGAGGTTTGAGAGGCACGGAGGTCACGGAGAACCTCGTTTTGGTTGCGGCCAACGGCCGCGCTAGGCCATCTACTGCATATTCTCCTCTGCCCCTCCGCGTCTCTGCGGTGAGAGGGGTCTTTGGGGATTATTTCCCACCTTCAGAATATCGGGGCAGGTCCCGCGCAACCTGCCCTGTTGGCCACAGGCAAGCTGCGTAGTTTACTTGTGGCAAGCCGGCAGGCAGGCGCAAGCAGGGCAGAGCAGGAATCCACAGCAGTCAGGCAACGGAAAACGTTTTTCCGTAGATCGCTAGAAGGTGAATTTAAGGGCGAACTGAATCCCCCGCGGCCCGCCGCCGCCCAGGAAGGGATCCCCCACACCCACATCACCAGTTTGCGTCAGCGGAAAGAAGCCCATGCCGAGGCCGCTCACAGGGTCAACGCCGTTGTTGTCTGCGGCAGCCGAGAAGCCCGGATACAATGGGCTGGCGAAGTTCGGGTGGTTGGGCAGGTTATAAAACTCGGCGCGAAACTGAACCTTCAGGCGCTCGGTGATTTGTGTATCTTTGAACACCGAGAAGTCGAACTGCCGGTAGTGGGGGCCGATCAGGGAATTGCGTCCCATATTCCCCTGGTGTTGCGTGCCCTGGATGCAGGCATCCGCGAACCCGTCCCCCGCGGTATTGAGAGTGCACGGCACGTGGAAGGCCGAGAGGTTGATGAAACTGTCCGGAGTGTGGGTTCCCGCGAAGGGATTGCCCACGACATCCGGCCGGGGGAAGAACTCGCCGGTGCCGTCGTAGTCATCGAAGAAGTTGAGGTGGAAGGGCTGGCCCGCCTGCAAGGTGATGACGCTATTGAAGCCCCAGCCGTTGGTTAGTCTCGCCAGAGAGCCCTGCCGGGTCGGGAAATTGTAGCTCCACATCCACACGAAGCGGTGCCGCACATCAAAGTTGGAATTGCCCCTCTCGAGGTCGGGCCGGTAGCTGTTGTTCGGTTGGGAGGCGTTGGCGACGAAGTCTTGGCCGTCGCTGGCGTTGTCGATGGAATGCGAATAGGTGTAGTTGATCGTGGTCTGAAAACCCTTGAGGTTGGTGATGCGCAACTGGGTTTGCAGGGAGTTGTAGTTGGAGTTGGCGGAAGACTCGAAGTTGTTCACATAGAAAAACGTCGTCCCCTCGGGGGATGGCGGCGAGGGCGGGAACGGGCCGTTGTCGAACGGCCGGGGGGCGCAGCAGCCCCCCGTCGCCTGGGGATCGTGCGAATTGATCATTGCCTGAGTGGGTTGGTTGATGTCGCGATAGCGGAATAATTTGTGTCCCTCGGAACCTACATAGCCCACCTGCAAAACCACGCCGTTGGCGAGTTGTTGCTGCACGTTGAGGTTGTAGTTCTCCATGTAAGGGGTCCGGATATTGCGGTCCACGGCGAAGACGTCCGTGGCGGCAAACGTGGACTGTGGGAAGACCGGTTGGTTAGCGCTCAGAGGCAGGTTATTCCCTTCCGCATCCGTCGCCACGCCAAAGGAGAACAGGACCGGCTTGGCGCCGGCGCCGTTATAAGCCGGGCCGGGATTGAAGGTGTTGAAGGGCAACTGGCCCAGAAAGAAATCCTGTGAGAACAGGTCATAGAAGACGCCCCACCCGGCGCGCACCACGCTCTTGCCTTTCCCCGTCAGGTCGTAAGCCACGCTCACGCGGGGAGCGAAGTTGTTCAGGTCGCGGTTGTACAAGCTGGATAAGCCGTTGGTTCCCACCATGCGCAATCCATTCACTGCGTCGAAATTGCTGAAGAGGTTGTTTTGCTCGTGGATAACGCCGAAATAGTCCCACCGGACGCCGTAATTGAACGTCAACTTGCGGCTGATCCGGAAGCTATCTTGGGCGTACCCCGCGTGGGAATTCTGCGCGGTGTTGCGGCGGGAATCGCCCTCGGCGGCGCGGCCTCCACTGGGAATCCCCAGCAGGAATTGCTCGAGGGAGGTTTGGGCGTCGCCATATCGGAAGTCGATTCGCCCGCGATAGCCGGCATCAAAAAACTGGGTGACAGGAGTGCGGCGGAATTCGTAGCCGAGTTTGAGTTGGTGTCGACCGAGCTTCCAGGAGAAGTTGTCGATGAACTGCCAGTTCTGGTCGGTCCGCCCGCGCGGCAGGGAGAGGTTCGAGCCCAGGCTCGCCAAGCCGGTGAAGCGCATGAGCGGCAGGCCGAAGTCCTGCGAACCCACGCCGGTGTTCAGGCCGACCGAAGCGGGGTCAAAGGACTTATCCTGGGGAAAGAACGTCTCGTAAAAACGGTTATACCCGAAGCGGACTTCATTCACCTGGGTGGAGGACGGCACTCGCACGTAAGAGAGCGACACCAGGTTGATGCGGGTGGGCGTCAGGGTATTGAAACCCGGCAGGGCGCCGCCGTTGACGAGCGACAGGGGAAAGTCCTGGTCGCTGTCGCCGAAGTAGTAGCGGCCGGTCAGCAGGTTCTTCTCGTTGAAGCTGTGGTCAATCTTGCCGATAAAACTGTCAATGCGGTTCCGGAAAGGGTTGGAGGTAGTGACGTTGGGACAGTTGGTGTCGGAAACGCTGGGGGCCGGCCAGGGATTGTTCTTCAGGATCCCGGCGATGACGGGGTTAATCAGGCCCGAGCCACCGATGGCGGTGATCGCGGCCTGCATATCGCCTGCCGACGGGACGCAGGCTTGGCTCGCCAGGGCGCCGGTCTCTCTCTGGCCGTCATAGTCCACAAAGAAAAAGGTCTTGTCTCTGATGATGGGACCGCCAAGCGAGACGCCATACTGGCTGTTGTGGAAGGCATTCTTGGGCGGGAGAGAACCGCCGGGCTGAACGTCGTTGAAGAAGTTGCGCGCATCCGTCGCAGCGTTGCGGAAGTATTCCGCCACGGTGCCGTGCAGGGTGTTGGTGCCGGACTTGGTCACGATGTTGATCACCGCGCCGGCGTTGCGGCCGTATTCCGGCGCGAAATTGGAAAGCACCGCCAGTTCCGCGATGGCGTCCACCGGCAGAATCGTAGCGGGCGTACCGAACACCCCGGCCTGGTTGATGGTCGGGTCATTGCGGTAGCCATCGTTCATGTCGGTGCCGTCCAGCAGGAAGTTATTGGCGCGGCCGCGCGCGCCGTTCACGGAGATCTCGCCGAAGGAGCCCGGCGAGTCGGTCATCTGGTCGGGAGAGCCGGTGGCGCCTGGCGTCATGAAGATCAGTTTGGTGTAATCGCGGCCGTTCACCGGAAGGTTTGCTACTTGAGTCGCTTGCACCGTTCCACCCAGGATATCTTCCGTCGTGGCGACCATCGGAACCGTAGCTTGCACTTCCACTCGCGACTCGATGCGGCCCGGCTGCAGCGTAAAGTCCGCCCGCCGCTCGCCCGCCACCGTCACTCCGAGGTCACCCATGGTCGCGGATTCAAAGCCCTCTTTGCTGACTGTGACCGAGTATTGGCCCACGGGAAGTTCTGGAACTTGATAGGTCCCCGCATCTCCGGTGGCCGCCGTGCGTGTCAGGCCGGTCCCCTGATTCTTGATAACGATCTGTGCCCCTGGGATCGCAGCCCCGGATGAGTCGCTGACCGTCCCCAGGATCGTTCCCCTGAATGTCTGGGCGTTTGCAGGCCCGCAGGCTGCAATCATGCCCAGAAATAAGAATCCAAGAGTGAAGGTCGCTCCCATGGTGCGCTTCATTTGCCCCTCCAGCATGTTCGTCAGCCTATAAAATCATCTGATGGCGATGAAAAGAGTCTTTAATATCAGGGATTTGTAGGAATCCCGGCGCATCCTATGGAAAGCCCTATGCGTTGTCAATAAAAATCGAAATAACGCCGATTGCAGGGTGGGAACCCACGACAATCGTTGCCCTGCGCGGGCGAAACTCAGGAAAGCAGACACTCCATTCCAGCTCTACACCTATGGCGCCAAGCTTATTCAGCCCCGCCCCTACAACAGATCCCTCAGCGCTGTGCGCAGAAGTGCTCGAAGCTAGCTAAAGCGCGCCTGCCTCATGGGGCGGGTTTCATTTCCAAATTGAACGGCGCGAGTTGGTCCTTAACGACCTTTTCGACGCCGACCGCAACAATGGCCTGACGCGCGGCGGGGAAGTACTGGGCGCCGGCCTCATCCACGTCCTTAATCGTCACCTTCCTGATGCGCTCGCTCTCCAGTCCCAGCTCCTCCGGCGGCAGGCCGAGAATCCACAGGCGTGCGAGCGAGCGGGCGACGGAATCCTGCGCTTGTAGGTCGATGGCCTGATTGCCGACCAGGTATGTCTGGGCGCGCACCAGTTCTTCCGGAGAGGGACTGGTGGTCGCCATACGGTTCAGTTCGTAGTCGATTTCGTTGAGCGTCGCCCCCGTCACGTCGTTCTGCACCGGCGCCCACGTCTGGAAGATCCCCGCCGCACGCCGCGCGGACAGGTAGGATCCGGGCGAGTAGGTGTAGCCCTTGTCTTCGCGGATGTTCAACGTCAAGCGTGAGCCAAACATCCCTCCGTAGAGGGCATTGGCCACCTGGGTGGCGGCGTAGTCCGGGCTGTTCTCGGTAGGGCCGAGCGAGCCCAGGGCGATGGTGGTTTGGACCGAGTTCGGGCGATCTACGAAGGAGACGGTGTGCGGCGCCGGGCTCGAGGGCTTCTCAACCGCCGGCACCGGTGGCGTGGGGGGCGCGGCCCAGTTGCCGAATAGCGATCCGACGGTGGCCGTCATCTTCGCCGCGTCGAAATCACCCACCACGACCAGAATCGCCTGGTCTGGCCGGAACCGACGCGCGTACTCGCTCCTCAACTCTTCGGCGGCCGCTTTGGCGATGGAGTCCTGCGTCAAGGAAGTCACGGCGTAAGGATGCTGCGCGAAGATGGCCTTCGCCAGTGCGCGGCTGGCCAGGAAAAACGGGTCGGCTTCCTGTTGCTGCAAGCGGTCGGCGGCGTTGCGCTTGGCCAGCGCCACTTCGCTGTCAGGGAACGCAGCGTTCTGAACGACGTCCGCGACCACCGCGAGTCCCGCTTCGGCTTGGGAGGAAAGGACGCTCGTGGCCACCACGATCGATTCGCTCCCCGCGCTGCCGCTCAAATCACCGCCCGCCGCCTGCACCTCTTCGGCAATCTGCTTCGCGGTGCGCGTCTTCGTTCCCTGATCAAGTGTGTCCGTCAGGAGTTGTGAAAGCCCTGGACGGTCCAGGGGATCAGCCGCCATGCCGCCGCGCACGGCCAGTGCCAAAGCCACCTTGGGAAATCCCGGGCGCGGTGCCAGCCACAGCGTGAGCCCATTCGAAAGCTTCAGGGCGGTGACTTGCGGCGCCTGGAAGGGTTTGAGTTCGCCGTAGGGTGGCAAATCCTTGGGCAGAGGCTTTTCTTTCTCCGCCGCCGCGGCGACCGGCACGGCCAGAAAGAGCAACAGGAGAATTCCGAAGATTCGCTGGGTCATCATTGGGCCCCTTCCTCGCCGCCTGCGTTCTTCTCGCCCGAGGCCGGCGCTGGGATGCGGTCAATCAGGGTGCGCTGGGTTTTCACCAGATACTTACCGGCAAAGGCGCGGACTTCTTCAGGAGTGACGCGCGCCAGCTCATCCGGGATCTCGTTCACACGCTCCGGGTTGCCATCGAACAACGTGGCATGCGCCAGGATCGAAGCGCGGTTGACGGGAATCTCCAGGTTCGAATACCAGTCGGAACGCATCTTGGCGCTGATCCGCTTGAGCGCGGCCTGGCTCGGCCCTCGGGTGGCGAGGTCGCTCAAGACCGCATCGTACGCGCTGAGGACGTCGCTCTCCTTCAGGTTCGGCGGGTAGAGGATCAAGGAAGTCAGCAAGGTGGGGCCGTCATATTCGAAAGGCGTCCCGAAAATAAAGTTGACCGCGCCGCTGACCTCGAGCGCTACCTTCTTGTCTTTCACCAGCGCCTGGTAGAGCAATGAGGCTTGCCCGTTGTGCAGGAGTTCGCCCACGAGCGCCCCCACCACCGCGTCAGGCGAAGTGCGCGGGGGCATGCGATAGCCGATGGCCAGCGCCGGCACGCGCGCCAGCTTGTCCCCCTGCGTGAAGCGCCGCTCGGCGGTCTGCGGCGGCTCCGCAACGTCCGGCTTGGGCGGCACCTGCCGCGGCGCAATCGAGCCGAAGTACTTTTCGACTTTCGCAAAGATTTCTTCCGTCTTCACATCACCCGCAATCGCCAGGACTGCGTTGTTCGGAGCGTAATAGTGGCTGAAAAAGGCTTCGACGTCCTGGATCTTCGCCGCGTCCAGATCCTTGAATTCGCCATAGAAGTTGTGCGCGTTGGGGAACTTGTCGAAGGCCTTGCCCGGCAAGTCAATGGCGTAGAAAAGCCCGTAAGGCTGGTTCAGCACGTTGACGCGCACTTCCTCTTCCACCACCTTGCGCTGGTTCTCGAGATTGGCGGGAGAGAAATCCAGCGTCTTCAAGCGGTCGGCCTCGAGCCAGAGCGTGGGGTCGAGCGCCGAGATGGGCGCCGTGTCGATGTATTCCGTGAAGTCGTAACGCGTGTCACCGTTGATCGAACCCCCGCCGCCTTCCAGCACACGGTCGAACGTCCCCTTGGGAGCGTCCGGTGTGCCTTCGAACATCATGTGCTCGAATAGATGCGCGAACCCCGTGCGGCCCTCAGGCTCCAGTCGAAACCCGATGCCGTAGGAGATGCACAGCCCGAAAGTCGGCGCGGAGTGATCCTCTGAAACGACCACCACCATCCCGTTCGAAAGCTTCTTCGTCACGGCCGGTACCTTCCAGCTCCCCGCGCCGTATGCCGAGCTCGCCCTGCTTGCGCAGGCAAGGTCCGCAGGCCGGCCCACCAGTCCCAGCAGGCAGGCCAAAACCACCGTAAAGCGCCAGAACCTCATGAATGCTCCTTTCGCCGCAGACTGTAGCGTGGATCTCACCTCTCTGAGGTGTGCGGCCTGTCTGCCGGCAGGCCGGGCTGGCTCTTGCTTGGCCCCGCTGCGGACCTTGCCCGCGGCGGGCGCTGGCTCGTCGCCCCAAACCTCCAACCGGAAGCCAAGCATTATAAACGAATATGACGAGCGGGAAGTTCTTTCGTCTTGCGTGAACTGGCTCAGTCCGGGCCGATGGTTTTCGTGCCCTGCAAGGGCACCGTGTAGTAGCCGGGGGAGGATCGGCCTCCGTTCGCGGCAAAATAAGTCACCACCCTATCTTCGGGCATCTGCAGGGGCGCCTTCGGCCCCAGAAATGCAAAATCTGTCATGTTGGGGACGACAGACCGGACATAATGTCAGTCCGGCGGCAAGGGGAGTGAGAAAATGCGCACCCATTTGGGATGTACCGGGTCCGTTGATCTGGGCCTCCTCGCGGCAGAGACCCAGAGGCGGCTGGAGCAGGTTGAGGCGAACTGGCTCGAATACTCGCCCGAACCTCCCTCCCTGACCGTCCGGCACGTGCAACCGGACGATGTCCCGGCCCTGCGAGAGATCGCGGGCGAGCTCCTGGAATTCCTGCACACCGTTTCGGATGAAGAGCGTGCGCAGATCCCGGGCGGCGCCCTCTACTACCTGGACGAACCGACGGGTCAGTACATCCGCCTGAAAGTCTGGAAAGGAGGCTTCCTGACCGTCACCTGGGCTCAGCCCGATTACACCCACGCGCAGTGGGAACAGTTCCGCAACCAGCCCGTGAGCGTGGTCTTTGACCCTTTCCAAAGGCTGAACGGCTCGGTCAGTCTCGAGGGCAGCCCCGCCGCCGCCGACAACCTCCGCAAGGTCTTGGAAAGCACCGCCGGGCAGTACTCGCAGGGTGACTACGAAATTGCCGCTTCGGTTGAGCGCGTCGAGCTCACCCTCCGCGATGTCAATGCCGACGTCCTGACCTTGGTCAACACGCTTCGGTATTCGGCCAGGAACGCCACGCTCGCCGGCGAGATTGACATCAGTTCTTTCCGCGCCGGCGACCTGGAAGATTACTGCCGGTTTGTTTTCCGCGCCGGCGAAACCTGGATTGTACGGCCCGCGCTCTGGTCGGACGCACTGGAGACGGCAGCGCCGCCCCTTGAGCCCTTGCAGCACGCGGCGTAAGAAGTAAAGTTCTCAGTTCTCAGTTCTCGGTCAAACACAAAGATCCCCCGGCCTTCGCTGACAACTGATAACTGACGACTGATGACGGGTAAGAGTAATCGACCACTGCTTCCCAAGGAGTTCCTCATCATGGATTATGGCTTCACCGAGTATCAGACGGCCATTCGCGACTTGGCACGTGAGATCGCCGAAAAGGAAATCCGCCCGGTGGCGGCGGAATACGACCGCGAGGCCAAATTCCCCTGGGCCATCGTGAAGATCCTGGCCCAGACCGACCTCTTCCGCGTTTATATTGACGAAGCCCACGGCGGCATCACCGAAGGCACACCCATCATGAACATGGTGATCGTCACCGAGGAGCTCTCCAAGGCCTGCGGCGGCATCGCGCTGAGCTTCGCGGGGACGGCGCTCGGCGCCCTGCCCATCATCCTCGCCGGCAGCGACGAGCAGAAAGCGCGCTGGCTCCCCGACATCGCCGCGGGAAAGAAGCTCGCGGCCTTCGCGCTCACCGAGCCGCAAGCCGGCTCCGACGCCGGCGCCGTGCGCACCACGGCCCTCCGCGACGGCGACCACTATGTGCTGAACGGCAGCAAGCAGTGGATCACCAACGGCGGCGAGGCGGAAATCTACTCCGTCATCGCGCTCACCAATCCCTTGAAGGGCCCGCGCGGAGCTTCCTGCATTGTGGTCGAGAAAGGTACGCCCGGGTTCACCTTCGGCAAGAAGGAAGACAAGCTCGGCATTCGCGCCTCCGCCACGCGCGAGCTGATCTTCCAGGACTGCCGCGTGCCCGTCGAAAACTGCCTGGGCCGCGAAGGCACGGGCTTCATCGCCGCCATGCGCACGTTTGATGCTTCGCGGCCCGGCGTGGGCGCGCAGGCGCTGGGCATCGCGCAAGGAGCGTTCGACCTCGCCCTCGAGTACGCCTGCACGCGCCGCCAGTTCGATGCCCCCATCGGCTCCTTTCAGGGACTGCGCTTCATGCTCGCCGACATGGCCATGAAGATTGAAGCCGCGCGCGCCCTCGTCTACGCTACGGCACGCTACATCGACACGCGGCCCAAGGAGCGGCCCACGCTCTACTCCGCCATGTCGAAATGCTTTGCCAGTGACGTCGCCATGGAAGTCACCACCGACGCCGTGCAGATCTTCGGCGGCTACGGCTACATGCACGACTACCCCATCGAGAAGTACATGCGCGACGCCAAGATCACCCAAATCTACGAAGGCACGAACCAGATCCAGCGCGACGAGATGTCGAAGACGCTCATTAGCAACTTCCACTCCCACCGGCCGGCTGTGGCGCGCGCGGCGTAGCCCCACGGGCTCCCCTCCGGTGAGCGTACGAAGGGTATCCGCCCTCTCACAGGGGAGAGGGTACCCGAGGCACGAGGGCGGGTGAGGGGTTCTTTCCCTCGCCCACGCAATCAAGCTCAGGTTTCTACTCGCCTCCGCCGACAACCGTTCCGGGGAAGTGTGTCACGAGGACGCTCCGGCGTCGGGAGTCCGAAGTCCGAAGTTGCCGGCGGGTTGTGAGTAGAATGGGGCGCACGGAAAACCTGCGGGTCCGAGGTCGGTCGTCACAATTTTGCGAGGAAGGAGCCAAACCATGACGGAGACGCTGGACGCGCACGTTCACTTCCTGCGGCACGCACTTGCCACGCTGGCTTATCGCGGCGGGAAGGCTGTGCGCGGCGCTCCCACGGAGTTTGCACGATTCCAGGCCTCGCCGGGCTCGCGCACTCCCGGCCAGATTCTGGCCCACATCGGCGATCTGCTCGACTGGGCGCTCGGGCTCGCGGAGGGCCGCCACGACTGGCACGATTCCACGCCGCTGGCCTGGCAGGAGGAAAGCGCGTGCCTCTTCGCCGCGCTCCAGGCGTTTGACCGTCGCCTCACCTCCGGCTCCCCACTGAAGACGACCGCCGAGAAGCTCTTCCAGGGCCCGGTGGCGGACGCGCTCACGCACGTGGGCCAGATCGCCATGCTGCGCCGCATGGCCGGCTGCCCGGTTCGCGGCGAGAACTACTTCCGCGCCGACATCCAGGCGGGCCGCGTCGCCCCGGAGCAAGCGGCACCCGTCGTGGAATTTGATTGAATCCCGGCCTGTCTCGCCCCGGACCGTTCCTTGCTCCATCCCTGTCCCCTCTTTCCCTGTCACCTGTAACCTGTGACCTATCACCTACGGCGCGAGCAGCAGCTTGACAGTGCCGCACGCGGGTTCCTATAATTCTAGATGTCATGCGCTCGGGCGTGTTGCGGCTCTGGAGAGCGGGAATAACTCAGTGGTAGAGTGCGACCTTGCCAAGGTCGAAGTCGCGGGTTCGAATCCCGTTTCCCGCTCCATAAACTACAGTGACAAGTGAAGAGTGACGAGCAAGAACGAAATGAACTGACCTTTTTGCTCGTCAATCGTCACTTGTCACGGGTCGCTCTTCCAGTGGGAAGTAACGAGCCAGAACGGGCGAGACAGAGCTTTTTGCTTGTCACTCGTCACTCGTGACTGCTTTCTAGGCGCGGTACCCAAGTGGTAAGGGAGAGGTCTGCAAAACCTTTATGCGTGAGTTCGATTCTCACCCGCGCCTCCAATTTCCCCCCAGCTTACCCTGAAAGCTCATAGTCCATCGGCGTTCGTGATTCCACTGGCAGCTAACGGGGCCCTGCGTGATTCTCGCGGCTAGCCGCACGCGGATTCAGGCGGCACACGGTAAACTTCCACTAATTCGCTTGAGAGGGCGAAAAAATCGCACTGCTCAAGAGGGGGCTCCGGTCCATGATAGCTGCCGCAGGAACCTGCATCAGTTGCGGAGGCCCTATTCCCGGGACATCCAGGTGTCCCCATCTGTTACCCCGAGTGGCGCTTTGCTTGATCGACGTCCTGTTCGGCTGGCAGCCACGGCATCGGCGTGTTCAGGTCCTCCTGATCGGGTAAGAGCGGGACGCTTCCTCAAGATGCTATTAGGTTAGTTGGCAAGTTCTGGATCAGTCGACTGGCCCTGTCAATGAACTACCGCTTGCTTCGCCGTGCTCCCTTCACTATCATTGCGGCCAAAGGTGAGGCTGAGGGCGGCTGCTTCTCGAGTCTCAGGATAGGAAGTTACTGGTCGATTGATCGTGGAACACGGAATCCCCGGCAACCCACAACCCGTGCGGCGGCACTCCCCTGTACATGCAGTTCTGCTGGTTTTCGTTTTTTCCATTCTGGCTGGGGTCTCCTCGGCCCAGCAGGGGGGGCGCGGCCCATCGGAGAACCCGCCCGTCCTCAAGACAGCTCGCCAAGTCAGAGAACTCTCTTCAGAAAAGGCCACGCTTGGCTACCCCATCCAACTGCACGGGGTGGTCACGTACGCCGATTTCAGCTTCAGCCACGCACACTTGTTTGTCCAGGATGCAACCACCGGAATCTACGTCGACCCTCACCACCTGGCGCTCAAGTTGCGCGCTGGCCAGTACGTGGAGGTTGAGGGCAGAACGGGACCAGGGTTTTTCGCCTCTGAAATCACGAACCCTCGAGTGCGCATCTTGCGCGAAGCTCCGTTGCCAGTGCCACGAAGGGTCTCTGGAGAAGAGTTTGCGTCGGGAGTACAGGATAGCCAGTTTGTTGAAGTGGAAGGCATCATCGTGTATACCGGCGAGAATGAGGGACGCTTACTCCTGCACGTTGCCTCCAGATCGGTTGAATTTCTGGTCTACGTCTTGGGCCAAAAGCCTGCCCCAGAAAACTTGATAGGAGCAGCGGTGCGACTGAGGGGAGTGTCCAGCGGCATCTACAATGCTAAGATGCAGTTCATCGGCGCCGCGCTGATGGTCCCTGGCTTCGACTATCTCCTCGTGGAGCACCCCGCACCGACCGACCTTTTCTCGGTTCCTTTGCGTCCCATTGGCATCGTTCTGCACCTCGGTTCACAAGGAGCATTTAGCCAGCGCGTGAGGGTTCAGGGAGTGGTCACTCTTCAGCGTCCGGGGAAGTCGATTTTCATCAGTGATGGACAACAGGGCGTGGAAGTCCAAACGGCCCAAACAACGGTGCTCAAGCCCGGGGATCGGGTCGAGGTGGTTGGATTTCCTGCGGTGGGTAACTACAGCCCCGTCTTGAAAGATGCGATCTTCAGAAGAATCGGAACAGGCCCGCCACCCCAACCTGTGACCGTGACGGCACAGCAGACGCTCGCAGGCAGCTTTGACTCTAGACTGATTCGAATCCAAGGACGATTGTTGGACATCGGAAGGCAGGCGGGCCTACGAACACTTTCTATCAGCGCGGACAACCTGAATTTTGGGGCTGAGCTTGAGGAGGCGATAGCAGGGCAAGCTCTCGCCGACCTGCATGTTGGGAGCCTGGTGCAACTGACCGGGATATGCAGCATTCGAGTCGACGAGAACAGGGCCCCCGTAGGCTTCGGACTTCTGCTTCGGGCGCCGGAAGATGTGGTGGTTATTCAACAGCCTCCGTGGTGGACCCCTAAGCGCGCTCTCTCCCTGCTGGGTTTCACGGGATTGGTCATTCTTTCGGCGCTGGTTTGGGTGGTCATGCTAAGACGGCGCGTCGAGAATCAAATCGAGACGATTCAGGCGACATTGGAGTCCACCGCGGATGGAATCCTGGTTGTTGATGAACGAGGGAGAGTCACCGCTTTCAATGAGAAGTTCGGAGAGCTTTGGGGGATTCCGAAGTCCGTTCTCGCGTCGGGGGATGAGAACAAAGTGGTCTCCTACGTGTCGTCACAATTGAAGGACCCAGAAAGGTTCCATCTGAGAGTGGCCGAGCTTTACGCCCATCCGGGCGAGCACGGTGATGACGTGATTGAACTCAAGGATGGAAGAATCCTCGAGAGGCACTCCCATCCTCAGCGAGTTCGAGGGAAGAACGTTGGGAGGGTCTGGGGATTTCAGGACGTTACCGCGCGCACACGGGCCGAGGAAGTGCACTCGAAGCTGGCTGCCATCGTTGAGTCGTCCGACGATGCCATCGTCAGCAGGACATTGGGAGGAACGATTACCAGTTGGAACAAGGGCGCTGAAGTGATCTTCGGCTATCGGGCCGACGAGATTATGGGAAAGCCCGCATCAATCCTCGCGGCCTCCGACCACGTTGACGAATTGGCGGCGATTCTGCACAGGGCCGGGCAGGGGGAGAAAATCACCCATTTTGAGACCGTACGCGTGCGAAAGGATGGCTGCCGGATTAATGTCTCCCTCGCGATATCTCCGATCCGGAATGCCGCGGGAGACGTGGTGGGTGCAGCGACTATTGCCCGCGACATCACCGAGCGGAAGCGGGCCGAAGAGGCGGTACGAGCCTCCGAGCAACGCTATAGGCTGCTTTTCGAGCGCAATCTGGCGGGCGTCTGCCGTGCCTCTCTGGACGGCCGCTTTCTGGTTTGCAACGACGCCTATGCGCGCATCCTCGGGTATCAATCGCGGGAAGAAATGATCGCTCAACCTGTTCTAAGTGTGTATTTCGACCCTGCCGAGCGTGAGGCCTATTGGGCCAAGCTGCGCGAGCGGGGCACGCTTTCCAATTACGAACTGCGTTTGCGACGAAAAGACGGGAGCCCGGTGTGGGTTCTGGCCAACGATACGCTGTTGGAGGAGGAAGTCGACGGGCAATTAGTGAAAGAGGCCACCCTCATTGACATCACCGAGCGCAAGCAAGCAGAAGCGGCGCTGATTGAGGAAAGGCATTTCCTCCACACCCTCATGGACAATCTCCCCGACGTGATCTACTTCAAGGATCGCGAGAGCCGCTTCACCCGGATCAATAAGGCGCACGCCAAGGTGTTTGGGTTGAGCGACCCTGCCCAGGCAGTCGGCAAAACCGACTTCGATTTCTTCACGGATGAACATGCCCAGCAGGCCTATGCCGACGAGCAGGAGATCATCAGAACAGGCCAGCCGATGCTGGCCAAAGAGGAGAAGGAAACCTGGCCGGATGGCCATGTGACCTGGGTCTCGACCACGAAGATGCCCCTGCGTCACGCCAACGGGAACATCCTCGGAACCTTCGGCGTCTCCCGCGACATTACAGAGCGCAAGCAAGCGGAGCAAGAATTACGCAACGCCAAAGAGACTGCGGAGGCTGCCAGCCGGGCCAAGAGCGAGTTCCTCGCAATGATGAGCCATGAGATCCGAACCCCCATGAATGGAATCATTGGCATGACGGCATTGGCCCTGGACACGCCCCTTTCGCTTGAGCAGCGAGAGTACCTGAACAGGGTGAAGGAGTCCGCTGACACCCTCCTGACCTTGATCAATGACATTCTGGATTTCTCCAAAATTGAGGCCGGGAGGCTTTCGCTCGACGTGGGCGAATTCGACCTGCAAGATACGCTCAGCAACACCATGCGGGCACTCGCCCCCCGGGCTGATGAGAAGAGACTTGAGTTGACCTGGGCGACCCTGCCCGACGTTTCGGCCCGCTTAGTCGGAGATCCTGGAAGGCTGCGACAGATCCTTGTGAATTTGGTGGGGAATGCCATCAAGTTTACCGAACGCGGGGAGGTGAACTTGCGAGTCGAGGTCGATTCGCAAGGGAAAGATTGGACCGCCCTGCATTTCTGCGTCACCGATACCGGCATCGGCATCCCGCGGGATAAGCAACAGCGGATTTTTGAGGCCTTCATGCAGGCTGACAGCTCAACCACACGTAAATATGGTGGGACCGGCCTGGGCTTGGCTATCTCGGCCCGACTGGCAAAGCTGATGGAAGGCCAAATATGGTTGGAGAGCGAACCAGACAGAGGAAGCAAGTTCCATTTCACGGCGAAGTTTGGCCTTGTGAAAGGGCCGCCGCTACAGCCCGCTTCCATGGCAAAGGTCAATCTGCAAGGTACGCCGGTGCTAGTCATTGACGATAATGCCACCAACCGGCGCATCTTGGAGGCCATGCTCAAGCGGTGGTCGATGCAGCCCACGTTGGTGGAGAGGGGGCAGGAGGGTCTGGTCGCGATGCGGCGCGCCAAGGAGACGGGCAAAACCTTTTCTTTGGTTCTGCTTGATGCCCAAATGCCGGGCATGGACGGCTTCTCGGTCGTTGAGAGGATCAAGCAAGATTCAACCCTCGCCGGAAGCGCCATCGTGATGTTAACATCCGCAGGACAAAGGGGTGACGCCACCCGCTGTCGCGAGCTTGGCATCTCTGCCTATCTCATTAAGCCGGTCCGGCCGTCAGAGCTCTTGCAGGCAATCTCGCTGGTTCTCGGCCAGCCCACCCAGGGGAAGGAGGGCCCTGACCTTGTCACGCGTCACACCATTCGGGCGGCGCTCCGCAAGCTCCGCATCCTCTTGGCGGAGGACAACGCGGTCAACCGAGAGCTGGTGATTCGCCTGCTCCAGAAACAAGGCCATACGGTTTTGGCAGCCACGACCGGTGCAGAAGCAGTCGACATGTGGGAGAAAGACGCGGAGGGCTTTGACGTCATACTGATGGACGTGCAAATGCCGGACGTGGATGGCCTTCAGGCGACGGCGATGATTCGTGAGAAGCAAAAGATCAGCGGTAAACACGTCCCGATTATCGCCATGACCGCGTACGCCATGAAGGGTGATCGTGAACGTTGCTTGGCGGCAGGCATGGACGGGTATGTGCCCAAGCCCATCCGGCACCAGGACCTGTTTGAAACAATCCAAACACTCGTCATGGAGGTGCCCAATATTTCCACAAATGCGCCTCCTGAAAAACCTCCGGAGGAGGTTCTGGATGAAGCGCTGCTTATGTCTCGTGTGGAGAGCGACCCGCAATTGCTGAGGGACCTCGTGGATCTGTTTCTGGAGGAGTATCCTCGTCTATTGGATGAAATCAGGGTCGCGCTTGACAAGAAAGATGCAAAGGCTGCGGAGAGAGGCGCGCATAGTCTGAAAGGCTCCACCGGTAACCTTGCTGCGCGGATGGCATCGGAAGCAGCGCTCAAGCTCGAAAGGCTCGCCCACGCTGGGGACTTGGTGAACGCCGAAAGTGCGCTGCAGGAGTTGGAGTGTCAGCTAGAACGCTTGAAGCCCGCTTTACTCGCCGCTCGCGCGGAGACAGAGAAATGACCGTTCTGATGGCCGCGGAAACAGGTTGGAACGCTCGCGCCGGCTGATTTGTTCACTCCCGGCGACGGCAACATCAAAACCCCAGGGTTGCGCCGTAGCACAGACTCTCCAAAGAACCCAGCGAGGTAACTCAGGAAGATGTCCACCATGAGAATCCTGGTCGCCGAAGATGAAATCACCTTCCGCCATATGCTCAAGACTTTCCTTACCAAGTGGGGTTACCAGGTCGTGGTCGTGAGCGATGGGCTGGAAGCGTGGAAAATACTTCAGGAGGAGGATAGACCGCGGCTTGCCATTCTCGACTGGATGATGCCGAGCATGGATGGCGTGGAAATCTGCCGTGCGATCAGGGAAAGAAAGTCAGACCCTTACCTTTACCTCCTCCTATTGACAAGCCGGGATCAAAAGCAGGACGTAGTGGAAGGTATCGAGGCTGGCGCTGACGACTACCTCATCAAGCCTTTCGATCCGCGTGAGTTAAGAGCCCGGATCCACGCGGGGGAACGCATCATCGAATTGGAGGACAGGCTGATCCGCGCCCAGGAGGCGCTCCGGGAATTGGCAACGCATGATTCCCTGACGGGTCTCTTGAATCGCAGGGCATGTCTCGACTCCTTGTTGGCTGAATTGGATCGGGGACGTCGCGCTGGAAACCCCGTATGCATCGTCATGGCGGACATCGACCACTTCAAGAGAGTTAACGACGCCCACGGACACCTGATCGGGGATGAAGTCCTTTGTGAAGTAGCTCGACGAATGCAAAGCTCACTGCGACGCTACGACACTATCGGTCGATTTGGTGGGGAAGAGTTCCTCTTGGTTCTCCCCGGTTGCAGTCTTGAGGAAGGTGTGAAACTAGCAGAGCGAATTTGCCACTTGGTTCGCTCCGAGCCGGCGAAAGCCCAGAATAAATCCATCGACGTCTCAATCAGCCTGGGGGTGGCAGTCGCCAACCAACCTGTTCCGGGGGACCTCGAAGTATTGCTGGGATCGGCGGACGCCGCTCTTTACCGGGCGAAAGAGGCAGGACGCAATCGAGTGGAATTTTCTGCCAATCTTCCCAGCCCCTCCTCGGGGACCCCCGACTGAATTGAACGCGAAGGACACGTCACATTTACTCTGCTCAAACTTCGGATTCCAGGCAGATGTGATTCTGGCGAAACACAACCAGAACCGCGAGCCATTCAACGGCCGGAACTTGGAGCCGTGGTAGAGATACCTGCAGTTGGAGGACCGTATCTCCGCTACGAGCGGCGAGCCGCTTGAAGTGTCACTCCCCAAAACAATCTTGAGCTTCCTTTCGTGCCATCCGACTCCGAGGCGGGATAACATGACCGTGTGCCCATTCCAGAGGTTACCTCTTTGAGAAATACCGATCCCAGCGATGACCGGTAACTTAACGGGCAGGTTTCCGAACGGGAAGTATGCGGAGCAACGGCGGGTTGTTCTTCTTGCGCAATTGAGTTCTTGGCATGGACAATGATCCTGAGCGATCGTGCCCTGCTCGCAGGGACAGATTTCCCGATACTTCAGAAAACTCCTGAGGGAACCTGCCGCGCACCGGTCTCTTTGTTCGTGTGAGGGAGCAAACTCCGCTCGTGCTCCCTGAGTGGCGAGTAACCGAGCGCCGAACGGTCGGGAGAAACATAGCGGCACAGGGCATCTTGCCCAAGGTCCTCAGCCGCATGGGTATCCGCACTGCTCAGATGGGATCGGCAAACTGGAGTTATCCCCGATGCGACATGCTCACAAACCAGAGAAGATTGAGTTTCTCAGAAGACTCCCCTAACGGCGTTCGGCTCGACGCGGTTTTGGGCTAAGTCACGGGCGGACAGCTCTCTTCTAAGGCTCGATTTTAGTGAGAAAGATAGAGATTTAATCATTCACCCGCCCCTGAAGCATGAGTAAATCTTGACAATGGAGCCGCCCTGTTATAGAAATAGATGCACACCCTTTAAGCCAGTATTGCGTTGACGGTGGAAGGTCAGCATGAGATTGGGAGTCATCAGCCCGTATCACCTGACCAGAGAGGGAATGCGTGCCCTCCTGACTTCAAGGAACCACGCTGTAGTAGTAGACCTTTCAAACTTTCCAGACGACCTGGGTGTGCTGCGCGAGGCACAGCCGGAGATTCTGCTCCTTCAAGCCAGCGGTCGTGCCTCGGATCTCGAAATCGTCTCCCGCCTGCGTAAGCTCTTACCCAAGATCAAAGTCCTGCTCATTCTAGACAAGACCGATGAGGAGACAGAATTTCAGGCGCTCCGGGCGGGGGCGTGGGGATGCGTCTCAAGGGCCACAGACCTGGACACCTTGGTCAAGGCTTGCGACATCGTCGGACAGGGCGACATCTGGGTGAGCCAGCGCGTGGCGACACGGATCATCGGCAAGCTCGCGCAATCGGAGAACGGGGACCACGCAAGCTGGAATGCGCTGACGCGCCGGGAGTGGGAGATCCTCGCCCTGCTGGCCAATGGTTCCCGCAACAAAGAAATTGCTAATCGCCTTACGGTTTCAGAAAATACGGTGAAGACCCACCTGTACACCCTTTACCGGAAGATCAATGTGGACTGCCGCCTGGCGGCCACCCTTTACTATTTCCAGCATGCCAAGTCCAACGGAGAATTCCCCCACAAACCTGCCTCGCCTCAGGGAAAGCGGAAGAAGGCCGACGTCCGTTCTGATCAAGACGAGAAGCCGATGCCCGCATGAGTTCGAGGCTTGACAGACGGGATCTCGGGCCCGTGTCGCCCCGCAGGTGTTTCCCCAGTCCGGGTTTTTCTGGTCAGGAACAGACCTTTTGCAGTTCACCTCCTTGAGTGATCCTCGCCTGTAGGAATGTTCCTAGAAGCCCTTCGGCTGTCAGCGGATAACGAAGGAAACCAATAGACCGAAACGATCTGCCTAGGAGGAAAGTATTAGGAAGTCCTCATGTGGCGAAGCCCGACCTTCCTAATCCTTCCGGCTGCTCGCGCGGCTGCGCGCTCACGTTATTCCTAGGCAGGTTGGCGTAGGTGCTGGACAGACTCTCTCATACCATTTAGGTCGGAGACTCATACCGACAGGCGATTGTTTTTCCCCTCTCCAACATTTAAAAAGGAGACCACCCTAAAGTGGTCGGCTTCCGTAATGGCCTGAACAAAAGCAGAAAGGCTTACACCATGCGCGAAGAGAGGCGGTTCGAGATCCGATGCCCTGTAACTGTCCATCTTTCCAATGGACCAAACCACCAGACAGAAATGCAGGGCGTGCTTTACGACATTGGAGTTGGCGGGGCCCGAATAGCATTGGAGCAACCCTTGGTACCAGGGACAAGGATTGTTCTGCTCGTGCACTTCCAGAGTCCGGACAAACAAGTCACGACGATCCGCTTTGAAGGAACCGTTGAGCGTCTCAGAGAGGAGCCCCGATTCGAGGTCGCCGTAGGCTTCCGAGGGACCGGCCGATTTCAGCACAACCAGCTCAGTGATCTGTTCGGGATAGAGGCTTCCAACGCCGATCAAGCAAGCCGATCAAGCAAGTTGAGGGAGAGTTGAAAGGAAAGCAAGGATCCGTTGTCGGCGGGGATGTCTTGGGCAGGTGGGCTGCTCTGCGGCCGGGAAAGAGCCACCGGGAGAGGTGGAATTGTTCGCAAGAAGCGGCTTAGGAAGTGGAGGACTCTTGGGAGTCAGAGGGCGGAGCTATATGTTAACGCGCGATGCCGAACCGCTTGAGGACTACCGGCCGGGGGGCCTAGGCTGGTTTGCGATCTACACCAAGCACCAGCATGAGAAACTGGCTGCACGTTCTCTGGCCTACAAGGGGTTTGAAGTATTCCTGCCTCTGTACACCGCCGTTCGCCAGTGGAGTGATCGAACCAAGGAACTTTCCCTGCCGCTCTTTCCCTGCTACTTGTTTTTGCGCCGGGGACTCGAGCAGCGGCTCAGTATTTTGACCACGCCGGGCGTCCAGGGTTTGGTGGGCTTCGCAGGCGTGGCCGCGATCATACCCGACGTGGAGATCGAAGCGCTGCGCCGATCCATTGCGAGATCCGCGCGCGTTGAACCCCATCCCTTCCTCAAGTGCGGAGATTGGGTTCGAGTAAAGTGTGGCCCGCTGGAAGGCATCGAAGGGATCCTGGTGCGCAACAAGAGCCAATTCCGCCTGGTTTTGTCAGTCGAGCTTGTCCAGAAATCGGCGGCTGTGGAAGTGGACGCGTGGGTGGTAGAGCGTGTGCAACGACCCGAACGGAGTGGGTTTGAGCGTTCCTGCACTTTCCACCCTCGCCCTTACGCCTGAGGGGCGCGTGGTTTTGGCGTCAGAGGTGATGACGCACGAGACCACCGGGCAGAAAACCTCCCCCCGGGCAAAGAATCAGGAGAACCGAAATGGTAGTATCGGCTGGCATTCCGCGTACCCTTCTGAGAAAGCTCATGGGAAACAGGCTTGCGGCCGCCTGTGCGCTCATCTTGGCTTGCTGTCCGCTCCTGGCCGCGCAAACCCCTCGGGCCGTCGTCCCTGACTCAGAAATCGTATCGGGACCAGCCTCACCGGCGGCGTCTGCCTCCCTGGCCCTCCCTGACTACATTATTAGCCCGGCTGACGTCCTGATCGTCAGCGTCTATGACTCCCCTGATATTTCCGGTGAATACCGTGTCAGCCCAGCCGGGCAGATCGAGCTGCCCTTGCTCTCCGAAGCCATCGTAGCCGCGGGGCTGACGCCTGCTCAGCTTTCCGAACATATCAGCGAGAAATACCGCAAGGCAGAAATCTACAGTCATCCTCGGGTGACGGTGGCCGTCAAGGAGTCTCGCGTCCATTCCATCACCGTAGCGGGGGCAGTCAAGACGCCCCAGATCTATCCCTTGTTTGGAAAGGCGACGTTGTTGGACGTCCTCTCGCAGGCACAAGGCCTGGCGAATGACGCGGGCGGGACGGCCCTCATAACCCGGGGAGGAATTGCGATGCAGGCCTTGAAGCAATCCGGAGAGTGTGAGTCCGCGGCCCGGCAGGCCCCTTGCGCTCAAACCTTCACGGTGGACCTCAAGCAGTTGGAGGAGACCGGGGACCCCGCTTTCAACGTGGACCTGTATCCCGGAGACAGAGTCACGGTGCAACGCGCCGGGATCGTTTATGTCGTGGGCGCGGTGAATCGGCCGGGAGGGTTCCCGTTGAAGACCGGTCAGGTAGATATGACTGTCTTGCAGGCGCTGGCGCTTGCCGAGGATCTGAAACCGACGGCTGCCCGGAAGAAAGCCATGATCATGCGGAAAAGTGCGGCGGCGCCGAATGGACGAGAAGAGATTGCGGTTAACCTGAAGAACGTGCTGGAAGGTCGAGAGGCTGATCCCCGACTGCAGGCCAACGACATCCTATTCGTCGCGGACAGCACAGGAAAGCGGGCCTTGCGCCGTGGCGCCGAAGCCGCTATCTACACCACGACCAGCCTCCTGATCTGGCACTGGTGAGGATGCGTGACGCACGCCCGAATTTCCTGGACAATCCTTATCTGCTGGGGTGAAGGCCATGCCTGATAACCAGGCCCTCGTGCCGCGAGGGCCGAACTTGCCAGAAGCTGCACACTCGCCGGCTATCCCGGTCCTCGATATCGAAGCACAAGAGTTCGACAGCTTCAGCTACCTGCAAACCTATTGGAACATCATCAACAAGCGTCGCTGGACGATCGTGACCGTCACCTTTATTGTGACGCTGCTGGTTGCGATCGCGTCTTTCAAGATGACGCCGATCTATGAAGCCACGGTCCGTCTGGACATCGAGGCTGACACGCTTCAAATTCAATCGCTGAATGACCTCTTTCGCCAGATCCCCACCGACGAAGCATTCATTGGAACGCAAATTCAAGTCCTCGAAGGCGACAGCCTGGCGGAGCGCACGATCGAGCAACTCAGCCTGGCGAGAGATCCGGCCTGGGGCGTCGCCATCCGGCAGGCAAACAGCCCGTTTTCAGCTAAACCCACAACGTCGCCCGATGGACTCCTCGGGCCCTTCAAGGGCTCTCTGCACGTCCAGAAAGTACGCGACAGCCACGTCGTGAATGTTAGTTTCGAGAGCGCCGACCCTGGCCTCTCCGCCAAAGTCGCAAACGCGCTGGCGAGTAACTACATCGAATACAATTTTCGGGAGAAGTACGACGCCACTCGTCAGGCTTCCGGGTGGATGGAACACCAACTCGATGAATTGAAAGCCAAAGTCGAAAAGTCACAGCAGGCGCTAGTCGATTATGAGAGGCAGAACGCTATTGTTAATGTCAGCGACAAGGAGAACGTCGTCGAGCAGAGACTGTCCGATCTGAGTCGAGACCTGACTAACGCCCAAAGCGATCGGCTGCAAAAAGAGTCGGTCTATGAACTGGTGCGCTCGAACGAATCGCAAGTCGCCTTCGTTGCGCAAAACGACCTCTTGCAGCGGCTGGAAGAAAAGTGTGCTGACCTGAAGTCGCAATACGTTGATGCCTTGCAGCAGTTCGGGCCGAAGCACCCCAAAGCCGAGCGGCTGCAGAGTCAGGTGGATGAGATTCAGTCGCTGATCCAGAGAGAGCGAAAACGCATGGTGGAGAGGATCAGGAATGATTACATGGCAGCCCAGGGTCGGGAGAGGCTCCTCACGGCTGCCGTCGCCAAAGAAAAAGTCGAAGTGGGGGCACTGAACCAGCTCCTGATCCAGCACAATCTCCTGAAGCGTGAGTTTGAGACAAATCAGCAACTTTATGACAACCTCCTGCAGCGGCTCAAGGATGCGACAGTTTCAGCGGGTCTGCGCGCAACGAATATTCATGTAATCGACCCGGCAAAACCTCCCAGGTCGCCGGTGCGTCCTCAAAAGCTTCTCAATATCCTCATTGGCCTGACCGTCGGACTAGTCCTCGGTTTGGCGCTTGCCTTCGTACAAGAAGCTGTGGACACTTCCATCAAGAGCATCGATGAGGCGGAGAGGCTGGCTAACGCTCCGGCCTTGGCGGTTATCCCATTCTCTCGCGATACGCTTCGGCGACCCCGTCCATCGCTTCCAGGAAACAACGGCGGGTTGGCAGCAACACAGGGATTAGCGCTTTTGAGTCAACCCTCCTCGGCGCTGGCAGAATCCTTTCGAACTCTCCTGACCTCGGTGGTACTCTCGACGGCCCCGCAGCCGCCCCAGGCGTTATTGATCACCAGCTCTACGGCTAATGAGGGGAAGACAAGCACAGCTCTCAACCTGGCGATCGCACTCGCTCAGAGGGGAGAGCCGACTCTGCTTATCGATGCGGATCTTCGCCATCCCAGAATCGCTGAGTCGCTCAATCTGGGTAATGGCAAAGGTCTCGCGAGCTTCCTGACCGGAGCGCACAGCCTCGAGGAGGCGCTGAGACAGTTTCCCCCGGTACCCACTCTTTGGGCACTCCCCACCGGCCCCAAGCCACCCAACCCGGCGCAACTGCTTTCCTCCTCTGCCATGGAATCAATGCTCCGAGAATTGCGCAAGCAGTTCAAGTTCCTGGTGATTGATTCCCCACCCGTGCTTCCCGTTGCGGATGCGATGGTCCTCTCAACTTTCGTGGACGGGGTGGTTTTTGTCATAGAGAGTGGCGCGACCGTCCGAGGAGCCGTGACTCGTGCTCGCAAGATTCTGCAAAACGTCGGGGCAAAGGTTCTGGGCATCGTCCTCAATAAGGTGGACGTGCGCCATGACGGATATTACGGTTATCATAATCATTACTACTATCACTCGGGTGATAACGAGCGAACGGCGAAGGCCGACGCGGTCAGGGCATAGCCTCCCAGCTAGTCCCCTGCCCGCCTGGTCGGGTGCTTTGCCGAAGTGTTCGCAGTCAACCAAAGCGCCGTGTGTGGGCAGAACGGGCTCGGGACTTCGCTAGGCGGTCACGAGACGAGAGCAGCCGCGGACGTGACATGGTGTTTACCTTCTGGATTCCCGCCCTGCGTGTCGCAGGCAAGCGCAGGCACGCATCGCGGGAATGACGAAGGAATAGCCCACAGCCAGCGGGCTTTTTCTCTGGTGTGTTACCAACGGGCGCAGTCTTGAGTCCTGAATCCTAACTCCTGACTCCCTCCCCATGCGCCTTCTCTTTGCAGATTACATTGATTTCTCGCTGAAGTCTCGCCGGCGTTCAGCATTATTTCTGTCCCTGGTGGCGCTGGTGACGCTGGCGGGCAGCGCGGAGGCAATAAAGATTGCGGCGGTCACCGCGTTGGGGAAATCGACCGAGGTTTCTGCGGTCCGCAAGGGTCTCGCCTTCGATCCCGACAACCCGGCGCTTCACGATCGGCTTAGCCAGCTTTATGGCGATTCGCTGGGGCTGTCAAACCTCGCCGAGGGCGTTGCGCAAGCGCGGCGAGCCACGGCGTTAAATCCCAATAAATTCGACTATTGGCTGAGCCTCGCCTCCGCGTGTGAATCTATCCATAACGACGCTTGCGCAGACCAAGCGCTTCAGCGCGCACTGTTTCTTTCCCCCATGATGCCGCTGGTTTGGTGGGTTGCTGGCAACCACTATTTGCGCACTGACCGGCCGGAGGCGTCTTTGCCCTGCTTCCACCGCTTGCTCGAGCTGAGCCCCGACTACGCGACACCAACCTTCGACCTAACCCTGCGCGCCTATGGCAACCCGAAGATGATTCTCGAAAATATCGTGGGCGGGGGGGAAGATCCGAAGCTGGCGCTGGCCTTTGCGGATTTCACGAGCGGGCATGACGATTTCGAAACTGCGCATCAGGCTTGGACCGAGGTAGCGGGTGGGGGCTCGCCGTTCCCCTTTGTGGCCGTACAGCCCTACCTCGAGCGCTTATTGAGTCGCGGCCGGTACCAGGAAGCTCAGGCGGTTTGGTTGCACCTCGAGCAGCGGGGCGTCATCGCAAGACCTGCGGACAGCGAGGAGGGCAATTTGGTGTTCAACGGCGGTTTTGAACAACCGCCCTTGGACGCGGGATTCGATTGGCGCTCACCGCCGTCGCCCTATGTTTCCGTTGATTTTGCCGACTCCTCGGCCTACCAGGGGGCGCGTTGCCTGCGCGTCGATTTCCCAGTCAGCCAAAACGATGAATTCGAGCCGGTTTACCAGATCCTTCCCGTGGCCGCTAACAAGGCTTACACGCTCGCGGCTTACGTCCGCAGCAGGGACATCACCTCCGACAGCGGGCCGTGCCTGCGTGTGACGGATACGGCCTGCCCAGGCTGCTGGACTGCCTCGACGGCCACAACGGTGGGCACCACTCCGTGGCACTTGGTCACCTTGAAGTTTTCTACGGGCGCCGCGACCCAGGCCGTGCGGCTCTCCGTGTGGCGCCCCCCCAGCCGGACTTTCCCCATGGAGATATCGGGGAGCTTCTGGGTGGACGGTGTTTCGGTAGGCGCATGGCGAGAAGTCGGACGCTGAGCAAGATCGTTCCCCGCTCCCTTGTTGACGGACTTTCAACCTTTGGCGATTCACTCTTGACGACCTAGTTTGCAGCACGTCATAGCCATGCCATCATCAGTCGCCCTTGATACCAAGGTCCCTTTTTTCAGGGAAGCAAGCTGCCAGCAGACCAAGACGCCGCCGTGTTTGTTTGCCCTCACGCGCGCGTTGCTGGTAGCGACACTGCTCGCTGCGCCGCTGCCTTTTGGCGCCGTCCAGGAATGGGCCTGGGGGGCGCTCGCGGTCCTGGCGTTTCTTCTGCTTCTGTTGTGGTCAATGGGCAGCGTGCAACAAGGGGCGCTGAGAATTATCTGGTCACCGCTCTACGTGCCCGCCGGGCTCTTCTTTTTCCTGGGAATGGTCCAATTCTTTGGTCATCTCACGATGGATCCTGTCGCCACACGGGAATCGTTGCTCAAGCTCGCCACAGACCTCGTTCTCTTTTTCATGGCTGCGCAGCTTCTCGGCGCATCGGCCCCCGCGCGCTCAACCCTCGCCCCCATAGGGGAGCGGGGTGACACACTTCGCTGGACGATCGTCGTGTACGCATTTCTGCTGGCGCTTTTTGCCATCTTCCAGTTCTTCTCGAGCCACGGGTTGATCTACTGGACGGTGAAGAGCCCCGGTTGGACTTTCGGGCCCTATGTCAACCACAACCATTACGCGGGTTTAATGGAGATGTTGATCCCCCTAGTGGTTGCCAGCGTCCTGACAGCGTTTCGCAAACCCCCGTCGCTACCCCCTTCCCACGCCGTGTCATCCGAAGCATCGGGACAGGTTCCGCAGAACCTGCCTGCGCGGCTTGCCGGCCCTGCCTACCAGCAGGCAGGCGCAAGCAGGGCGGGGCGGGAATCCTCGACCACCGCCCTGGCCGTTTTTCTTGGCTGCGTAGTGTTGATCCCGATTGTGTCCGTGCTGCTCTCGGGTTCGCGCGGAGGCCTGATCTCCCTGGCGATGGAGGTCCTGCTAGCGGCGGTGCTTATCTTCCTGCGCGGGCCGGCGAGCGCGCGCAAAACCACGGCCGTGCTGGGGAGTTCTGCCCTCGTCGCCGCCGCACTACTCTTCGTTTGGATGGCGCCGCGCCAAAGCTTGGAGCGGCTCGAGACCGTGGTGGACATCACCCATTCGCGCGAGGTAGGCCTGGGCGAGCGCTTAGTTGCGAGTCGTGACTCTCTGCGGATTCTCCGCGATCATCCCTGGCTAGGCGCCGGCCTGGGCAGCTTTGAGACGGTCTTCCACCGGTACCAGGGTTTTCCAGGCGACCTCACGTGGGACCACGCCCACAACGACTATGCTGAGGCGCTCGCTGAAACGGGCATCGCCGGCGGAGCGCTGATCTTGTTCGCGCTCGGGTTGTTCTTTTGGCTGGCCTTCGGGAATTTACGCGAACGACTCAAGCATCGCGCCGGGTGGATTCAGTTCGGCGCCGCACTCGGCTGCTGCGGCCTCCTCGTCCATAGCCTCGCGGACTTCAACCTCCACATCCCCGCCAACGCCGCGTGGTTCGCCGCGTGCGCCGCCATCGCTACATCTCCGCCCAGGGCAGCAGTGCCTTAGACTTTCGAGCTTTGACGGTCGACGACTTATCCGACCCTCGCCTATTGCCGAACCTGTTTGCTTCCGGCAGTGCCGCGTTGAGGAAAATGGATTTTTCCGGAATATCTGACAAATCGCTCGCGGGCAAGGCTCTCCGTCGTCCCTTGCGTCTTCTTCCTCCAGATACGGTGCTCCCCATTCTTCAGGGCAAACTGAGGGGCTTGAAGTGGATAGCTGGCTCAAGCAACCACGGCTGCTGGCTGGGAAGCTACGAGTACCACAAACGGAAGGCATTTGAAGAGAGGGTGGCGAAGGGTAGCGTCGTGTTCGATATCGGGGCCAATACCGGTTTCTATACCCTGTTAGCGTCGGTCTTGGTTGGCCCTCAGGGGAGGGTCTTCGCGTTCGAGCCTGTCCCACGGAACCTTCGCTATCTTCAAGAACATCTGCGGATCAACGGCATAAAGAACGTTTCTGTAATCGAGGCCGCGGTTGCGGACTGTGTTGGCGTCGCACATTTTGACGCAGGACCGAACCCTTCGATGGGGCGCCTTGCTGCTGACGGCTGCCTTACAGTCAGAACAGTTAGCCTGGACGAAATGGTTAGGAGAGGCGAACTGCCCCCTCCGGACTATATGAAAATCGACGTCGAAGGCGCTGAACTGTTGGTTCTCACCGGGGCGACGTTCCTGCTTGAAAACACGCGGCCAACCGTTTTTCTGGCTACACACGGACAAGACCTTCACCAACAGTGTTGCCAGCTTCTTGAATCATTCGGGTATCAGTTACGAGCGATCGGTGACAACAACCTGGAGCGGTCTGACGAGATGATTGCTTTGCCGAGTGGATGGCCGTCGGAGGGCCACGACGCAGGGCCGATGCAGCTTGCTTACCCACAGCCTCGTGGAGTTTAGCCTCTACATCCCCGCCAATGCTGCGTGGTTCGCGGCGCGTGCCGCACTGGCGACAAGCCCGGGGTCGTTCTTGCACTCCGCGGCTCCTGGTGTCATGCCGGAAAACAAGCCGCAAACTTAGAGAATAAGTCTGCGCCACACAGTTGTCGAACGTGAGTATCTCTTTGCAGCGCGCCGAACACGGAAACCGACTGCTTAATGCAACCCTGAAGGTCCTCCACGCCTATTTGCCGGAGCTTCGTTCGCGCACCCTCCTCCCAGATGCATGGTGGTCACTGACTGGCAACCTATTCTCCGTTTTGGGGGGACTTGCCGCGCTAAAGGTCATAGCTGCCTTCGTCCCAAACGCTGAGTTCGGTCGTGCCAGTCTTGTGCTCGGCGTGATCGGGCTCCTAACCCTTTTCCTGGTTAATCCCCTCTTGACTGCGCACCTGCGGCTCGGTTTTGACCACGCGAACGGAGGAAGTGCGGACTCCTACTACGCACGTTTCAGATGGCTCCTCGTGGGCGTGGGAATGCTTTCCACCATCTGTTATGCGCTCATTGCAGTAATAGGCCGTTGGGCAGGGAATCACCTGTATCTTGGTCTCGTTCTTCCCGCGGCCATGCTGCTTTTTGTTCAGCCACACGCCAGTGCCACCAACAACTATCTTGAAGCTCAACGCCGCTACCGGCCCCTGGCATTTGCGACCTTACTCTTCAAGGCGGGCCAAGTTCCCCTTCTACTTGGACTCCTTGTCACCGGTCTGTCTGGCGCTTACGGTATCATCCTTTCCCAAGCCCTGGCATCGCTCGCACTTGTCCTTGTTTTCGCTGACCGCCGACATCCGTCAACGCAGCCAAGCGTTCGTTCTTCCGGCCTGGAAGAGGCGCAGGCTTCGCGGGGTCTGGCCAGCCGATTTGCTGGGGGAGTATATCTGGCTACGTTTTTCGGCTGGGTACTTACAACCTCAGACCGTTACGTTGTCGGGCACTACTTGAGCCTGAGTGCAGTAGGGATCTACACGATGAACTACGGTCTCTGGTCACTTCCCTACCAGATTTTGAATGGATGGTTGGACACGGTAAGCCGGTCACGGACTTACACCCGCGCCGCGGAGGGCGACTGGCAAGCGGTCAGCCGCAGCTTGTGGTTGAGGGTTTTCGCCGGACTTGCCGCCGCTTCGGCCGGGACAATCCTCCTCTGCTTCGTCGGCAGACGCATAGCCCTCATGCTCGTAGGTGAGAGCTACTGGTCCAGTTGGAGGCTAATGTTACTCATCGCCGCCGGGCACATCTTCTTCGTCATCGGTTCGTCCGCCGTGACAGTCCTTTTTGCTGCCAAAAATACCAGTATCCTCTCCCTGGCTAACCTGGCGGGCGCCACAGTGAACGTTTTGTTAAACATCTATTTAATTCCCCGCTGGGGCATAGTCGCCGCCGGGGCCACTACCTTTCTCTCCTATGTTCTGTGGGCTTCTATTCTCCTAGCTGGAACTGTTTCTCTTACCAGGAGCCTGAAGGCCCGGCAGGAACCCGAACCGACCGCACGTCTAATTTGCGCCGCACGCGTTCTGGCTGAGCCATGAACCAAGGTCCTCTGGTTTCGGTGCTGTTCATAACCTACAGGCGGATTCATCTTCTCCAAAGGACCGTGCTGTCTTTCCTTCGCAACAACGACTACCCCAATGTTGAACTGGTAGTCGCCGATGATGGCAGTCCCAAGTGGATGCAAGCGGAAATGCGGACATTGCCGATTCAGAAGTTAGTTGCTTCCGAAAAGAATCGAGGACTGGGGGCAAACACCAACGCCGGCCTCAAGCAGTGCGCCGGGAAGTATATCTTGCAGATTCAGGACGATTGGGAATGCCAGGGGCCGCCGCGGTACTTGGAGCAGACGGTCCTCCTGATGGAAGCTCACCCCGACATTGGTCTCGTTAAGTTTTGCGGAGTTGCTCACGGGGTGAACGCGGAGTTCAGGATTCGTGACCTCGAAGGCCCAGACTGCTACCTAATCTGCAGAGAGTCCAGCTCATCCCCTTTAACTCAACATGTCTACTCGGACTGCCCCCACCTCAAGAGGAATGAGCTGGTTCATTACCTGGGTGAGTACCGGGAAAGGTGCCGGATGGAGGAATGCGAGCTTGATTACGAAGACAGGTTCGCGAAACAGTCACGGTTCCGGGCTGCCTTTTTCCCTAGTTACTACAACACGGTCTTCAATCATGCAGGTGCGAGCGACAGCTTCCGAATGGGCAGCCGGCTCCGGCGGTTGGAAGATGCGCTTGTCCCCGTTGCCCGTAGGTGCAAAGAAAGGAACCCGGAATTGTTTGCACGCGCAAAGGCGATCCACCAGAAGACCGTGCAGCTCTTATATCGGCTCAGCATCCTCCATAATTGAACATGTACCGGCCTGCACAGCACCGCGCACGCCCCCAAGACTACGACTTCCTTTTCTGTTCCCACCGGAGACAAAGGGGGCAACAGAACGGATCTCCCGAGTTGCCAGTAGGGGTTTACGAGGAGGCGCTGCGCGTCTTGCGCCTGGCAAGGACTCCGGCAAATGTTTGACCAAAGGACTCAGACAACTGTGGAGCAACTTGATCCTCTCAGCCCAAGCGCCCCACTTGTCTACGTCGTCATTCTGAACTACAACGGTGCGCAATTAACGCTGAATTGTGTCGATTCGGTCCTCAAGATTGAGTATCCGAACTTCAAGGCGATTGTGGTGGATAACGCCTCCACCGACGACTCGGTGGCGCGATTCCGAGAGGCCCTTACCGATCCACGTATTGAACTCTTAATCAACTCCCAAAACGAGGGCTACGCAGGGGGCAACAACCGTGGAATTGAAAGGGCCCTCGCAGATGGCGCTGACTACTTGTTTGTTCTGAACAACGACACCGTCGCTGACCCCGGCTGCCTCACGCCGCTGGTGGAGGCGATGCAGCGAGATCGGCGCATCGGAATTGCCGGCTGTCCGCTCATCGATATTGGTTATGAATCGTCCCCGAATTGTGGTCAGCGCATTAGGCTTTTTTCGGGGAGGACTTCGCACTGGCCCTACCCAGAAGCGCCGCTTGGGCCCACGGATGTCGATTTTGTCTGCGGCGCCGCCATCATGTTGAGAGGGGAGACTCTTCGACGAATTGGAGCCTTTGATGCAAGCTTTTTCTTGGTGTGTGAGGATGCGGATCTTTGCTTCCGTGCGCGCAAGGCCGGATACAGAATTTGCTTCGTTCCGGGCTCCGGTGTTCGGCATTTAATGAGCGCAACGCTCAAGCGTTTTCCTCCTACCATTGCTTTTTACGGTGTACGGAATCGCGCCTGGTTGATTCGTCGGCACGGCAACCTGGCGCATCAGTTGGTGTTTAATGTTCTGGGCATTTTCTATTTCTATCCCAGGGCAGTGTTAGCCCGGTTGTTGCGCGGAGAGTTCGAGCTTGTTCGCCCGGTCCTGAAAGGGATCTGGGAGGGATACTGGCGATATCCTAAACCCAACCTGAGGGTTCCCAGCGAATTGGGTCGAGGGAGCGTCGCGAACCAGAGTCGGGGAATGGGCACCGCAGCACCATGGCACCTGTGACACTGCCCGGGCGTTCTGACCTTCCGCCCTTGAGCACTAATCCGGACAGCGCCCTGCGCCAGAATCCTCTCCCAAGAAGTGTCTACAGGATTGCCGTCGTGATTACCCACCCTATCCAGTATTTCGTTCCGCTTTTTAGGCGTCTTGCAGAGGAGCCTAGGATCGACTGCACCGTCCTATACAGCAGTCTCATGGGCTTTCAAACGTATTCCGACCCCGGATTCGGTTTGAAGGTCAAGTGGGACGTCCCGCTGCTTGAGGGTTATCACTATAGGGTCTTGCCCGCGTACTTCTCAGAGAACATCCGTAGCTTCTTTAGCTGCACCTCCCCCCAAGTCGTAGCCGAGCTATCAAAAGGTACCTATGACGCTGCCATCTTATTTGGGTGGGGCCAGCTTACTTCTTGGCTTGCATTCCTCGGCGCCTGGCTCGGCAGGGTGCCTGTGATGATATATGGCGACACTAACGCGCTCTACGAGTCTTCTAAGTCACGGTTTTTCCAGCTTGTCCGACGCCCTCTCCTGGCGCGCTTGTTCCGTAGGGTAGCGGCGTTCTTGGTGACTGGAACGTTTAATCGACAGTTTTACGAGTCCTTCGGGGTCCAGCCGCAAAAGTGCTTCTTTGTCCCGTTGGCTGTGGACAACGATTACTTCGCAGGTAGGGCAGCGTCGGTCAAGAGCAGGCGCGATGAATTCCGAGCCCGCTTAGGGGTTGCACCAGAGTCCCTAGTCCTGCTTTTCGTCGGCAAACTCGTCCCCTGGAAGCGCCCGCAGGACCTGCTGTACGCCGCATTCTCGCTGCGTGAGAGCGTTCCCCATATTGCGGTTGCCTTCGCAGGTGAAGGCGAACTCAGACCCTTTCTTGAGTCGGAGATCAAACGGCTAGCTCTTAAGAATGTTCATTTGTTAGGCTTTAAGAATCAAAGTGAGCTGCCCGAAATATACGGAATCTCCGATATCTTCGTGCTCCCTTCGTCGCGGGACCCGAGGGGTTTGGTGACCAACGAAGCAATGGCGTGCAGCCTTCCCATAATTGTCAGCGATCGCACGGGCGTGTGGGGAGATGGGGATCTGGTACGAGATGGCGAGAATGGGTTTGTTTACGCCTGCGGCGACGTGGGGGCCCTTGGCCAAGCCATCCGTAGGCTGGTAACAGAACCTGGCCTGCGCGAGCGAATGGCCGCACGCTCGCAAGAGATCATAAGCGGTTTCGGTTATGACAAGTGTGTCGAGGGAATTCTCAAGGCTCTCGAGTGCCAAATAGGAGAGCCGCGTTCGACAATAGGGCGCTGAACCGGCACAGCCTGGGCTTAGGCTTATCCCCGGATTTCATGGAACGGAGGGGATGTTGGAGTCCGAGTAGGGACAGAAGCGGAGGGCCACGAGCTTGAAGATATTGGTCTCAGGCCAGTTCTATCCGGATTCTTTCGCTCGAAATATCGCCGTGACCGCCCGCCGCATGGGGCATAAGGTCATGGTGGTTGAGGAGACCCCGATTCACCGACGTTTGAACGTCCTATGGGCAGGTTTCTGGACGATTGTCCCTCGGCTCTTCCCGAAATATGAACAGAGACGACAAGGCAAACTTGTCCGGGCAGCGGAGGAGTTTGCTCCAGACATGATTCTGCTTTCCTATGGAACACTGCCACCCTCTGTCGTGCGGCAACTCCGGAGTACATGTTCGGCCAGAATTGCCGCATGGTATCCGGACCACCTTGTCAACTTGGGCCGCCAGTATCTGCTGGCCAGCGATTTGGATGCGTGGTTCCTCAAGGATCCTTACATGGTACGCGTCTTCCGTGACAAACTGGCCCTCAATGCTTTCTACTTGCCTGAAGCATGCAATAGCCTCTGGCACCGGAGAGTTGAATTGAGCATCGAGGATCGACGCAAGTACGGCTGCGACCTAGTGACCGCCTCCAACATGTACTACTACCGGGCAAAGTCGTTGGAGATCTTCGCAAATTACGACATGAAGATCTGGGGTAAGAGTTATCCCGCATGGCTCTCCTCCCCCCTTCGAGTGACTTATCAGGACGAATACGTTGCCGAAAAAGAAAAGGCGAAGGCGTTCACTGCGGCCAAGATCGTACTCAACACCATGCACTATGGTGAAATCGAGGGAGTCAATTGCAGATTATTCGAGGCCGCTGGCTGCGGGGCTTTCCAGATTGCTGATTGGAAGCCTGCACTTCCCGACCTGTTTGAGCCAGAGAAAGAAATTGTTACGTTTAGAACCCAACAGGAATTGAGGGAAAAAGTCGATTATTACCTCGCCCATCCTGAGGAACGGCGAGAGATCGCTGACCGCGCCTACGCCCACGCTCATAACGAACACACCTACGAAATGAGGCTCCAAAGGATGTTTGAAATCCTGGGACTACACACTCAGCGGCTTGTCGAGGTCGGGGAGTCTCAGACCCTATGAGGTATCTTAGACCAAGGGTCCATAAGATCGAAGCCGCCTCGGTCCGCCGTACTGCTTCCGCGAATCCTCTCCTACCAGCGGGCGGTTTCACAAGGGGTCAAAATCTTTAGCGCATCCACTTCGTTAGCCCGTGGCGTGCAAGTGAGGCGCCCGCCGGCGACGGCCTTTACTCCGCTCCACGTTCTGGTCTTGCTGAGCCTCGCGCTGGGCGCAATCGTGTGGGGAGTAACCTTCATTCTCGGCGGCGAGAGGGTTCAACTGCAAAGGTATCTGGCCTTACTTGGCTTTTACGGTGCTTCGTCCGCCGTATTTGTAGTGTCAAGAATTCGACGAGGCAAACTGCAATTGTTTGAACTTCCGGTTTTCATGACTGCCATGTTTTTCCTCCAGTTTGGGCTGCTCCCTCTGCGCAATTTCATAGATCCGGCGCAGCTCGTCAGCAACTTATCCCCAGACGGCGAAGAATTGGGCCGTGCACTCTCCTACGTCATTTTGGGCATGATGGCTTTTTGGATTGGTTGTGAGCTGGCCCGGCGCAAGAAGGGCGACCGGATTTCCCCAGGCCCGGGCACACAAAGCATTGTGCCTGAGGTGCACAAAGCTCGCGCAGTGTTACTGTTTGCAGCGCTGTTTGCCGTCGCCTTCGTCACTAGGTTCTACCTCTTGAAAAGCCAATTGTTTTCATACACAGCGTCCGGGGAAAAGTATTTCGAGAATCTCGCTTCCATGCAGGTGCTGAACTACGTTTCGCAACTCGGAACTCTGGCTCTCATCATCGTCGCTATCGAAAGGTATCGCGAACGCTATGATCCGTTCTGGAGGCTGCTTTTCGTAGCAGTCCTCTCATCGGAAGTCTGCTGGGGCTTGATCTCCGGGATGAAGGGCTTGGTGCTTCAAAACTTTATCGTGGTGGCGCTTGTCTCCTCGTTCGTTAAGCGAAGGCTAAACCTGCGGTGGCTTGTCATTCCGTTCTTCGCACTGGTGCTTCTCTATCCTGTTTCCGACGCCTACCGTTCGTTAGTGCGTGGAGGGGGTGCGGAAGTTACGAGCTTTGAAGGAGGGGCGCGCGCTGGCCAAATGGCCTTCAGCAAAATGGAGGAAGGTAAGTCAACCACAGGCGATCTCTGGCGCGAAGGGCTGGACCATACGCTCCGGCGCTTGGACCTGCTCACGAGCGTTGCCGAGGTGCTCTCACTGGGTCCTCGGGCGAGCATGGTGAAAGGCGACATACACTGGTGGATGCTTCCGTTTTATCCCTTCGTTCCACGGTTTCTCTGGCCGTCCAAACCGATTCTCCAGGAAGGTGGATGGTTCACCGTTGCTCTGAGGGGAGGCTCTGAAAACCTTGACAATGTCGGCAGCTCCACCGCGATCACATATCCAGGTGACTTATACCTCCAGTTCGGCTTGTTGGGGATCCCGGTGGGGATGTTCGTCTTGGGCATCGTCGCCCAGTGGTTCACGAACCGCGTGAGCGGTGGAGTGGAATCACGGGATTTGTTCGTATACGCCGCCCTTTTCCTCTTTGGCTTCCCTCTTGAACCGGACGTATTTTCTATGTGGACGGGTCTGATCAAACTGCTGGCCATCCTCTATGTTTTGCGTCGGCTGATTTACGGTTCCAGCACCCAACGAAAAAGGCTGGCTACATCATTTCCAGTACTGACTCGCCGTCCATGAGAATGCAGTGTAAAGCTTGGTCTCCTTCTCGAGTGTTGAAGGAACTCAAATCCCTGCTTCGGTACACCCCGGCGATGGGTTGGGGGACTTCTCAGAACTTTCTTGGGGCATGGTGGGCCCGCCTACTAATCGATAGGGCACCCGCCATATACCGGGAGGGAATTGCTCTGCGCATGCTTTCGCTCAGCCCCCATTACATTTTTGACAAGGATGGGCGGGTTTGGGTACCGGGAGGTGTGTTGCAAAAAGAAGCACAACGAAACAGAGTCTCTCGCCGCCAAATCGTTCACGATGTAATCAGGCCGCATATTAGTCCCGGCGACGTGGTTGTGGATTACGGATGCGGTCCGGGCTACATGGCCGTTGAGGCCGCGCTGTTTGCTAAGTGCGTCATCGCCTGCGATGTTTCCGAGGGTGCTCTCGCCTGCGCGCGGGTCTTGAACGGCGCCCCCAACATCCGGTACGTCAATGTTATTCGGGCGTCCGAGTACGAGGGTGTTGCCGACTTGGCGTACTCGTTCGCGGTTGCTCAGCACCTTCGGGACGCCGTACTGAGCGAGGCGCTTCGGACCGTTCATCACATGCTGCGTCCGGGCGGACGGCTGCTCATGCATGTCGTGATCAATGGTGTGGGCTGGAAATCTGAGGCTGATTGGCTGGGCGACACATCCTTGCGCGGTCGTGTGAAACTCAGGTGCGGGCTCGATTGCTTTTCGCGATCTCCCGAACGGATGCTCAGCCTTGCAGAAGGGGCCGGGTTCAGCCACTGCCGGTTCCTTCCTCTAGCCGGTTTGACCAGCGTTCACGATGATGTCGCGCACCAGCACCTCCTATACTGCCAGGCTTAACGTGCAGAGCTGTGTGCCACTCTCTATTCGCCAGTTTCGACTTTCCAATTCCCGGTTTCTATTCTCCCGTTTTCATTTTCCAGTGTGTGCTTTTGCGCGATGATTGCGGTCGGTACATGAAGGTACTGATTCTTGCCACTGATATATAAACCTGCGGCGGAATTGCCCGTTACACCCACACCTCCGCGTCAGGATTGGCAGACCTGCTTGGGCCAGGAAACGTCCGTGTTCTCGCTCCATTGGGTTACGGTGACCCTCCTGACTTGCACCTGCGCTTTCGTGTGTTTGGGCCCGTGACTGGCCGATTGACAGCCGCCGCAAAGATTCAGTCTGCAATGAAGGCCCTGCCACTACTACGCCGTCCATGAGAATCCTGATTTTAGCCACAGATATTTACACACGGGGCGGAATTGCCCGGTACACGTCCACTCTGGCGTCGATGCTGGGCCAGTTGCTGGGGCCTGACAACGTGCATGTGCTGGCGCTGTTTGGGAGTGGAGTCCCCGAGGATGCCCCGCGCGGCTACCGCGTCCTCCAGACTACAACTGACCGCTTGCGCCTGTTTGACAAGGTGCGGTTTGCCGCCAAGGCTTTGGAGGTTGGACATGAGAAGTACATCCTGATCGTCTGCAGCCACGTCTGTCTTGCCCCAGTCGCGGCCTTGGTCCGGGCGGTGTTGGGAACGCCTTACTGGGTAGCTTGCCACGATGCGGAGGCTTGGGCTGGTGTTCGTTTATCCGAGGCAGGCGCGCTAAAGAGGGCAGATTTGATTCTCCCCGTGAGCCAATTCACCGCTCGGAAGGTGTGCGAGGTAAATGGCATTCCGGAGGCAAAAGCAAAGGTGCTGTATAACGCGATCCCAGACCACTTTGCGAGCATGCTCCTTTCTGGAAACGGCCACGCCTCCTGTGACAGTACTGCGAAACAAGGCGAGAAGGTTCTCTTGTCGGTTGGAAGCCTTTCCAAATCACATGCTTACAAGGGCTTCGACAGGGTTGTGAAATCAATGCCAGCTCTGCTCAGGACTACGCCGCGCCTCCGTTACGTTATCGTGGGAGAAGGGGACAATCGAGAGACCTTGGAGAACCTTGCACGCCATCTGGGGGTCCGTGAGCGAGTGACATTTGCTGGAGGAGTCACACAGGAGCAGCTTGCAGCTTACTATCATGCCTGCGACGTGTTTGTCCTTCCGAGCGGAGCACCGGTCTCGGAGGGCCGCTGGCGAGGGGAGGGTTTCGGCAGGGTCTACGTTGAAGCGGCGCTCGCAGGAAAACCCGTAGTGGGCAGTCGCAGCGGAGGCGCCGCCGAAGCGGTGGTCCAAGGCAAGACCGGCTTTGTTATCGACCCCTCCTCCGGCGAGGAACTGACCCGAGCTCTGCTGACACTGCTTCAGAACCCGGAGCTTTCGGCCCGCATGGGCAGGACCGGTCGGCAATGGGCATCGGAGAACTTCACCCAGCATTGGGTGCAAGCCTCGTTGCGGGAACTGTTAGGAACAAGAAGTTAGCATGAAAGTTGTCATCAAGGCAGCGTCGGTAAAAATGGGCGGGGCACTGACTTACATGTGCGATTTCCTGCGCCATGCCGCCACAATGGCTCCTGATTGTGAATATGTCGTTCTCCTACCTTCTGAAACCATTCCCAAACTGCCACCGCTTCCTAAAAACGTAAGGTTTGTAGCTGCACCCACCAAGGGAATGACCCCGCTAGCGAGGGTATGGTGGGAGCAAGTAAGTCTCAGGAAGCTGTTGACAGAAGAGAAGCCCGACCTTTTCTACGCAACGGGTAATCTCGGGATGCTCCACTGTCCGGTCCGTCAGCTACTGCTAGTTGAGGGACTGGTCTATTTTTCGAAAATCCACCGGCGGACTATGGTGCCGAAGCACAGCTTTAGCTGGCGCGTGGCATACACGCTACGCCGCTGGCTTATCTGCCGGAGCGTGCGAAGCGCCGATGTCGTGATGACCCCGACGCAGGCCATGCTGGATGAACTGCGGGACTTCGTTGACGTCCCGTCCCATAAGGCTCTTGTTAATCCTTATGGGGTTGAACACCCAGACCCCTCGCCAAGGGACCTTTCTGTGGGGCCAAAGACAGGACGAAGCAACGCCGGCAATTTGTGCAAACTGCTTTACGTTTCGCTCTATGGGGAACACAAAAACCTGAGTACCCTCCTGAAAGCAATGCCGCTCCTTAATAAGGATCGCGCGGGCAAATTCCTGCTGCAAACCACCGCAGACCCCACCTGTGAAGGGGCCGCTCGGACGGTCACGCATGGGGAGGATAGCGCCCTCGCCCAAGAGCCGAGCGTGTCCGCGTGGGTACGGTTCGTGGGGCCCTTGTCGAGAGAGCAAACAGAGCGCTTGTATCTTGACTCTGAAATCTTCGTCTTTCCTTCGTTAACGGAGTCATTCGGTTTTCCACTGGCCGAAGCCATGTCCTACGGCTTGCCGATCGTCGCTTCCGACACACCGGTCAACCGGGAGATTTGCGGTAAGGCTGCGGTCTATTTTAGTCCGCTAAACCCAGAGGATTTGGCTCGGCAGGTTCGCCGGGTGGCGGCGGACGCCTCCCTCCGACACCAGATGACCATAAGAGGGCAGGAAGAAGTGCGTACCAAATTTCGTTGGAGCAGGCATGTACAGCGTATCCTGGACATCGCCTCTCGAATTGGCCAAGAGGCTGTCGAAGAATACAAACCAGCACGGTGTGTCGAGTAGTCCGAACCGTTTAGGCCGATTGCCAGTGCCCCTCAGCGTCCTCATCCTCAGGCGGACCGAGGAGGCCGATATAGCGGCCCGCGTCGAACTGCCCGAGAACTTCGGAATCACCAGGTCTTTGTGGAATCCTGCCGCAGGCTCAGTGCTCGGCCAAACGACCGAAGAAACAACGATTCCTGCTCTCGTTGAATAGCATGGACGCCGCTCGAGTTCGGTTCGCTAAGTATTGGGAAGGGGCAGCACCCCCGCCGGTGGGGGATCCCCTGACGGAGGAGCGTGTTCGGCACTTTCTGCGGCTGGCTCCGGAGGCCAGGACCGTGCTCGATCTGGGGTGTGGAAACGGTCGAGCAAGCAGACTGCTTGCGGATGCAGGCAAGAGAGTAGTCGGCCTCGAGATCTCTTCCGTGGCACTGAGGAAGGCCGCCACCGTAGGCGCCTTGGGGGCCATCTGGTATGTCGAGGGTTCGTGCGAGGCCCCTCTCCCGTTCCGGTCAGAATCTATCGACGCTGTATACTGGACCGAAGTCATCGAGCTCCTCGTGGACCCTCAGGTCGCAGTCGCCGAGTGTCGTCGCGTGCTGAGGCCCGGTGGTACGCTGTTTGTCAGTGCGCCGTACCATGGCTGGGTCAAGAATATGCTGATCGCCTCAATGGCATTTGAACGGCACTTTGACCCGGTAGGGCCGCACATCCGGTTTTTTACACCCCATTCCCTCGCCTCTCTTATGAGACTTCAGGGATTCTCAATCGAGCGAACGATCTACCTGGGTCGCTTCTGGCCCCTGTGGATGAATATGGCTCTCGTCGCTCGGAAAGCGTAAACCCGTGGGCTACATTCCGGTAAGCGTTCTGATATTGACTTACAACGAGGAAGCCAATATTGCGCGTTGTCTCGAGAGTGTCCGCTGGGCGGGTGAGGTGTTTCTCGTCGACTCACTGAGCAGTGACAGGACACAGGGAATTGCAGGGGGAATGGGTGCCAGAGTCTACTCCCATCCTTTCGAAGGCTATGCCGAGCAACGCAACTGGGCGCTCGAAAACCTTCCTTTCTCGCATGACTGGGTTCTGATGCTTGATGCCGACGAGCGAATCCCTCAGGCTCTCGCGGAAGAGATATCGCAGGCCATCGCAGACAACCGTCGAGACCATGCCGGCTATTACATGAACCGGCGCTTCTTTTTTCTTGGTCGGTGGCTCAAGCACGGTGGTCTTTACCCCACCTGGCTCTTACAATTGTTCAGGCGCGACCGTGCCAGGGTCGAAAACCGCCCGCTCAACGAGCACGTCGTGCCGGAGGGTAGCTCGGGCTACCTGAGCCAACCGTTTGACCACCAGGATCGGCGACCTCTCTCCGACTGGATCTCAAAACATAACCACTATGCGGACCTTGAAACGGAACAGTTTCTTCAGGAAAGTATTCAGGGAGGATATCAGGACTCCATCGAGGTCCGCTTGTGGGGGAACCAACCCGAGAGAAAACGCTGGATCAAATTGAAAGTGTGGAATCGATTGCCATTGCTCCTCCGCCCGTTTCTGTTCTTCTTCCGAAACTACTTTCTTAAGGGCGGGTTCCTGGACGGCGGACCCGGCTTCATCTATCACGTCCTGTGGAGCTTTTGGTACCAATTTCTTGTCAGCGCAAAAATCATTGAAAGAAGAAAGATGTTCCCTTCCGAAGCCATGGGTTCGTTGTTGAAGGCAAGCGCCAGAACTTCGCTTACTTGCGAACAAAGTGAGCAGTCTAAATTGGGCGCCTAGATCGCATGGGTGGCATCGTTGCAGTAGTTGGAGAAGTTGACCGCGATGACACAAGCTAACTTTGCGGTTCAGACCTACTGGGATTCCAAGCCTTGCGGATCCCTCGAGCCCACAGCTTGGAAGGCCCCTGCGGAGTTCTTTGAGGCTCATGCCGAGCTTCGTTACACGCGCGAGCCCGAAATTGCTGCCTTGGCAGGATTCGAGAAGTGGCGAGGACAACGAGTTCTCGAGATTGGCGTTGGCATGGGGGCGGATTTTGTTCGCTTCGCAAAAGCCAAGGCCAAGATATGCGGAATTGACCTGTCCCGACGCTCCATTGGCTTGGCCCTCCAAAACGCTGAGATTAACGACGTCCCTCCCACCTTGCTCAATGCCGATGGTGAATCACTACCCTTCCCCGACGAGAGTTTTGACCTGGTCTACTCCTGGGGTGTGTTGCACCACACTTCGGATATCGACCACGCATTACTTGAAATCCACCGGGTTCTCAGGCCGCGTGGTGAGTGCCGATTGATGCTGTACCATCGATGGTCGCTTGTCGGACTGCAATCTTACATTCGCTATGGATTGGGTAGGCTCCGACCGTTTACCCCACTCTCTAAGTTGATTGCGGCCCACGTCGAAAGTCCTGGGACCAAGGCTTATACGGCACACGAAGTGAAATCACTTTTGAGAAGGTTTTCCGCAGTTGAAGTCAAACCGGTGGTAACCGCGTATGACCTCCGCATCGGAAGACGGCGGTTTGCCCCCCGGTGGATGCTTCGATTGATTCCTGACCGGCTCGGCTGGTTCCTCCTGATTCGCGCCAAGAAGTAGTGGTCCTCCAAGACATATGTGTGGCATTGCGGGGATAGTCGGAGAAGCTGACGGCGATCTGATCCGTTCCATGACGCGCGTGCTGGCGCATCGCGGGCCGGACGGCGAGGGGTACTATCTCGACGAGGGCCTCGCCCTGGGGCATCGTCGCCTGAGCATCATCGATCTGGCGAGCGGGCAGCAGCCTATGACGACGGCGGACGGGCGCTTTACGATCATCTTTAATGGTGAGATCTACGACTTTCTCGAACTTCGGGAGGAACTGAAAGGCCGTGGCGCGCACTTCCGCACCCGTTCCGACACGGAAGTCTTGCTCGAGGCATATGCTCACTGGGGTCGCGAAGCATTGACGAAGCTTTGGGGCATGTTTGCGTTTGCCGTCTGGGACAAGCAGGAGCGCAAACTATTTGCGGCCTGTGATCGCCTGGGCGTCAAGCCCCTGTACTATGCGCAACTCGGTGAGGAATTGCTTCTGGGCTCAGAGATCAAAGCGCTCCTGGCGCACCCGCGTGTCAAGCGCGAGCTGGATTCGACCGCCCTCGACGATTTCCTTACCTACCTCTACGTGCCGGCGCCCAAGACCATATTCCGCGGGATCCAGGCCCTGGTGCCCGGTCACTGGCTGGAATGGCAACGCGGGCGGGTCGAGGTCGGCCGCTACTGGGACGTGAATTTCGACGCGGAACCGTGGCGCGAGGACGACCTGATGGCAGCCCTGCGCGCGCACCTGGATGATGCGGTCAGTAGCCGCCTGATCAGCGAGGTTCCACTCGGCGTTTTCCTCAGCGGAGGCCTTGATTCCAGCACGATCGCCGCGCTGATGGCGCGGCATTCGTCCGAACCCGTGCGGACGTTCACGCTGGAGTTCCGGGAAGGGTCCCACCGGCACAACGAGACGCAGTACGCGCGCGAGGTCGCGGGAGCGATAGGGGCGCAAACGCAGAAATTGGTAATTGAATCGCGGTCGGCCGAGTTGTTACCCGCTGTCACCCGCCACTTTGATGAGCCCTTCGGGAATCCCACCTCGTTGCTCGCCTATCAGCTCTCGCAGGAGGCGCGACAGTATGTGACGGTGGCGCTGGTGGGCGATGCGGGCGACGAGATGTTTCTGGGCTACCCGCGGTATCGCGGCGCGGTTCTGGCCGAGAAGTACAGACATGTTCCGGCGTTCCTCCGCCAGCCGCTGGCGAAGCTTTCAGGTTTTCTGCCGGAGCCAGGAAACGGCAATCACTTCAACCGCCGCCTCCGGGAATTTCTTTCCACCGGTGTCGAGTTGCCCGAACAGGCGTACTTTGCGTGGATTGGCTATTTCGATCGCTCGCTCCGGCAGGACCTGTACTCGCCAGAGCTGCGGCGAGAGCTTGCGGACTATGACTCTTCCGCGTTTCTGATGGGCCTTTTCGCCAGGAGCGGCGCCCGCCAGCTCCTCGACCGTATCAACTACGTCGATTTACATTCATTCCTGCCCTACAACTTGCTGCGATACGCGGACCGCATGAGCATGGCGCACGGTCTGGAGATCCGCTGCCCATTCACCGACCACCGACTCGTCGAGTTCCTGGCACGCGTTCCCTGGCAATGGAAACTACACAATGGCCAGCAGAAGTATCTTCTCCGGCGCGCAGTGGGCGACCTGCTTCCGAAGAGCGTATTAACGAGAAGTAAAATAGGGTTGAATCCCCCCATGGGGCTCTGGCTGCGGGGACACTTGCGTCCCCTTCTCGGCGAGTACTTGTCGCCGGACACAGTCCGCAAGCGCGGTTATTTTCGTCCCCAAGTCATCCAAAAGCTGATTTCCGACCACTTGGCTCGACGGCGAGACTATTCCCTCCACTTATGGGCTCTTATTTCCTTCGAAGAATGGCATCGTCAATACCTAGACTCGAACCCGGCCCCGGCGATGGCGGCGAGTACGTCTGCCCTCCACGCTCTGCCGGTCTGAGAGCACCCACGGCAGCAACGTACTGGCGAACGCTGCGTCTTCTGCGCTGGTCGCAACTTGGCTACTTGGCGCTGAGGCGTGTGCTCCCGCGTTCAGACTCGCCGGCCAAGATGAAGGCGCCAGTGGGCCTGCGCGACGTCCCGGGTCGATGGCGATTCCTTGACTGGCAGCCGGAAGCCTCGCGCAGAATGCTCGCGACGCGCGAATTTACATTCTTGAACCAGATTGTCGCGAGCAACGGCTCGATCCCCTGGAACGACCGCCGCTACGCGAAGCTGTGGCTCTATCACCTCAACTACTTCGATTTCTTAAACGTCGGGTTCGTCCTGCCTAATGATGAGCCGATGCTCGACCGAGCCATGGAAATCGCGCTGGACTGGCGCCAACACAACACGGAGGGAACAGAAGTCGGGTGGGAGCCTTACGCGTTATCCGTTCGGATCATCAATTGGCTGAAGTTTCTGGCCCGGCACGGACGCTCGCTGGAGTTCTGGGATGAGGGGGGAAGGATCAGCACCCTGCTGGAGAGCCTGGGCGTCCAGGTGGCAACGCTCGAACATCGGCTCGAAAAAGATCTCCTGGGAAATCACTTTCTGAAGAACATCAAGGCACTGCTGTTCGCCGGAGCGTTGCTCGAAACCCCCAGCAGTACCCGATGGTGGGCAAAAGGGGAAGAGCTGCTGGAGCAGGAACTGAACGAGCAGATTCTTCCTGACGGCGGGCACTTCGAGCGGTCACCGATGTATCACTCGCAGGTCCTGGAAGATGTGGCCGAGATACAGCTCTTGTGCGCATCCACCGGGAGGAGGCTTCCCTGCTCTGATCTGCTGTCTCAGAAGATACGGTCGATGGCGCAATTCTTGAAAGGAATCATCCATCCAGATGGAGAGATTCCACTCTTGAACGACTCCGTGCTGGGTGGAGCGCGCCCACCTGACGTGTTGCTGGCGATGGCTGGGATGTCCGATAGCCAGAGCACTGAGCGCGAGCCCCAGGTCACGGTATTTCCTGATACGGGTTACGGTGTCATCCGGAGCCCTGGGTCCCGGAGCAGTCTGATCTTCGACTGCGGCCCTTTGGGGCCGGATTATCAGCCAGGCCATGGCCACTGTGACGTGTTGAGTTACGAACTCTCCCTCCACGGGCAGCGGGTGGTGGTTGACACTGGCGTTAGCACCTACGAGCCGGGACCGGAGCGTCACTACGAGCGGTCTACGGCCGCGCACAACGCCCTCCGCATTGACGGCGAGGAGCAGGCGGAGATCTGGGCGAGTTTCCGGGTGGGGCGGCGTCCGCGCGTGGGTCAAATAAGCAGCGGCAGCGATGGGGTGTTCCGTTTCGTCAGCGGAGAACACGATGCCTATCGGCGCAGGGGCGTGGGGCACGCACGCACGATCTTCCTGCAAGCACCCGATACCTGGATTGTGGCCGACCTGCTGAGCGGCGAGGGCACGCATCGCGTGGAGTCTTTTGTCCATTTCCATCCCCTCGTGCGTGTCAAGGCGCTGGACGACCTCACGGCCGCCAGCGATGGCATGCCACTCCGTCGCTGGGTACTGCAATTTGCCGGCCAGGCTTGGTCGCTCGTGACTTACGGCGAGGGCCAATTCGACCTTATCGAGAGCTGGTATTCAGAGCAATTCGGAAAACGCCAACCTTCCACGGTGCTTCGCTGGGCTTGGAAAGGAACGATCCCGACCGGGAGGGTTCATGTCTTCATCCCGACGGGTATCGCTGCCCCGCACATTGTTGCCGATGGGTCGGGGAAATTGCTCGAGATCGACGGCCACAAAATTCCACTCCGCTGAACGAGGGGGATTCGTTTGATGCAGGTTCTCTACATTTCTCAATACTATCCACCCGAAGCCTGCGCTCCCGCGGCGCGTGTTGACAGTTTTAGCCGTGAGTGGGTTCGGGCGGGCGCGGAAGTGAGGGTCTTGACCGGTTTCCCCAATCATCCCGAAGGGGTCTTGCATCCCGAATACCGGGAACTTTGGAAGCATGGGTTCGTCCGCGAGGAACGCGAGGGAGTCAAGGTTTATCGGACCTGGCTTTATCCTTCTGCCAATCGGAAGCTGTGGCGCCGAGGCGCAAACTTCGCTTCCTTCGCGCTTTCCGCCAGCCTAGGGGGAACCTGCGTGGCCCCGAGGAATGGCGTGGTCATCGCCACCTCGCCGCAGATTCTGGTTGGAGCAGCGGGTTGGGTGGTGGGAACCCTGCGGCTCCTGCCCTGGGTGTTCGAGGTAAGGGACCTGTGGCCCGAGTCGCTGGTGGGGGTGGGACAAACGACCGCTGACTCCCTGCTGTACCGAAGCGTGGGGCACGTCGCTAATTTCCTCTATCGGCACGCCAAGCATATTGTCGTGGACGGCGAATGGAAGCGCCAGCACTTGATCGATCATGGCCTGGAGGAGAGAAGGATTTCGGTGATCCGGAACGGCGTTGAGGAGGATTTCTGCTTCGACCCCGACTCCGACGCCGCCCGGCAAGCACGTCACACACTGCGAAAGCAATGGGGGTTCCGCGATGAATTCGTGCTTCTTTACGCGGGTACACTTGGCATGGCCCACGGGCTGGAGACTTTGCTCCAGGCCGCCGAACGCCTGCGCGGCCATAACGATATCGTATTCCTCCTCATGGGGGCCGGCGCCGAGCGCGCTCAACTCTGTCAGCTCATCGGGGATATGCGGCTCTCAAACGTGCGGGTTCTAGAGAAGCAGCCCCGGGAAAGAGTTCCTGATTTCCTGGCCGCCGCGGATGCCTGCCTGGTCCCGCTGCGGAACAAGGAAGTATTCAAGACCGCCATTCCCTCTAAAATGTTCGAGGCGATGGCCGCGGGCAAACCGGCGATTCTGGGCGTGGAAGGAGAAGCGAAGGAGATTCTTCTCGCGAGTCAGGCCGGATTAGCGGTACAGCCTGAAGACCCCGAGGCCATGGCGGCGGCAATCCTCCGGCTGCAGAAGGAACCTTCGCTTTGCCGGGCCCTGGGCCGGAAGGGACGACAGGCGGTGCAGGAAAAATACCTGCGCCCCACGCAGGCCGCCAAATATCTGAACTTGCTGAGCGAATTGTGCGTTCACCCGGAGGTGTTGCCCTCCGCAAAGCCTCTGGTGCTCCGCGAACTGGCGCCCGCGTCACAAGCCAAGGTGAGGGCGGAAATGTGATTCACGACTTCCGTGCCCTTCCTAGGGCTTCCCCGTGCGCTACCCCGCTCGCGCGTGGCTCGCTCTGAGTGATCTCAACCTCAACGAAAGTACGCATGAAACAGCTCATACAGGATCTACGGACACACGAAGTCTTGGTGGAAGAGGTTCCCGCGCCCCAGTGTCAGCAGGGCGGCGTTCTGGTAAGGACGGTGGCCTCACTGATCAGTTCGGGAACCGAACGCGCCACGGTGAAACTGGGAAGCATGAGTCTCGTGGGCAAGGCCCTGGAACGGCCTGACTTGGTAAAAAGTCTATTCCAGCGCCTGCGGACCGCGGGGGTGTCGGAGGTTGTGGCCACGGTGCGCGCCAAGCTTGACCGGGCGATGCCACTTGGCTACAGCGCGGCGGGAGACATCCTGGAGGTTGGGCCGGGGACGGAGGAGTTCCAGGTTGGTGATCGGGTGGCGTGTGCCGGCATGGGTTATGCCAGTCATGCGGAAATGATCTGGGTTCCCAAAAACCTCAGCGTGCGAATTCCGGAAAACGTCGACTATGATTCTGCCGCCTTTGTCACCCTGGGTTCGGTCGCGCTGCAGGGAGTTCGGGTGGCGGAAGCAAAGATCGGTGAACACGTCGCGGTGGTGGGCCTCGGGCTGGTGGGCTTGATTACCGCCCAAATCCTGCAAGCCGCGGGATGCGTGGTGTGGGGAATCGACCTCGATCCCGACCGGGTCGCGCTGGCACGGGAATTGGGCGTGGCACGTGCCTACGTCAATTCTGAGTTCGTCTCCAGTGGCACGCTTCTCGGGGCAGGCGGCGCTGACGCGATCATTATCACTGCGGCCACGAGCTCAAACCAACCCATCGACCTTGCCGGACAGATGGCTCGCGACCGAGCAGTGGTGGTCGTCGTCGGCGATGTGCGCGTCGATGTGCCGCGAGAGCCTTACTACAAGAAGGAACTGCAAGTACGTTACTCGCGCTCCTACGGTCCTGGCCGTTATGACCCGTCCTACGAGGAGAAGGGGCTCGATTACCCGCGGGGCTACGTGCGCTGGACCGAGAAGCGGAACATGCAGGCCTTCTTGGATCTGGTGGCTGCCAAGAAGATCGACCTCGCCAAACTGATCACCCATCGTTTCGATATCGAGCGAGCCGGTGAAGCTTACGAACTGCTTACGGGAAAGCGCGAAGGGAAACACGTGGCTATTCTGATCGACTATCCCCGGACCGTGGCGCCTTCCCGGCGCGTAGAACTTCGCTCGCCCGACTCCGGGAAGAAGGCGGCCAGCGCGAAACCGGACAAGATCAGAATCGGCTGGATCGGCGCGGGCAATTTCAGCCGCGCGAAACTCCTTCCGGCTCTGCGGAAGTTGCACAACCTCGAACTGGCAGGCTTGGCCAACGCCACGGGCGTTTCCGCCAGTCGCGTAAGCAAAAGCTTTCGATTCCAATACTGCACCACCGACGCCTCGGCGGTTTTGAATGATCCCACGATCGACGCGGTGTTCATCGGTACGCGACACCACTTGCACGGTCCCATGGTCCTGGCGGCTCTCGAAAGCGGCAAGCACGTGTTCGTGGAGAAACCCTTGTGCGTCAACGAACGAGAACTGGAATCGATTTCCAGACTCTACGCACGCTCGGACCGGGTCCTCGCCGTCGGTTTCAATCGCCGCTTTTCCCCCTTTGCGAAGGAGTGCAAGGAGTTTTTCAGCGCCGGTCGTGAGCCGCTTTCTTTCCTGTACCGGATCAACGCGGGGCGCTTGCCGGATGGACACTGGGTAGAGGACCCTGAACAGGGTCATGGGCGTGTGATCGGCGAGGTCTGCCACTTCGTGGATTTATTCGGGTTTCTCAGTGGCTCGTTCCCCGTGGAAGTGCAAGCCTGGCCAATCGGCAAATGCCCCGACGAAAACAATGTGCACATTCAGGTGTCCCTCGCCGACGGCTCGAAGGGGGAGATCCTGTACCTGGCTTCCGGTGACGCCAGCGTCCCCAAAGAGCGCTTGGAGGTCTTCGGCCGAGGCCGGACCGCGATTTGCGACGACTTCCGAAAGTCCTTCTTCCATCACTCGAACCATGGCCGTGCCAAATCCCTGTTCCGACAAGACAAAGGGCACGAAGAAGAAGTGCGGTGCTTCATCGACGCGGTCTCCGGGAAAGCGCCGATGCCGATACCTTTCCAGAGTCTTTGGGCAACCACGCTGGCGACCTTCCGGATCCGCGAGTCACTGTTCGGCGGGGGTGCACGCCTCGTGGTTGCACCGTAGGGGCGCAGAACAGGTACTTCGTGAATTTACGGCCCGTTGCGTCCTGGGCTACGATCTTGCGCCCGTGCCGGGGCTGCGGAACGGCCGGCCGCAGGGGGAGGCTCTGTCAGCTAACTTCCAACTCAGGACACTAGCTACCTCTGACAGAATCCTGACTACGTTGTCACTTTAGAGACGATGCCAATGCGAATACTTACGATCGTTGGAGCGCGGCCGAACTTCGTCAAGGTTGCACCTCTCATGGAGGAACTGGGCCACCATTCCGACATCGAGACGGTTCTGGTCCACACCGGGCAGCACTACGACTATGAAATGTCGAGGGCGTTCTTCGAGGACCTGGAGATACCCGAGCCTCACGTCAACCTGGAGGTGGGTTCCGGCACAGCGGTCACGCAAACCGCCGAAATCATGCTGCGGCTGCAGCGGGTGATGGAGGAAACGCAACCCGACGTCGTGGTTGTGGTCGGCGACGTCAATTCCACCCTGTCGGCTGCCCTGACCGCGGTAAAGATGGGCCGACCCATCGCGCACGTGGAAGCGGGATTGAGAAGCTTTGACCGAGCCATGCCGGAAGAGGTCAACCGGGTTCTCACCGATGCCATATCGGATTTTCTCTTCGTCACGGAGCCCAGCGCCGTGGATAACTTGCTGAGAGAAGGCCGGCCCAAGGAGCGAATCTTTCTTGTCGGCAATGTCATGATCGACGCCCTGCGACGGTTTCTCCCTCACGCGAAGCGCCGTGCGGTCCCGCCCGAACTCTGCGCGCGGAGCAAACACAACGGAGGGTTGGCTGGGTCTTATGGATTGGTGACCCTCCATCGGCCCTCGGCTGTAGACAACCTGGGGACGCTGCGCGCGATCTGGGAAGCATTGGAGGAAATTGCCAAAGAAGTTCCTCTGATCTTTCCTCTCCATCCCCGTACGCAAAACCGGATGAAAGAAGGCGGACTGTGCGGTTCGTGGCAGGACGCTTCAAACGGCGTCTGCCTGGTTCCGCCGATGAGCTATCTACAGTTTCTGAAACTTCAGAGCGAAGCTGCCCTCGTGATTACGGACTCCGGGGGCGTGCAGGAAGAGACCACGGCGCTGGGGGTCCCCTGCCTGACCGTCCGAGAGAACACCGAGCGGCCTATCACCATCAGCGAGGGTACGAACCTGTTAGTGGGACTGAATGCCGGCCGTCTGGTCCAGGAAGCGCGCAAGATCCTTCGGGGTGAAGGAAAGAAAGGTCAGGTCCCCACTCTCTGGGACGGCCACGCGTCGGCACGCATTGTCCGGACGCTGGTGGATCAGGTGGGGATCGATCACCTCAGCGCAACGGGCCGGTACGCGCTCCCCAGTCGCGATTGGCGAGCCACGTGACCGCCTGCCAATCCGAAAAGAGGTTCCTGCCTCGCCTGCAAATGTACCGAAGACTGTAACGTCGTGAATCTCCAGGGAAATTATGGCCACCATTACAACTGGGCTTAGCAGTTCCATTATCCCGCGGGCGGTTTCCGATGCTGCGCGCACCTCCTTCTATGTGCGCCATGGGAAACGCCTCTTCGATATTGCCGCATCTCTCGCCGGCTTGGCGGTCTTGAGCCCCCTCCTGATCTTCTGCGCGCTGTTGGTCCGCCTGACCTCCCGGGGCCCGGTGCTCTTCCGGCAGACCCGCGTGGGGTATCTTGGGCGCCCCTTCACGCTCATCAAGTTTCGGACGATGAAGGAGGGAGCCGAAGCGCTGGGCTCGGCTGTGGTGGTGAACGGCGACCCGCGCCTTACCCTAGTTGGCGGCTTCCTTCGCCGTACCAAGCTCGACGAATTGCCACAACTCATCAATGTTCTGCGCGGTGAGATGAGCTTCGTGGGATCGCGGCCGCGGGTTCCGAGTGAGGTCGATCTTGACGATCCCAAGCAACGGATTCTTCTGACTGCCCGGCCGGGGGTGACTTCCTTTGCCTCCATCCACCACCACATGGAGGCTGATTACTGTGCCCGGCAGGCCGATCCGCAGGTAGTTTATCGCACGAAGGTCTTGCCGCAGAAACTCTCGCTCGATGCCGAATATGTGCAGAACCCGACCTTCCTGCTGGACTTGAAACTGATCGTCCTGACCTTGCTCCTGGTCTGTAGTCCAGGAAGGTCGCTGGCCGCGGGGCTCCGTATCTTGCGGCGAGAAGTGTGGCCTTTCGACCGTGGCGCCCACATTACCCTCGACCTCGTGACGTATGTGGGCGCGGCTTGGTTGGCATACACCTTCCGGTACGATGCTGGCTTCCCGGATTTCTACCGCACGCAGATGTGGTTGTTCTTGGTTATTGTGCCGCCCGTGCGTGTGCTCGCCAACCGGTGGCTGCGGGTCTACGATATGATGTGGCGGTACGTGAACCTTGTGGACGTTTTTCTTCTGGCGGTGGCACTCGCTCCTGTCACGCTGGTCTTGCTGGCGCTGCGCTTGTGGCTGCCTTCACCTTCATGGGAGGCAGCTCTCTTGCACGTTCCCTTGAGCGTCGCCACCCTGGAATACTTGATGGCCCTGAGTGCCGGCGTGGGACTCCGCAGCTTGCGCCGGATGCTTTACGTGCTGCAGCATCATTACCAGCCCCTTCCCGAAGCCGTGCACCGCGTGCTCATCCTGGGAGCGGGCCTGCTGGGCTTGACCACCGCCGTTGACATGCATCAGTACCCCCAAATGCACCTTGTGGGGTTCCTGGACGATGACCCGACAAAATACCGAAGGCTGCTGGCGGGATGCCGGGTTCTGGGTAATTCCGAGAACCTGGAAGCTCTGTGCGCTCGTCACAAGGTGACCGACCTTGTCGTCTGCGTGAAGTCGATAGACCTGGATAGGGTCCATGAACTCAGTCAGCGCTGCTTTGACCTGGGGGTCAAACTCCATTTGCTGCCCGGTCTGGACCGGGTACTTCGGGCGGAGGGAATTCTGCCCCTGCCCGCAGACGCCCGCCTGTCCTTTGCGGGTCACGGAGGCTTTGCCAGAGCAAGGGAATAAACGAGAGGGTGCAAAGATTCTGGTCCCGGGATGGTCCGTGGATCGCTAGCGACCACAGTGGCGTTGACGATCAGCCGGTTGTGGCGGAAAACCTCTCGTCGTGGACAGGCGACCCGCGACTGGTTAGATCTGCGGTGGGCAGGGGAAACTCGTTAGTTGCTGACCTCCCACGTCTCCCCGCCACGAATTCCTGTTGACTAACTCAGGAAGGGAATTCTCGATTTCCATTGGACCCGCCAGGCCGCGCCTCGGTCAGGCAGGGAAAACGTTTTTCGGGGAGACATGGTAACCTCTCCAAAGGAGAAAGCTATGGCACCAGAATCTCGAATCCGGATTGTGTTCGCAAGCGTCCTCGGATGCCTGCTTCTGCTTTTACCCGGAGCCCCGGGAGCAGGAGAACAGCAGCTAGGTCGCATTCTCTATTCCTCCAGTACAAGCTTGAGGGGAGTGCCGGTCCCCAAGTCGGAGACGATTTTCAGCGGCGATGTGCTGGTCACCTCAGGGGGTGGAAGTGCCCTGGTGGAACTGCAGTCGGGGGCGAAAGTGAAAATCACCGAGAACACTTCCGTTCGCTTTCTTCGCGATGGTGAGAAGGTTCAAGCGGAGTTGCTATCGGGTGTGGTGGTTTCGGAAAGCGCCGGCAAACCCGCGATTGTCGTGACCACTCCAAAGTACCGGTTCACGCCTTCGCAAGAGGGAGACTGTCGTTACCTGGTTCGACTATCGAAGGAGCAAGAGACCATCGCTGCCGCTGTGAAGGGGAACCTGCTCATCAATACCCACGATTCGAGTGGTAGGTATATCCTTCACGAGGGGAAATACGCGGCTATCCCCGCCTCTTCCGTGGGGGTTCCCGCGCAAGAAAAACAGGGGGACGAGCAGGCCCCGGCCGAGCAAGCCCCGGCCGAGCAAGCCCCGACCGGGCAAGCCCCGGCCGAGCAAGCCCCGACCGGGCAAGCCCCGGCCGAGCAAGCGCCGACCGGGCAAGCCCCGACCGAGAAACCCCCGGTCGAGCAAGCGCCGACCGGGCAAGCCCCGACCGAGAAACCCCCGGTCGAGCAAGCCCCGGCCGAGAAACTCCCGGCTGAGCAAGCCCCGGCCGGGCAAGCCGGGACCGTCAGCAACGCTATCCCGGAGGAAGCTGTACAACACCTAGGGAAAGGTGAGTGGACTCCGCTGAAGGTAAATGATGCGATCAACTGGGCAGATGTCGTCAGTACTTCGAAGGGCGGCCGAGTTCGGATCGCGCTTTTAGGTGGGTCCTTCCTGAACGTCGGCGCTCACTCGGTCATGAAGGTTACCAGGCACGACCCCCAAACTCAGCAGACTCAGGTAGAGCTAAACGAGGGGCGCATGCGCGCTGAGGTGGTGGAACTCACCGATCCCAACGCAGCCTTTCACGTGGAAACCCCGACAGCGACAATCGGCGTGGTAAGTGGTCTGGCAAATACCGTGTTTCTCGTTGAGGCGGATCCTAAAGAGACGCGAGTGGACTGCGTTAGAGGTCTAGTCACAGCTGGAAACCGCAAACGGACCCTTACCGAGAGGGTCAGATTGCACCCGGGTCAGTTCACGATTGTTACCGCGGAGCAGCATCCCACCCTGCCCAACGAGGTGTCACCTCCCCAGTTACAAGGCCGAATCAACCAAACCGATGTGGGGGATTCAACTATACGAGCCACCGTCCCCGGAAGGCCGGGAGCCGCGGTTAAGGAGCCCTGGCACATTGGGTCGCTCTCCCCGGGAGGGTCTATCGCGCTGCTCGCAGGGGGAGCGGCAGCGGTGGCCGCCATTCCGCTGGCCGCAGGAGGAGGCTCCGTCAGCCCCACCGTGCCATAGTAGTACACCGGGTTGGTCTTGCGCAGCTTCGGGAAATCTCTGTGTGGCTCCACTCGGCGCTCTCAATGTGGCCAATGGTCATGAACCACCCCTCTCCGCGGGGGCTCCTCGCCGAAGCCATTGAATGAGCGGGATCGACAAGCGACCGAGGCTTGTGTTGGGTCAACGGGCGGGGAAGCTTCGATAGCTGCGCTGGATGAAATAAAGATACCCGCCGTTGATTGCACCTAAGGTAATCATCGCCAGCCGGGGATGGTGTTTGTGCAGCCGGTCGATGCCGTAGATAATTCCCACGGCTACTTCCAGCTTGAAGGCGATGAACGCCGCCGGCTGCGTGGCAATGGGACGGACCAGCGTGTTTCCTTCCTGAGCTGCGCCGGTGCGAGGCACCCGGTTTGTGGCGTGTGCGTCCAGGGCCTGCAAAAAGCCGTGTGAAACGTAAAGCGAAATGAGTAGAGGCGACCTCCGCGGTGTCGGAGGATCCTTTTTGTCTAAGATCGCTGCATTGCGTTTGAACGGCAAAGGTGAGGCAGCGCTCCATGACGTGTCGGCCAGTGATTGACCGCTTTCGAACGGCAACACCTTACCCGCAGAGTCAAGTGTCAGGGCTGCGTCCCTGCCCTGAGCAATCGACAAGCTAGCTTCTCCCCCCTCCCCCCGGGCTTCCTGGCATACGAAGCTCCCCGCCGATAGGATTCCCACCACTACAACCCAGCCTGCAAGAACCGCCCGTGGCCGCATATTCAATCTCCCAAGAGATATCGGCTGACCGTGCAGTTTCTTGACACAAACAATCGTTTAAATTCGCGACGCTTGGGCGGAACGTGTACCGGACCTCGCGGTCCGCGGCCCTGCCCGCCAACGCCGTGGTTCGCCACAGGCCCTCGGGAGTGATCTCGACACGGTGGTCATAGCGATAGGCGCGGCCCCGGACCTGACCTCGGCATCCTAAGGGGGCACTCACGCGACGTTTCGAACCCACCCAACGTCAGCTTGGCGGCCTCCGCAGGTAAGGGATTCTGGGCGCGAGCCCCCAACGAGGGTAAGGCCGATTGGCCGCGTCGCTTCACCCCGATCCCGAAGTTGCGGTTGAGTAGTCCGGTATAAGCCTCTTCTCGCCAGCGGGCTACGTTGTGAAAATCCAACCCCGCCGAAATTGGAATTGTTCTCTATGGCGTGCTCGCATGTTTCTCGAAATGCCCAATCTAAGGTCCCAACCCGGCTTCCTACTTCGGGATCGGGGTTCACTACAATTTCACTACAGACAGGCCGCGTGAGGATTTCCGGCTTGGATTGGGAAGAGAGCTATCTCCTTGCAGCGAACCGAGAAAGGATAGTAAGCCCGTGCGAACTCGAACCCCTGACCCACGGTTTAGGAAACTCCGGCAACGCCATTGAAACCTCTCCGGTCCGAGCATATACTGCCCGGCTCATGCCGTTCCAACTACTGAATTCCAGAACGAAGATTACAAAGAAGCTTGCCGCCACTTTCAAACGGCGTTTCGGCTCAAGCAGTCGAAACGGCACGAGGTGCGCTCGACAGACACTTGCCGCCGGTATCGGAGACTTGATGTCTCAGGTTGTACCTACAACCCCCGGCGAGCGAATCATGCAACCGGACTATGGGAGCAGATCGACGGTTGACCCCACTCGCGAGGAGACGAATGAGACCGACTTTGAGATTGTTGCAGGATGAACTGATCGACAAAATCATCGCGGAGGCGCGGGACCTCCTGTGCACGCTGGGGGTCGAGATCCATAACCGGCCCATACTCAGCTTGCTTGCCGATCATGGCGCCAAGGTGGACGGAACCGCGTGGAACGCCCGCCTTGCTGAAAACCTCATCGACAAAGCGCTTCATACCGTCCCCCGCACTTTCAAGCTCTATGATGTTCTCGGGGACGAAACTCACGACTTCCGGGGGAACAACGTATATTTCACTCCCGGCTCGACCGCGCTCAACATTCTGGATAGCCGGACCGGCGAAATGCGCCGGCCCACGACGGCAGACTACATTCGCTACGTGAAGTTGATGAGCGGCCTCGGGCACCTCGCTTCGCAAAGCACCGCCATGATCCCCGCCGATGTGCACGAGAAAATCTCGGACAGCTACCGACTCTATCTGAGCCTTCTGTACGGTGAAAAGCCAGTGGTAACGGGGGCTTTCACGATCGAGTCGTTTGAGATCATGAAAGACCTGCAAGTGGCCGTGCGGGGGAGCGAGCAGGCGCTGCGAGCCAAGCCCCTGACCATCTTCTCCTGCTGCCCCACCGCGCCCATCAAGTGGAGCGATGTGACCAGCCAGAACCTGGTCGACTGTGCGCGCTGGTCAATTCCGGTGGAGTTGATCTCCATGCCGCTTTCAGGATTCATGGCACCCGTCACCCTGGTGGGAAGTCTGCTTCAGCAAACCGCCGAAAATCTGAGTGGCGTGGTGATCAGTCAGCTTGCGAGCCCCGGCGCGCCGATCCTTTACGGCGGCTCGCCGGCCATCTTCGACGTCCGGTTTGAGACCACTCCCATGGGCGCGGTGGAGACCATGATGCTCGACTGCGCGAACAGCGAGATCGGCAGGCGCTTGGGCATGCCCACCCAGGGTTACATCGCCTTGAGCGACGCGAAGCAATTGGACGCGCAGGCGGGGCTGGAGACAGGTATCGGCGCGACGCTGGCGGCGCTCTCGGGAATCAACAGCATTTCCGGCCCAGGGATGCTGGATTTTGAGAGCTGCCTGAGCCTGGAGAAGCTGGTGGTCGACAACGAGATTTGCGGCATGACGCATCGCCTCTTGCGCGGAATCGAACCGCATGAAGACTTCCCGTCGCTTCCCATCTTTGAGGAATTGCGGCGCGAGAAGCATTTGCTGATTGCTGATCACACCCGCCGCTACCTGCGCGAGGAAATCACGTTTCCCGGCGCCGTCATCGATCGCGCCAACCGCGCGCGATGGGCCGCAGATGGCCGTCTAACCTTGGGGGAACGCGCGGGACAGGAGGTTGCGCGGCTCGTCGAGCGCTGCAAGCCCTCACGCCTGCCGGGGGAGACAAAATCCGAGTTGACGCGCCTGATGCGGGTCGAAGCTCGCCGTCACGAGATGGAGACGCTGCCGACGGAGTAATTCTTGGGGCGCGGGGGCAGAGGTGATGGTTGCTATAGGGCAGACTCTGTGCGGAATCCCTGCCAATCTGTCATTCTGATCCCGCCGCGCGGGAAGAACATCTGCAGTTCGCATATGGCCCCAGAGTAGCTGCAGACCCTTCGCTACGCTCAGGGTGACAGCGAAGGGGCTCACGACAAACTCCGCGAAGAATCTGCTTTCCCCTCGTCCCTTCAAACAACTGCAGATGCTTCGCTGCGCTGGGCATGACAGGAACCCCACTCCGCTGTGCCACAAATTTCGATAACGCGGCCGAGCCTTAATTTCTCACAACGGGTGGGGACGGGCGGTCCCGCAGAGCGGGCCGCCGTGGCAGAACGTGCCTCATGGTCCCCACCTCGCGACCCGCACAGCCCGTCCGAGCAAGCTCTGAGGCGCACCAAGCCTCATTTGCTGGACAGCAACATCAACAGAAGCACGAGGCCTGGACACTCGTGGCACCGTGGCCCGCCCAAACTAGGGGGTCTTCGTGGAGTCATCAAAGGCCAAGACAACCTCCACGGTCTTCCCTTCCTCAAGTTTTATCGGCTCCGGTTTGCCCGGCTCTTTCCCGTACAAACCCAGAGGCGAGCCGGAGGGCGGGTCTGGGGCGACATAAGTCCCGGTCTTATCAAAGAAGGCCATCACATAGACCGGAGACGCGCTGAGATCGCTAACGGTAAGTGTCTGGTCTTTAGCCGTGGCAGGCTCGCGGCGCAAGATGTGGCAGACCTCCGGCGATGGCGCTGAGGCGGTCGCTTCATTCTTGGCCGGGGCGGTCTGGGAGGTCATGTCCACAAGCGTTTTCGCCATGTAAGGATTGGAATCGAGCACGAGCACATAGATCTTGTGCTGTTCATCGACGATTCCAGCTCCGGCGTAATTCAGCTTCACCTTAAGCGTCTTGCCGGCAGGCGCAGCCTTGGCGTCGACTTGGGTCCATCCGAGGGCAAGCAGGGCGAATAGGGCTATCAAAGCCAAAAGAATTGCGTTTTTCCTGTTCATGAGTTATCTCCTTTTGTCGGTCAGGGCATGAGAATCACTTTTGGCTCGACTTCAACTTGATCACGACTCCTCCAAACTGCCATTTCATTCCAGTCAATTCAAGCCACAATCCTCGACGAAATTGGAGACCAGCGACAGTGCGCTCCGTGAATTACTTAGACACCAATCGGTCCGGAAAGTTCCCAAATTCCCAAACGATGACAACTCCGTGCCTCCTCGACACATCTGCTCCTGCGATTGCCCGGAATCCCGGATGTACCTTACCTTAACGTGCTCGCGACGGCGGGCTCAAAAAGCGGTATGCTAGCGCTCTTGGTGGCCAGCCGAGGCTGTGACAATTCCATTCCGCCTACGAATCGGCTGAGGGATTCTCGCCGCCGGCAGAATTTGACTCTCACATTGATGATTTCACGATGTTGAAGTGCTTTCTGGCACGACACGAGAACGGCTGAATCTGCTGCATTCACGAATTCATTTCCCCGGTTTGAGGAAGGAGACAAACATGCAATACAAACGTTCTCTGGCACTTCTATTGGCCGTGGGGACAACGCTCACCGCGGCGGCTCAAACCGCCGCTCCCCCGCAAAAGAAAGTGAGCATGACGGTCAATGCGAGCAAGATCCGTGAGCCCATCCACCGCTACGTGTATGGCCAATTCACCGAACTCCTCTTCAACCTGTTTGAAAAGGGGCTGTGGGCTGAAATGCTCAGCGACCGGAAGTTTTTCTATCCGGTGGATTCCAGCGAGAAGTTGAATCCCGAGAACAGAAAGCGGAACTTCACCCGTTGGAGGCCGGTGGGTCCAGATGCGTTCGTGGTGATGGATAAGAAGGACCCGTATGTGGGAGAGCACGCGCCTCTCGTGAAGCTTGCTGCTGCCGCGCCCCACGGCATTCGCCAAGCGGGACTCCCTTTGCGCAAGGGCAGAGCCTATACGGGGTCGATCGTTTTGGCGGGTGATGCAGGCGCCCAAGTCGAGGTCAGCCTGGTGTGGGGACCCGGCCCGAGTGACCGGCAGACGATACCGATGCCATCACTTCCTGCTAGGTATGCCAAGTTCCCCCTGAAATTCACCTCCGGAGGGGACACTGAAGACGGGCGGCTGGAAATCGTTGGCCTCGGGACAGGGTCGTTTCACATCGGAGTTGTTTCGCTCATGCCCGCCGACAACATTGACGGCTTTCGAGCGGACATGATCCCTCTTCTCAAAGAACTCCACTCGGGAATCTACCGCTGGCCAGGTGGAAATTTCGTCTCCGGCTATGACTGGCGAGACGGGATTGGTGAGCGGGACAAGAGACCCCCCCGCTATGACTATGCTTGGCGGACTGTCGAGTACAACGACGTGGGCACGGATGAGTACATGACGCTGTGCCGCTTGATCGGCATCGATCCCTACATTTGCGTAAACTCCGGTTTTGGCGACGACCATTCTGCCGCCGAATGGGTGGAATACTGTAACGGTTCTGTCGAAACACCCATGGGGAGACTCCGTGCGGCCAACGGACACCCGGAGCCCTACAAGGTCAAGTGGTGGGGCATCGGCAACGAAATGTATGGGCAATGGCAATTGGGCCACATGTACATCGATCACTACGTCCTCAAGCACAACATGTTTGCAGTATCCATGCGGAAAGTCGACCCTACGATCGAACTCGTGGCGTCAGGAGCCACCCCATTTGAAACCAGCACCACGGCCAGGCATCATCGTCGTCCACTGCCGAGCAAACTTCCCTACGAGTACGGTTCTCCGCAAGACTGGTCGGGAAATCTTCTGGCGCATTCCTCTGACTATTTCGAATACCTTTCCGAACACCTGTACCCCGAGCTGGACAGCGCATTCGATGTCGACGCCCAGAAGTTTGTGAAGACGAACGACCCCATCGAGGACCGGATCCGGCGGCTGCCGAACCGAGTTCGCGCCACGGTGGAGGCTTGGGAAGAGTATCAAAAGCGGATGCCCAACCTTGAAGGCAAGAACATCAAGCTAGCCATCGACGAATGGGCGGGTGGCGGATTCAAGGGCTTCATGCGGGCCCTCTGCGCCGCCGAGGGGCTCCAGGAAATGTTCCGGTACTCACAATTCATCAAGATGGGCGCTTACACGGCGTTCATTTCCAACCTCAACTTTGACGGAAACGATGCGGTCTTAAGCAGCGTCGGCCTGGTCTTCAAACTCTACCGCCAGCACTTTGGAACAATTCCCGTTGAGGTGAGCGGCAACTCTCCTCAGAAGCCCGTGCAGGGTACGATCGGAGTTGACAAGCCGCGGGTTTCCTCGGGGAGCGACACCTATCCGTGTGATGTCGCGGCGGCCTTGACGGGCGACCGCAGAAAGCTGACCGTGGCCATTGTCAATCCGACCGAAAATCCGCAGGAGATTGATTTCAATGTCACGGGAGTACAGCTTCAGGGCACGGGAAGGATGTGGCGGCTCGCCGCTCCGAACCTGGACGCCGACAACGAGCCTGGAAAAAAGCCTGGGCTGGAAATTGTCGAAACTCCCGTGAGAGACCTGTCCGGAACACTGGCGCTGCCGCCCCTCAGCATCAGTCTCTGCGAGTTTGCCGCGAAATAGCCACCGGGGCGCTGCCCACAATGCCCGGGAGGGACTTGCGATCACCGGCGGCCTTTGGGGCCGCCAACCCTCCCTGCCTTCTGGCCGTCTGAGGGCTGCCTCCCCATGGGAGCTCAACCCGCCGCCCTTGGTGCGAAGTTTTCAAGACGACGGTACAGTCTGCCGATATAAGGCAGAAGAGGGTGAGGTGTGTCGTTATCACCCGTCGCAGGAGCGGTTTGTCTTATTGACGCAGAAAGGCCGCTCGGGACTCGAGGACACCAAGTTGGGGTACGGGCGTTGGAGGGGCTTCCGCTACGACCCGTACGTAGATGCGCGGCATGGCGCGGCGCGCGCCGGACATCCTGCGAGTCTGCCGGAAAGGATTTCAGCGGTTATCGCCGCAAGGGGCAAAGAGCGACGCCCGCAATCCAGCGTAATCCGAAGGGGTCAGGGCTGTAACCCGCCTGCCTGACTTGGCAAGAATGTCTTTGAGTTGGTTGCCTGCAATTTTTTGCTTCGCGGTGTAACATCGCGCGATGCGGATTGAACCTCAATTTACTTGTTGCTGCGGCCTTCAAGTCGATATATATGTATCTCGAGCAAGACTCTATCCTTTTCTATCGGAGGTTTCTATGTCTTTGGCATGGTCCTTGGCAATAGTTGGCGGGGGTGTGGTATTTGTTGCTTTACTGGCAGTCTATGTCCCTACGATTTACATTCGCAAAACGAACAAAATCATCGGGCTCTTAGAGAAAATTGAGGCTAACACTCGCAAATAGTTGCTCGTTCAATTTTTGGATTGAATCGGCGCTAGGTCGATTTAAACCGGAATTTCTTTTTTCCTTCCGGCAGTTGAGCGCATGGCACCGTTTGTTTCTAGCCGAGTCCTCCGAGCACAGTTTTTTCTCCGAGACGGTCCCAGCGGATCCGAGCAGCCCTTCCATGGGTCCTGAAAACCCGGTGCCGCCACTCCTGGAGCAGGATTTTTCAGACACCGCTGCGTGCCGGGGCTCGCAGGGGATCGATTTCTCGGCTGGTACAGCCTCTCTCTACCCTGCTGGCGCCGGCAACACCGCAATCCTCCCCACCATCGCTCCAAACAGCCCCCGCATCAGATGGCTCTCCGCCAGCAGCACCAGTAGTACCGGGCGTGCTTGATCAATCGGCCACCGGCACCGGCGGCCTATAGCCCCCTGGTTTGAGTAAGTCCAGTTTGACAGCCCCGAGCTGTGATGTAGACTCTCTCAATACGACGGGTACAAAAACTCGGGCAGGTCAAAGGAGGTATGAACCCCGTGCAAACCAAGCGCAATGCGAGCTCAAAGCCGTCCGTTTCGGCGCGATGTCAGATGGAGAAAGGCCAGTTGTCCCTACGCTTCCGCGAGACCATCCCTGGCACCTTCGAGGCGCTTGAGGAGGTTGTCCAAAATCTCGTGGCGCTGGCAAGTGAAATGAAGTGCGGAGAAGGTCATCTCGAGGAGATCGAACTGGCTCTGCGTGAGGCACTCGCCAACGCCGTTATTCACGGAAACCAGCAAGACCCGGCAAAAAAGGTTGAGGTGCGATGCTTCTGTCAGCCCGATCGAGGAATGTTGTTGGTAATAGAAGATGAAGGTTCTGGCTTCGATCCGAAGGAAGTTCCAGATCCCACCAAGGCGGAGCGTCTATTCGAGACCCATGGGCGCGGCCTCTTCCTCATTCGGCGCACCATGGATCGCGTACGGTTCTCGCAGTCAGGGAAAAGGGTTACGATGGTGAAGCGCCTTCGCCACTGACGCATTCCCAGTGCTTTAGCGTCCGCCGATGCAACAGCAAGATCGCTTGCAGCAGATTGCCTTCCCACGCTGCCATTGCCAGATTCCTGAGCGTGTTGGCGGAAGCGGTTTGAACCAGGATTTCCATTGTGGCTTCCAGGGTGGCTGACAGTTTACCCGGAGTTTCCAGTCTGGACCCCCGATGTCGCAGTGCAAGCAAATTCTCGGCACCGTATCTGTTCAATCTTGCTCACTTTGGCGGGAAATCACCTCAGAAACGAAATCTGCCACTCGTGCAACCGATTTTTCAGACACGTCTCCGTCCCGGGTCTCCTATCTGACCGATTCGTTGGGTACCACAACTTCGGCTACCCCGCAAGGTACCCAGCCAGCCTGAAACCTACCTAACGCCTGCCTTGAGCCAATCCTTGAGCTGGCCAAAGGGCGAAGTTGTCCACGCGTAACAGCCCGGGGGATACCGTTTTCCGTGGAATCAACAACAGGTCCCGTCTTAGCGGACGTTCCTGCACACAAAGAAAACCTCAAAATCTCCCTAAATCGGCCTCTTGCCTTTGCCGCTGCTGCCAATGGCGGGTCGACCCCACCGACTTGGCATTGAGGTATTCGAACTCCCAACCTGCACTTTAGATAAGCTGCGCCCGCCGTCGGCCTTTCTGATTGCGAATCGATACAGGTAAAACTGAATCCAGATAGGTACCCGCTACGTTTTCCGCTACATGTAACGAGGCGACTCCTTAAGACCCGGCAAGTGGGGCGATGTAACCGTAAGCCTTCGATGGAGTTAGGGTGGTAGGCCCGTGGGGACTCGAACCCCAGACCTCTACCGTGTCAATCCGTAGTTCATTGATTTTTCAATAACTTACAGGCGCTCACAGGGGCTGCTAACTCCGCTAAGTGCTTGTAACTTCATTCAGCATCGGGTTGGCCTTCGGGCTGGCACCGAACCACGGCTGCACGAGATTTTCGCACAGGGGGAGCCTCTCCAACACTCCTCGGCACCCAGCTCGACTGGTGTAAATTGACAGTATCGACTCCCCAAGAACCGAAACGTAATCACAACCCTGACTCTGTGCATTCGTGGCATTAAGCCAGATCCTCGGTCCCACGGTTGACAGGCAGGGCGAAAGTTATTGAGAATCAGCGGCGACGATCTTCTTCGGCACGCAGGATCACCCCGATGCCAAACCCTTTGTTGATTCGTCGCGTTTTCATTTTCTTGATCGCCTCCACCTTTGGTTTACGCCTGACCACGCCGAGGCTCCCGGAACCGAGGATGGCTCCGGAAACAGCATCGTCCTTAGCGAAGCGTTCTACGATGAGATCAACCAACATCGCATACCGGTGGAGCGTCATGCCGTCGCTACGTTCGCTCATTCTCCCGGAGTTCTGGACTTTTACATTTGGCTCGTGTGGAAATGCTGGACGGTGAGGCACCATGGCGCTCACGTGCCGTTATTCTCAGAATGGGGTCTCGCCAACCAATTGGGGACCAGAGAATACAGCAGCGACCGTTTCTTCCGGCGGAAGATCAACTTCTGGCTTCGGCAGGTCAAGGCTCTTTGGCCAGACTGCCCGGCACACATCTCGGACGATGGCAGGTGCCTTCTTCTCGCACCTTCGCGAGGCGCATCTCGGGTAAAGCCACTTCACTGGTCTCAATCTTCGGCCACCGGCGGGCCGCCACCGTGGTTAAGCCCGAGAGTGCGCTTCGCCTTTGATCTCCTCGATATTACGAAACCTAGGACATTATGCGTATCGTACTATGAATTGTAAATACGAACGGCTCTCACAGGAGCATGGGCGTAAGACCCCACTCCAACCGGCAGCTTCCCCTCTCGCAGTTGTTCCCTCTGTTCTGCTAGGGGCATTCGAAACCTCCCCTGGCCGGTTTTTGATTGTGGCTGGAGCTCCGGGGAGATGCAAATGTAGAATAGGTTTGTGGACATACCGATCCGACTGCCTGTCTTGCCACAAGGTGGCGTGAATCAGCGATCCCCTACTGAGGTCAAAATCGCACTCTACAGATCTCTGTTTCGCGGACGCGAAGATGTTTATCGGCGCCGCTTCGAAAGCCGCAAGACGGGCAGGGCCGGTTATTCGCCGGTGTGTGGTAATGAATGGGTTCAGGGAGTCTGCGAGAAGCCCAGAATCAAATGTTCCGAATGTCCCCACCAACGTTTTCTTCCCGTAACTGACGATGCGATTCGGTGGCATCTGAGGGGTCAGGACGACCATGGCCGCGATTTCGTCATGGGCGTCTATCCAATGCTGCTGGATGAAACCTGTTTCTTCCTGGCCGCCGATTTCGACAAAGCGGCGTGGCAAGACGATGCCGCTGCGTTCTTGGAAACTTGCCGCCAAATGAGCTTGCCCGTTGCTTTGGAGCGATCGCGGTCGGGCAAAGGTGGCCATATATGATTCTTCTTTGATGAAGCCGTTCCTGCAACCTTGGCGCGCAAGTTGGGCGCGTACATTCTGACGGAAACCATGGAACGCCGTCCAGATATTGGGCTGGATTCGTACGACCGTTTCTTTCCTAATCAAGACACTCTTCCGCAGGGTGGCTTCGGAAACTTAATCGCCTTGCCATTGCAGAAGGGGCCTCGGGAATCGGGCAATAGCGTTTTCTTGGATGCGCGATTGACGCCGTTGCCTGACCAATGGGAGTTCTTGTCCTCGATCTGCAGAATCAAGAGCAGTGAAGTTGAAGATAGGGTCCGTCTCGCTGAGGCGAAGGGGCAGGTTATTGCCGTCCGGTTAGCGCCTGAGAGCGATGAAGTCGAAGCGGCGCCATGGACGGCTCCGCCCTCGCGGCGCAGGAGAGATGCTCCGATTGCTGGTCCGCTGCCGAAAACCTTAGAACTCACTCTGGGCAATCAGATCTATATCGCGAAAGAGGGGCTGCCTCCGGCCCTCCGCAACCGCTTGATCCGGTTGGCGGCATTCCAAAATCCCGAATTCTACAGAGCGCAGGCCATGAGACTTTCGACCTACGACAAGCCTCGAATTATTGCCTGCGCCGAAGATTATCCCCATCACGTTGGATTGCCGCGCGGCTGCCTGGATGACTTGCTTCAAACCCTGTCAGTTCTGAACATCAAGTCAGTGGTCCATGACCAGCGCAACCCTGGCCAATTGCTGAAGGTGACATTCCAGGGTGAACTACGTCCCGAGCAAACCGTCGCCGCCCAGGCCATGCTTGCCCAAGACACGGGAGTGCTGGCCGCCACGACTGCGTTCGGGAAGACCGTGGTGGCCGCGTGGCTGATCTCCCAACGCGGCGTCAATACACTCGTATTGGTGCATCGACGGCAATTGCAACAGCAATGGGTCGAGCGACTTTCTACTTTCCTGGGAACGCCGGTTCGCGCCATTGGCCGGATCGGCGGTGGCCGCAAAAAGCCCACCGGCCTCCTCGACGTGGCGGTGATCCAGAGTCTGGTCCGAAACGGCGTTGTCGATGATCTGGTCGGCAATTATGGGCACCTCGTTGCAGACGAATGCCATCACCTCTCTGCCCAAAGCTTTGAATTGGTTGCGCGTCAGGCCAAGGCGAAGTTCGTCACCGGTCTGTCCGCGACGGTTACACGGAAGGATGGCCACCATCCGATTATCTTTATGCAGTGTGGTCCAGTACGTTATCGGGGTAATACAAAACAACAGGCAGCAGCTCACCCCTTTGAGCATGCCGTCATGGTTCGCCCGACTGACTTTCGTCCGATACGACCGGCAAATCCCAATGTGCGGCAACAATTCCACGAACTCTATGAGGAGCTGATTGCCGATGAAGAGCGCAATCGGCTTATCCACCAGGACGTGATCCAAACTCTTCGGGAGGGACGTTCGCCGCTGGTGCTGACAGAGCGAAATGAACACTTGGATTCTTTGGCCAAGCAGTTGGGATCTGAGGTGCGGCATCTCGTGGTGCTCCGAGGCGGGATGAGCAAAAAGGAACTTGACGCCCTCCCTGCCCGCCTGGCTGCCATTCCTGCGGGGGAGGCTCGCGTGATCTTGGCCACAGGCCGTTATGTGGGCGAAGGTTTCGATGACGCCCGGCTTGACACCCTATTTCTGACGCTGCCCATTTCGTGGCATGGGACCATCGCTCAATACGTCGGTAGGTTGCATCGCCTATACGACGGCAAGCGCGAAGTGCGCGTCTACGACTACGCTGATCTCAACGTGCCGATGCTAGGACGAATGTTCGATCGCCGCTGTCGCGGCTACGAAGCGATTGGCTGCAAGATGCAGCTTCCAGGCAGTGCCGTCTCCGGCTGGCCTGCGGACGTGCCGCTTCCCATCGATCCCGAGTGGAAGAGCCAATACGCCTCAAGCGTGCGCCGCTTGGTGCGCGACGGGGTTGATTCTCCTCTGGCAAACCTGTTTGTCGACGTTGCCGTAATGCCCTCTCCCAATGCCGCGGGCGCTAATCGAGCACGAAGCGCCAGCGAGGCATTCCTATATCGCCGACTTGAGACCTTGGCCGCAACGACCGGGAAGTTTCGTTTGAATGCAGAGTTGCCAATTCCGTTCGATGGCTGGGGCCGCATGGAGGTTGATCTGCTGTGCGTACCGTCCCGAATCGCCATCGAATTGGACGGCGGCCAGCATTTGGGCGACGCCGACGCATACCGGCGAGATCGTCGTAAAGATACCTTACTTCAGGAGAACGGCTATCTGGTTCTCCGATTCCTCGCGGAGGACGTCGGCAAGTATCTCGATCAAGTTTTGGATGCCATCTTGCGGGCTTTATCACATCAAGACGCCAGAATGTGAAGAATAGGTATCGAGGGTAGGACCTGGCGTGTGACCGGCGTTCCCGATGTACTGGAAGCCGAGGAGCGTCTGGCTAGCATAATTGCGGATTCGATTCGACCGGCCTGGTTCCCGATATCGAGATCGCGCCTTGGCGAAAGACTCAGGTGTTGGTGGTGCAAGTTTACCCACGCGCGGCGCGCCCCCACTACCTTGAGCGTCTTGGGCCGGAAGCGGGCGTCTTCGTTCGATTGGGATCCACTAATCGGCGTGCCGACATGGCGCAAATTGCCAAAATGCGTCGGCTTGGCCGATTCGAATCGTTTGAGGACCAGCCCATCCCGGATTTGAACTCGGAAGCGCTCGACTTCCGAGCTGCTTCCGAGCTGTTTGCACCTTTCCGTAAACTGGCGCCATCTGCATTTCGCAACCTTCGAGTCACTACCGAACATCACGGACGCGAGGTTCCGACCGTCGGCGGATTTCTCCTTTTCGCTAAGAATCGATTTGATCGCTTCCCTGATGCGCGGTTGCAGGCTGGTCGGTTCGCCGGGAAAGACCGGGCGAGGATCTTGGACTCCAGCAAAATCCGGAGCTACCTGCCACAAGCCGCTGATCAGGCAATCGCGTTCGTGCAGAAGTATCTAAGCTGCGAAGCAGTGATCACGGCTGCTAGCTTCTTTAGGAATGTGGTAGGCCCACGGGCACTCGAACC
>JAIQEZ010000097.1 GCA_020073545.1 Terriglobia bacterium | reverse complement strand
ATGGCAGCCGCGCAGCAAGCACGCGATTCCAGTCCACGCGCTTGCCGCCCGCGCGCGGCGTGGCCGTCCTTCACCGCCATGGCGGGGGTATCGGAGGGCGGAGGCTTCGGTTCGTCCCGCAGATCGGTAAGCAAAGCCGAACCGAAGCCTTGGCCCTACGGCGCGGTGGTCGAAGGTGGGTTCTCGCTCGCGGGCGGGCTGGGTGCCTGCCCGCTCGCGCTCGGGGCGGTGGCCTCGGTCTTCGGCGTCGTGGGGGCGGGCGGCGCGGCATCTTCCTCTTCTTCTCTCACCTCATGCTCGGGTGCGCGGCCGGTCAGGACGGTCCACTTGAGTGGGTAGACCTCCGGGTCAAAGATCACCGCGTAGAAGTGCCAGATGAGGATGGAGAGGGTCGCCAGGATGGCCTCGTAAAAGTGCACCGCCGTGGTCACGTCCAGGACGGACATAGGGTAAGGCAGGTAGGCCAGGATCCAGTCGTGGGACCAAAGCAGGACGCCAGTGAGAGCCATCACCGCCGTGCCCCACACCAGCGCCCAGTACTCGGCCTTTTCAATGTAGTTGAAGCGCGCGTAGCTTGGCGGGTTCGGCCGATGACCGAGGTTGTAGCTCATCGTGTGCACCGCCTCGCGCGCGTCACGGATCTTGGGGAGCATGTCCTTGACCCAGCGGCGGCCGTCACGGCGGGTGAACAGGTAAATCAGGTGGTAGACCGAAGCTCCCATCAGCACTACCCCGGCGATGCGGTGCAGCCAGCCGCGCAGCGGGAAGTCTCTCTCCCAGCGCACGATGGGCTCCGCCCAGAAGGAATGCGGATATTTCAGCGCGAACCCGGTGATGACCAGGACCATGAAACTTCCCAGCAGTAGCACGTGCTGCGCGCGCTCGTTCAGCGTCAAGCGCATCTGGCCGTGCCCTTGCCGGTTTTGCGCGAGTGCGCGGCGCGCCTTCCGCCACCAATCCAGCAGGTTATGTAACAGCATGAACCCCACGATCGTGGGGATGGCCAGCAGGTAAAAGGCCTGCACGAAATCGAGCACTCGCCCGCCGGCCGTGGAGGCAGGAAGCGTGTGCACCAAGCCGATGGCGAAGCGCTGCCCGGCATCCGGGTGGCACTTTCCGCAGGTCTTCCCCAGGCTGGTCTTGCTGACGGTCGAGCGCGGATCGCTGGAGGGAAAGATGTTGTGCACGCCATGGCAACTGGCGCAGTTGGCGACGGTCTGCTGACCGGCGCGCGAAGCCAGGCCGTGGTAACTGTCATCATAACTGGGGACGCGCGCCCCCGGGACGTTGAAGCGCGCCATCAACTGGGCGTTGGCGTGGCAGCGTGAGCAGGTGACCTGCGAAACGTTCGCCAGGTAAACCGGCGACTGTGGATTCCCAGGCGCCAGGATGCGGTGCTCGCCGTGGCAGTCCGTGCAGGTGGCGGCCTGCAGTACGCCCGCCGCCACCGCCTGCCCGTGAATGCTTTCCCGATAGACGTCGTAGACATTGCTGTGGCACTTGCCGCACGTGGAGGCCACGTTCTGCTTCCAGATCTTCGACTGGGGATCCGAGGAGGGAAGGATGTCGTGAACCCCGTGGCAGTCGTTGCACGCCGCCGCGTGTAGGTTGCCTTGCTGGATGGCGCGGCCGTGTACGCTTTGCCGGTAGGCCTCCACCGGGAGCGCCATTGTGAACAGGTACTTCGCGGCGAGCGCGGGGTTGGAATGGCAACGGCCGCAGGTGTCGGGAAGGTTAGCCTTGTTCACCGGCGACCGGGCGTCAACGGCCGCGACCACTTGGTGCGTGAGACCGTGGCAGCTCTGGCAGGTTGGAGCATCCCCGTTCAGATGGTCATGCGCGCGGCCGTGAATGCTTGCCTTGTATTGGCTCACTTCCGTGGTGTGGCAGTTGGCGCAAAACTCGGCGCCGCGCGCCGCAGGCTTCACGACCTGGTGCGTGCCGTGGCAGGCGATGCAAGTGGAGCTGTCCTGGAGGTCACCTAGCAGCGCATGTGCGCTGGCACTGAGCTTCGCCGCGACGTCGTCGTGGCAGGTGAGGCACGAGGCCGCTGCCGTCTGCGCCGTGTGCCCGGACTTGGCCGCGCCGGAGTGGCAGTCTACACAACGAAGGTCCTCGTGAACACTGTGTGCCAGGGCCTCGGGTTTCACCGTGATGGCCGTACCTTTCGAATTCACCAAGCCCGTGGCAGGCCCATGGCAGGCAAGACAGTCATCCGCAGCGTGGAGTGCGGGCGCCCCGAGCGAGAAGACCACAATGAGCCCAAGGAGGACATTAAGTCCGTAGCCCCGTCGCTTTCGTGCATTCAGGCCTTGCGTGGTTTCAAGGCTGCGTCGCAGGTTTGCCATGGCATTTTCCGGGAGCTCGAATTGGGGCAAAATGCGCATGTTTCCGACCGTTTAGGGACACTTTTAAACTCCCCAACCGGTTTCCTATCGCCTCGATGGCGGGTGTTGCAGTTCTCATGCCGCAAAAGTCAACTATTTCAACGCTCATTGAGCGACAAGGAGGCCGGTTCTCGTTTGGGGGAGTGACAAATTGCACGTTGCGCACGGGTTTACGCTGAGCAAAACCTGGAAGGCGGTGGGGAGGGGCAAGGCTGGAGGAAGAGGGCTCTTACACCTGCAACCTCCAACTTTTCAACCGTCTCTACTGGGTGACTTGGAAACTGAAAGCGGTGTCTGGGCCGATCTTGCTCCCGGCCGGAGGTGACTGCGTGAGGATGATCCCCGTGGACCCGCCATTGGTGTTGACGGGTGTCACTTGCTCAACCCTGAAGCCGTTCTTTTCTAGAACGCGACGGACTTGGGCAAGGGGCTGGCCGATGAACTGGGGGCAAAGGTAAGCTGCGGGCGCCTCGCCGCCTGAAACCAGCAGATTGACCGCCGGGCTGCGCACCTCCGCCGTTGCGGGAGGTGGGTCCTGGGCCACCACCTGATTGGGGTCGCCCGGCCAGTAGACTACCGCCACGTCGCCGACCGTCAGCCCCCGATCAATCGCCGTGATCCGGGCCGCGCGCGCGCTGGCGCCCACCAAGTTGGGCACGGACACTTGCGGAGGTCCCAAGCTGACCAGCACGTGCACGTGCTGCCCGATCTTCAGGCGTGTGCCGGGCGGCGGCATTTGTTGCGCGATCTGATTCGCCGCGTATTGCGTGCTGTAGAGCTTGTCCTCAACCAGGAGTTCCAGTCCCAGGCCGGAGGTGACGCGCTGCGCCGATTCGAGAGAAGTTCCCACCAGGTTGGGCATGCTCTCCTGACGGCCATGAATGGTCAGCCGGATGGTGGTGATGGCGGTGAGCAAGGCCACAGCTACCAGCACCGTGAACAGCAGGAACAGCCGGAAGAGGTTCCGAACCCGGTCGCGCACACTCATGTTGAAAGGAATTCTATCACGCCGCAGCGTCGAACGTGGTCTTGTAGTAGTGCCTGGTGCCTGATTTCGGCTCGTCACTCGCCACGGGTCCCTGTTCCTAGCCCCCCTGTTTTGACCGCGGGAAGCTTTGTTTTGGACGGGCCTAATGATGCACCGCCGACTCAAACATTACCCGGCGCAATATTTTGCTTGACAAGAAGGACGAAGCCTACTAGATATTGTAGTCACAGCGCGCCTGACCACAAAAGGTGGCCTCTCGCGCAGACTCCAAGACTTCAACAAAAGGAGGGGAAAACAGATATGGCAGCGAAAAAGGCAAAGAAAAAGAAGAGATAAGAACTGAAACCGTTACAGGTTTCCTCCTTTCCCCAGGCCCGCTCCCCCAAGCGGGCCTTTTTTCGTAGCTCTCGCGGCCCACTCTCGAAAGAGGCGGAAAGTGGACGAAGACGCGGGCTTGGCCGGAAAGCCACAGGCTTTCCACACTGGCCTTCATGAGCCTCCGCCTCGCCACTGTGTATGAAAAAGCCTGGATTCCCGCCCTTCGGCAAGCTCAGGGCAGGCTTTTCGCGGGAATGACGGTCAGTGTCACCCCCGCCCCGACTCAATCGGGGCAAGCTCCAGCGGGGGTCCCCTGCTTGTGGATAATAGATCCTGTGTTTTCGATGGCGGCTCCGGCTATCTTTGTGACAGCGGGGCGGCAGTGCTGCAGGTCGCCCCACGCCGGAGCGGCCATAATTTGGACAAGCCGGGATTCCATCCTGCCCTGTCATAAGGGCGGCAGCAAGGCGGCGCTGCAGTGACTGCCGCGGCGGACTCCTCATGATGACAGATGCAGCGAGCTCTTCAGCAGACTGCGAGTGTTTTCAGTTAGAAGTTCGTTGGTGAAATCAGCCCGCGTAGCGGGCGAAAGAGCGTAGCCCACGGCGCCAGCCGTGGGTAAGCGAACCCTCCCTCACCCCCGTCCCCTCTCCCGTCCGCCCTGCGGCCCAGAGCTAGTAGTTTTTGCAGAGACTTTGTGCAGAGCCTTCGGGCGGCGGGCCGGCGGGAGAGGGGTGCCGAAGGCGGGGTGAGGGCCCGTGATCCCAGGGCTCGCGCCCTGGGCTACCATCTTGCGCCCCTGCCGGGGCGGTGGAGCGGAAGCCCGAAACGGCAGGGCTTCATCAACGCACTTCAGCACCAGGACATTACGTGAAGCTGACTTTCACATCCTCGCGATCCCCTTCCGCAACCTGGAAGAGCGGGTGGGGCTGGAGCCGCATGAAGCCGGCCACAAAGTTGGCTGGAATCTGGGCAATGCGGATGTTGAACACGTTGACGTCCTCGTTGAAGCGGCTGCGTTGCGCGGCAATCTTCTCCTCAAGTTCCGTGATGCGGCCTTGCAGTTGCATGAAATTCGTATTGGCCTTGAGGTCCGGGTACTTCTCCGCCACGGCAAACAAGGTCTTGAGCGCGCCGCTGACCATGTTATCGGCCTGAGTCTTCTCGGCGGGGGTGGTGGCGCGCATGTAGGCGGTGCGGGCTTCCGTCACCGCCTGCAGGGTCTTCTGTTCGTACTGCATGTAACCTTTGCAGGTGTCGATGAGCTTCGGCAGTTCATCGTGCCGCTGCTTGAGCAGGACGTCAATGTTGGAGAACGAGCGATCGATGTCGTTCTTGAGCGTTACCAGGCTGTTGTAGATGCCGACGAAATATGAAATCAACCCGATGACGATGATGGCCAAAATCACCAGAACGGCGAGGCTCAACACGCTTCCCAGACCGATCATTGCGAGGGTCATATCCAACTCCTTCCGGGCGAAGACCTGAAGGGGGGCAAGCCCCTGGTTCGGCGTCTCGCCCCTGCGGGCTCAGGTCAATTTCACTTCCACATCGCGGCGGTCTTCTTCCTCAACCTTGAACAAGTCTTTCCGTTGCAGGCTCATCAGGTGCGCGATGAACACATCGGGGAGCTGCTGGATGCGAATGTTGTAAGTATTCACGTCGTCGTTGAAGAACTCGCGCCGATCGGCAATCTTCTCTTCCAACTCGGAGATGCGTTTTTGCAGTTGCATGAAGTTGTTGTTGGCCTTCAGCTCCGGATAGTTCTCGGCCACGGCAAACAGGCTCTTGAGCGCTCCGGAAATCATGTTGTCGGCCTGGGCTTTCTCGCCCACGGAACCGGCTTTCATGAACGCCGTGCGGGCTTCCGTGATGAGCTGAAAGGTCTTCTGTTCGTACTGCATGTAGCCTTTGCAGGTTTCGATCAGTTTGGGTAGTTCGTCGTGTCGCTGCTTGAGCAGGACGTCGATATTCGCCCAGGCTTTGTCGATATCATTCTTCAAGCGCACCAGGCTGTTGTAAATCGTGATGAGATAGACGAAGATCCCCACCACGGCCAGGATCACTACGAGTGCCACTAGAATCGTCAGACCCATGGTTGTGTGTCTCCTTGAGCGTCAGAGCCATCCGAACTTGGCCAGCAAGATTCCCAGGCAAGCCACCGAGAGGGCCGCGCCGCCGAAAACATGCAGGGCCGCACGCTTGCGCAAAGTCCCTTCGATTTCCTTCTCGCTCCGCCAGGAGATCAGGAAGGTCGGCTCGTTCGTTCCCTTCATGATCAGGTTGCGGTCGTTCTCGTCCTGGGGAGTGGGATTCTCCCCGCAGGTTCCCGTGACGTCATACCAATGATCGGGGACAATCAGATACTCGCTCAGCCGGTAACGGTCCGAAGACCTTCCGCCCAGACTTATGGCGCCAGCAAGGCTGGGAATGAAACTGCTGGCATGGAGAGAATAGGAGGCGCCCCCCGTGCTCACCACGGATTGGGCATAGGCGAAGAGGTCGGCGGGGGGGGCCATCGACCCCGTGGCCAGCGCCGGATCGCCCTTGCCCCAGAGCCGCCCCACGGACCGTCCCATGCCGCCTCCTGTTTCCACCTTCCCGGTCTGGATCAGATCGTATTCCGCGCCATGCGCGTCAACCAGCACTTTGCCCGTCCCGTCCTCGAGATAAAACCTTACGCCGTTGGCATCGGTCGCAGCGTGCGACCAGTGTCCGCGGTTCTTGTCGCGGACCCAGCGCTCGATATCGACTTTGTAAAAACAGCAGGGAGTTCGCGTGACGGGGCTGGTGACCGTCTGCTCAGACCTGGCCTTGCCGTGGATTTCCACCAGGCCCATGGGAATGCTGCGAATCGGGATTTCGGGAGTATCCAGGAGCACGCGATACTCGCGATACACGCGGAAGCCTTTGAAGAAGAACACGAGTCCGGCGCCAAAACCGACTACGAGGGCTACGTCCGCGTTTGAATCGTGCGATGACATAGACTGACCTGGAATTTGCGCCATCCTACTCGACGCGCCGCGAAAAGGCAAGCTCGGCCCGAACCGGCACTGCACACTCTGTCCGGGCCGCCCCCGCCGAGCGCGGCGGGTTTCTGGCGCTGGGGCTGACTGATCTTCCCTCCGCCGTCGCCCCCGCGGACTTGACAGTGACCTACCCAAGCGGCCATCTCTTCAGTATGATGATGGGCCGCTTCGACCGCTCTTCGATTGCGGGTAAATCGCCCAAAGAGGGGCTGAAGACCGGGAACGCTGGAATGCAGCAGTTTCGGATTCTGGAACACACGGCCGACGTGGGCCTCGAAGCGTTCGGATCGACCCGCGAGGAAGCCTTTGTCAATGCTGCTCGCGCACTGATTTACTTGATTGTAGACTTGGAGGCGATCGATCCTCGCGAGGAGGTATCCGTGCAGGTGCAGGGAACTGACCCCGAGAGCCTCCTGGTCAATTGGCTGAGTGAGCTCTTGTATCTGCACGATGCCGAGGGATGGCTCTTTCGAGATTTCGAGATCCTGAACCTTCAGGACGATTCCCTGAGCGCGCTCGCGCGTGGGGAAAAGTTCCACCGGTCGCGGCATCAAGCCAAACTGCTGGTGAAGGCCATCACCTATCATCAGCTCACTCTGGAAAGAACCCCGGAAGGCTGGCGAGCGCAAGTGTATGTGGACATCTGAGAACCGGCCAAAGTCGAAAGGCGAAGGAACCCGCGGCGCAGGTGGCCGCGGGCTGATTTCACCGCGGCATGCTAAGGCTCTTCGTGGCTGCTGGAATTCTCTGTTCCCTGTCACCTGTTCCCTGTCACCTGTCCTTGTGTCCTGCCTCCTGCTGACTGCCTACGGCTTGCTGCTTCTCGCCCGCGGGATGTTCGCCGCCAGCGGGCTTTACCAGGTCCAAGAGGTCAAGTCCAAAATCTTCGTCTGGGTTCCCGACGATGTTATCGATCAGGAATGCGATCCCCAATTCAGCCGCGCGGCGACGGCGGGATTCATCCTGACCTCGGATGGCGTCGTTGTGGTGGACACTGCCAATAGTCCATTCCACGCTCGCGAGCTGCTTTATGAAATTCGCAAGCGCACGGAGATGCCGGTCAAATACGTTATCAACACGAGTTCTGCGGCCGACCACATGTTGGGTAACGAAGTCTTCACGGACGAGCAGGCCATACTGATTTCCACCATGACCGCCCAAGCGGAAATGAAGCGGTACCGCCAGGAGCTTTTCGCTCGCTTCCAGGCAGAAGAGGGGTGGCGCCTGCAAGCTCGCATGCGCGGCTTCCACGTTACGCCCGCGACCCAGACTTTCGATGGGGACATGACCCTCACCGTGGGCGACCGGGAAATCAGACTCGTCAGCCTGCTGCGGGACGAGACCTCATCCCAGAACGCCGCGGTCTATGTGCCTTCTGCGAAAACTCTTTTCTTAGGGGAGTTTTACGACAACCACTATTTTCCGCGCATTGGTTCGCGCGACGTGCGCCGCTGGATCGAGGTGCTCCGACAGGTCGAGGGCTGGGATGTTGACACCTATGTTCCCGGTCACGGCGCGCCGGGCAGCAAGAAAGATCTGGCCGATTTCCGCGGTTTCCTGGAATGGTTGGTCGCGCAGGTCGAGATACGCCTCAGAGAAGGGAAATCTGCGGAAGACGTGCAGAAGCACCTTTCGCTCCCGAAGACCTACGCTTGGCACGCGCCGGAGCTTGCGGCGGAAGATGTGGAGGCTGTCTACCGGCAACTGGGCGCGCAGCAAGCGCCCTCCACGCCCGCCCGGTCCAGTGGACCGTAGGCTGGCTGTATTGTACCCACAAAGGCGCGAGGCTTTTTGAGCTGGGGAGGAATTCTATGACCTATTCGCGGAGAGATTTGTGCCTGTTGTTATCAACGCTGGCAACATCCCTGGGGCTCGCAGCGCAGAAGACCTCGCTGGCCAGCAAGGCGGCCCGCTATGAGGATTTGCAGGTCGAGAAGCGAGGCGGGAACGAATTCCGCCCCGTCCTGGAAGGCGAAACCCATGATGGCTGTCCCCTGGAAGTCCATGAGACCCTGCTTGCACCCGGCGCAATGCCTCACCCGGGGCATCAGCACCGGCATGAGGAGATGTTCCTGATCCGCGAGGGGACCATTGAGGCAACGATCACCGGGCGATCAACTCGGTTGGGTCCAGGTTCAGTGGTTTTCGTCGCGTCGAACGAAGAGCACGGAATTCGCAATGCGGGCACAACACCGGCGCAGTACTTTGTGGTCGCTCTGGGCAAGGATGTTTAGCTATTTTGGATTTGCGATTTTGCATTGGTAAGGATGGCAATCAGTTCTCAGCGGTAAGCAAGAGCTTTAGCTGAAAGCTGATCGCTGAGAGCTTAACAGGGTGTTGAAAACCCCAACGTTGCGAGGTAGCGGCGATTTTATATCGCCATAAGTCCAATGGATCCAATCCCGCGGTGGCGACGTGAAGTCGCCGCTAGACGTTTTTCAACACCCTTTTAAACAATCCAAAATCAGGAAGCCTTGGGCAAGTGTGCCAGAGCCTCCCGGATTTTTTCCGCTGGATACTCGTAATCGGAAAGCTCGCCGGCAAAATACTTCTCGTACGCCGCCATATCAAAATGCCCATGCCCGCTGAGATTGAAGAGGATGGTCTTTTGCCTGCCCTCTTCCCTGGCCTTCAAGGCTTCATCGATGACGCAGCCGACGGCGTGGGAAGTCTCCGGCGCCACGATAATGCCCTCCGCGCGCGCAAACGTTAATGCGGCTTCGAAGCACTTCAATTGTGGATAGCTCACCGCCTCCACGACACCGGCGCGATGCAGCAGGCTGACCAGCGGCGCCATGCCGTGGTAGCGCAACCCGCCGGCGTGGATTCCGGGCGGGACGAAGTCGTGCCCGAGCGTGTCCATCTTGAGCAGCGGCGTCATGCCGCTCTTGTCCCCGAAGTCGTAAGCGTAAACACCCTTGGTCATGGTGGGGCACGCGGCGGGTTCGACCGCGATCAGGCGAAGGCTCTTGCCCGCGGCTTTCGCCGGCACGAAGGGGAAGGCCAGCCCGGCGAAGTTGCTCCCTCCGCCGCAGCAACCGATGACGAGGTCCGGCGAAGCTCCGGCGAGTTTCATCTGTACGATGGCTTCCTGGCCAATCACGGTCTGATGAAGCAGGACGTGGTTGAGTACGCTGCCTAACGAGTAGTTGGTGTCCTGGTGAGCGGCGGCGTCTTCCACAGCTTCGCTGATGGCGATGCCCAGACTGCCGGGACATTCGGGGTCGTCGGCAAGAACCTTCTGACCAGCTCGTGTTTGGTCGCTGGGGGAAGGAATGCACCGCGCGCCCCAGCATTCCATCATGGTGCGGCGATGCGGCTTCTGATAAAAGCTGCACTTCACCATGTAGACCATGCACTCCATGCCGAACACATTGCACGCCAACGCCAGCGCGCTGCCCCACTGGCCTGCGCCGGTTTCTGTGGTGAGGCGTTTGATGCCGGCGGCCTTGTTGTAATAAGCCTGCGCGATCGCCGTGTTGGGCTTGTGGCTGCCGGCAGGTGAGACTCCTTCGTTCTTGTAGAAGATCTTGGCCGGAGTTCCCAGCGCCCTCTCGAGCCGGTGGGCGCGATGCAAAGGCGTGGGCCGCCACATCCGCAGGATGTCGAGAATCGGATCAGGAATAGGCACGCTCGGCGCGCCTGTGACCTCCTGTTCGATCAGCGCGTGCGGGAAGATGGCTTCCAAATCGCTGGGCTGGGCGGGCTGGCCCGTGGCTGGATTCAGCGGCGGAGGCAGCGGCCCGGGTAAGTCGGGGATCACGTTGTACCAGGACTTGGGGATTTCTCGTTCGGATAAGAGGTACCTATATTCAGGCATGGTGGGTCTCCAGGTGGATTGTGTTAGGAAAGCTGAGAACGATTCGCTCAAAACTGCTGAGCCGCGCGAGCGGGATCAAGATGCAGCCTCGGCAGCCGGTGCGGTTGGGACTCGCAAGAAGCATCGATTCGAGTTTCTCCGTCCAGCAGCGGCCCCCACGCCGCGGCACTTGCGGTCGAAATGAACCCGGCAGGATAGCACAAAAAGCCAGCGGCTGGGCGGCGGGCCGTCACCCTATTTGGCGGGTCAGGTCATCGCGCCAACCCCGCAAAGCAGCGGTCACCTCCGGGAGCAATCCGGCCAATCCCGTTCACATCTGCGCAGGAGATTATTCTCGCTTTCCCGGTTCGATCAGAGCGACCCTAAAAGGAAACAAGGCAGCGGGAATGACCTGGGCGCCCGCAGGCGCCTTGCTCTACCGTGGCGATGTGAAATTGCTCCTGCGCACTGTGTCATTCCCGCGAAAGCGGGAATCCAGGACAGTCCCCGAACCGTTCACCGCCCAGCCTGGTCGACGCCCGGGCAGCAGCCGAGCCTGACCTCGGGGCTCTCACTGGGAGGGGATTTCGGAGGAAGGGTGGATGTCGAGCGCCATAAGCAACGCGTCCTCTAAGGGACCCTGATAGTAACCCTTGCGCGTTGAATACAATCTGAATCCCAAGGAAGCATAGAGCGCGAGGGCAGGATGGTTGGAGGCGCGGACCTCCAGGAAAATGCGGCGCGCTCGGAATTCCTGCAGCTCCCGGATTCCTTCCCGAAGCAACGAACGTGCAACCCCCTGTCGCTGGTGCGCGGGGTCGACGGCGAGGTTGCGCAGTTCGACCTCCTCGATGACGCGGTGGAACGCCGCAAAGCCCACGAGGTGTGGCGGCTTCGCGGTCGCGAGTTCCGCCACGAGGATCATTCCGCATGGATCGCCCGCCAAGCGGAGGTAATCCTCTTTGTGCCACTGCGCGGCGTGTGGACAGCTGGACTGAATTGCATGAACGGCTGGAAGGTCATTATCCATGAAAGCTCGAAGCATCATAGGACGATGATCCTCGAAGGTTCAGTCCTTCCAGTTGACTTCGGCATCGGGCCGGCGAATGTAGTAGGCATCGAGTTGGGAATCTGAACGGGGGCTGCCGGCTTGTTCTTCCTTCTGGGCGACGGAGGCAATGGAGTCCGTCAAGGTGCCTTCAATCCGCTCCCAGCCCAGTGAGGGAGGCAACCTCTCACCGAGAGCCTGGGAGGCCTGGTCGTGCGCGCGAACCAGACACGTGGCACTCGCGCCGCTGGCAAGTTGCTCTTCCAGAAATGAGCGCAGAGCTTCAGGTCTTAGAACCCAACCTGTATCCGCTGCTTCATAGCAGTGCCCGGCCGGGCCGAAGAGCCGCGGACCTGAAGGACGCAGGTCCGCGCTACCAGCTCGGCGGAAGCAGCCCAGGAAAAACTCTCCCCGCCGCGCGTCCAGAATGGGGAAGGCCCAATCAGATGTCAGGCGGGGTTTGTTCACCAAGGCTGCGAGTACAGAGACACCGCGAACCGGCCTCTCGAAAGCCTTCCCCCAGGCCCGGGCAGCCGCCAGGCCCACACGGATCCCAGTGAATGATCCCGGTCCGTTGGCCACCGCATACAACCCGATCTCACGGAGTTCAAGCCGGGCCTGCGCCAGCGCCTGCTGCACCATTTCAAACAGGGTGATCGAGTAAAGGTTAGCCGGACCTTGGTTCGGAACAGCCGCCAGACACTCCGTGTTTTTGAAGATTCCGACGCCACCCTTCTCGCTGGTTGTATCAAAGGCCAGAATGAGCATCCAGGGCCATTATATCGGAGGCGGCGCGGCGCAGTCGTTTGGAAAAACGCACCCACATGTTGATCGGGTTGCCGCGGCAGGAAGTTGGCACGTCGGTGGAGCTAGCGTCGCGAGGGGTCGTGGAATGGAAAAAGGTGGTAGGAGACCCGTATGTTAGAATAGATAGTCTGCTGTGAACCTGAAACGCCTGGCTGAGAAGTTCTTGCCGCGAACTGCTGTGCAGTGTGGCGGCTGGTCGCCCCTTTGCGAGACCTCAAATTGCCGCGAGTAAGCGGGAGCTACGTTCCCGCACTCCAAAGCGTCGACGGCGCACCGGGCCACGTCTGCAGCGCCGCAAGCTGTTTTGGGAAGCACCAGCAAAACCTATGACTGAAGCCACCAGGTCCACATCGCGGCCTCTCGAGCTGACGGAGCTCCTGACCTTGATGCTCGAAGTGAGCGAGCGGATCAGCTCTACACTCGATCTCGATGAGTTGATGGTGCGCATTACGGAGATCGTCAAACGCGCCATTGACTACGAGGTTTTTGCCATTTTTCTCCTGAATGAGAAGACGCAGGAACTCCGCATCCGTTTCAGCATCGGCCACCCCCAAGAAGTTGTCCGCAGCCTGAGGATTAAGGTGGGAGAGGGCATCGTGGGCCGGGCCGCTCAAACGCGGCATTCGATCCTGGTCAATGACGTTCAAAAGGATCCCGCTTATATCGCGTCGTTACCTTCGATGCGCTCCGAGCTGGCTGTTCCTCTGGTCTTCAAAAACCGGCCGATCGGGGTGATCGACCTGGAAGCCCCGCTGCCGGACTTCTTCAACGATTCGCACGTCAACCTGCTGGAGCTCCTGGCTGGGCGCATGGCCATGGCGGTCGAAAACGCGCGGCTCTACCGGCGCAGCGTGCGCCAGGCGCGGACACTGCAGCTATTGAACGAAATCAGCCGCGAGCTCAGTTCGGTGCTGGTGTTGAACGAACTGCTTCGGAAGATTGGGACGCTCACCAAGCGGCTCGTCGATTATCACCGGTTCAGCATCCTGCTGGCCGACGAGCAGGCGCAAACTTTCAATGCGGTCATTTCCCTGAAGCAAGACGAGCGGATGCCCGAGAAGTATACAGTGCCTTTCGATCAGGGCGTCGTGGGAGCAGCGGCGAGCCTTCGCCGGCCGGTGGTCGTGCCCGACGTTTCCAAGGACTCACGGTATATCCGCGTGAATCCGGAAACTCGCTCCGAGATGGCTGTCCCGCTTATGCATCGTAACCGGGTGATTGGTGTCATCGATCTGGAAAGCCCTCAGCCCAACTATTTCAATGACGACCACGTCCGCATCTTTTCGACGCTTGCCCCCCAGATCGCTATTGCCATTGAAAACGCCCGGCTGTATGAGCGTGTAGCGCGGAGCGAAGCGCGCCTGGAGCGAGACCTGCGACACGCGCAGGAGATCCAGATGCACTTGATGCCGGGGATTGCACCGACCATTCCTGGTTTGGACGTGGCGTTGCGCTTTCAGCCCGCGCGGGAACTGGGAGGCGACCTTTACGATTTCCTGGCGTCTGGCAGGGACCGGCATGTGATTGCCGTCGGTGACGTGAGCGGAAAGGGCGCGCCCGCAGCGCTTTACGGCGCCATGGCCAGCGGCACGTTGCGGAGTCTCGCTCCGCAGAAGCTTGCGCCTCCGGACATGTTGAAGAGGTTGAACGTCGTGCTTTTGGAGCGGAAGATTGAAGGCCACTTCATTACCCTGACCTACACCATCTGGGACCCGCGCACGAAGATCCTGCGCCTCGCCAATGCCGGCATGCCGCTTCCCATCCTCGTCCGAAAAGGCCAGTGCCGTCCGATTCGCGCGGAGGGGGTTCCCCTCGGCCTGCTCGAGCACACGGAGTACCAGGAAGTCGCGGTGAATCTGGAGTCGGGAGATTTGTTGGCGATATTTTCAGACGGCATCACTGAAGCTGCGAGCCCCGGGCAGGAAGAGTTCGGGTCGCGCCGCCTGGAACATGTGCTGCGCCAGAACGCCCAACGGTCTCCACAGGAGATCGTCGATCGGATGTTTGACGAGGTTCGCCTGTTCGAGGGTGGGCGTCCTCAGCGCGACGACCAGACGCTGGTGTTATTGAAGGTGCGCTGAGCGCGGAAAAGGCTGTACACGAGCCCGCCGAGGCGAGCGCTTGAGTGCACCGGCCAAGCTTGAGTTTGCCAAAAGGACGGGCATGAGCTCATCGACCAGTGAGGCTTTTCAGTATCGCCAGGGCGAGTTTTCTTGCGAAGAGCTGACCCTCGCGTCCCTCGCCGAGCGCTTCGGCACGCCGACGTACGTTTATAGCCAAGCCGCGATCATCAGCAACTTTGAACGATTGCGCGGCAGCTTGGCGCGCATTCCCAGTCTGATTTGTTACTCGGTCAAAGCCAATTCCAATCTCCGCATCCTGAGTTTGCTGCGGCAGGCTGGGGCGGGGTTCGATGTGGTCTCCGGCGGCGAGTTATCGCGCGCGCTTCGCGCCGGAGCTGCCCCCGACACGATCGTCTTCTCCGGCGTCGGAAAAACCCAGGCCGAGATCGATGCCGGTCTCGCGGCCGGTATTTTGATGTTCAACGTGGAATCGGCGGGTGAGCTTGAGGTAATCGAAAGCCGCGCTCGTACCCTGCAGAAGCCAGCCCGCATTTCGATCCGGGTGAATCCCGATGTGGAAGCCCGTACGCACCCCTACATTTCCACGGGCCAAATCATCCACAAGTTTGGCGTGCCGAAAGACGAGGCTCTGGAGCTCTACCGTCGCGCCACGCACTCACCACACCTGCGCGTCCACGGTGTAGCGTGTCACATCGGCTCCCAGATCCTGGAAGTGGAACCTTTCTGGAAGGCGCTGGAGGAGATCTTGAGCGTGGCCCGGCAACTGGCAGCGGAAAGCATTCCCGTGAAGTTGCTGGACTTGGGAGGCGGGTATGGGATTCGCTACGCCGACGAGGAACCCCTGGACGTGGAAGGAATGACGCGGGGCCTGGAAGAGCGGCTGCGGGGGACCTCCGTGCAACTCATCCTCGAGCCGGGGCGCGCGCTGGTGGGCAATGCCGGCGTGTTAATGACTCGAGTGCTCTATGTGAAGCGGAACCAGCGGAAAAATTTCGTGGTTGTCGACGCGGGCATGAACGATCTGATGCGGCCGACACTCTACGGTTCTTACCACGAGATTGTTCCAGCGCTTGAGCGGCCTGCCGAGAAGTTGCAGGCGGACGTCGTCGGACCTCTCTGTGAGAGTGGCGATTTCCTCGCCCAAGACCGCGATATGCCCGACGTCCAGCCCGGCGACCTGCTGGCGGTGCTGACCGCCGGCGCCTACGGGTTCGTGCTCTCCTCCAATTACAATACTCGACCACGTCCTGCCGAAGTCCTGGTCCATGGTGGGGAAGTGGAATTGATTCGCCCCCGCGAAAAAGTGGCAGACTTGATGGCGGGTGAGAAAGCTTAAGCCCGGCGCAGTGGCCGCACGCTCGGACCGGACCGCAATTCCCGAAACCTGTTCGGCAACATCTCGGACAAGCTCCGTCAATCTCGAAACCGACTAGCGTTCACCCCACTTCAACTTCTGCTGGAGGATTTCGAAGTACTGTTTTGCGAGCGGTTGCACCAATTCAACACACGAATCGGCCTTCCTCAATCGGACCAAGTCTTCGCTGTGCGCGGCGATGCCGACCTGGCCATCCACGGTCAGGTATGCAGCTTCCCGCTGACTTTTCACCGTGACTTCGATGGTGACCGTGTCGGGAAGCACCAGGGGGCGGTGGGTGAGGGTGTGAGCGCAAATGGGAGTGACGAGGAAGGCTGCGACGGCGGGAGTGACGATGGGACCCCCCGCCGCGAGTGAGTATGCGGTAGACCCCGTCGGCGTGGACACAATCAAGCCATCCGACTTGTAGGTCGACACAAGCTGGCCGTTCACGCGCAATTCAAAGTCGAAGATTCGCGCGATGGCACCCTTGTTGAGCACCACATCGTTCAACGCCAGGAATGAGGTGATGACCTCGTCCGCGCGAATCAGCTCGCCCTCAATCTGCACGCGGCGGTCGGTACGGTGGGTGCCGGCCACCACCCTTTCCAGGGTGGGATAGAGTTCCTCTCGCGTGATCTCGGTAAGGAATCCGAGCCCTCCCAGATTCACCGCGAGGATGGGGACCGGCTTGCGGTTCAGCGCGCGCGCCGTAGCCAGCAGGGTGCCGTCCCCTCCCAGCACAATCAACAGGTCCACCTGGCCCGGCATTTCATTTCGGGTCAGGCAGTGCTCCGAGGTTCGCATGATGGCCCCTGTTTCCTTGTCAATAAACACTTCGATACTGCGGTCATGGAGCCATTCGAGCAAAACGGGCGCAATCTCGCCGATTTCCGTCTTCTTGGGTTTTGAGATGATGCCGACCCGTTGGATGGGCATGGTGATTCCTAACCGTTAGGAGTGTCCAGTTTTCTCGCGGTGCGCATCAGAACTTGACGTCGCTTGCGATCGCCCCCGGCGCTGTAAGGGCGCGCGGCGCTTGCCCCCAGCGGGCCGAACGGTCGCCCCGCCATTAAGATCGGCGGACCTTCGGCCGCGGCGACCCCTACATCGACAAAGGTGGAAACTATTCTAGCGGGCTTTTTGCCAAACCGCATGCAAGAAAAACTCGCGGTTTCCCTCTGCCCCCGGCGGAGAACTTTCCGCAGACGATAGCTGGCTGAACCCCAGTTCCAGGAGTTTGCGTGAGACTTTGGCGACTGCCTCCTGGTGCAGTGCCGGGTCACGGACGATGCCACCTTTTCCGACCTTTCCTTTACCAACCTCGAATTGGGGTTTGACCAGAACCAGCAACTCCGCACGGGATGCGAGCAGCGGCAGGAGCGCCGGCAGAACCAGGGCTGCGGAGATGAATGACACATCGACCGTCACGAGTTCCACGAGCATTCCGATCAGGTCGAACCTCAAGAAGCGCGCGTTGGTTTTTTCCAGGACAGCAACCCGGGGGTCGCGCCGCAGTCTCCAGTCGAGCTGGTTCGTTCCCGCATCCACAGCGAAGACCTTCGCCGCGCCGTGCTGGAGCAGGCAATCGGTGAAGCCGCCGGTGGAAGCTCCGATATCCAGGCACACTTTTCCATCGGGATCAATGCGAAAGTGCTCGAGGGCGCCTTCGAGTTTCAGTCCGCCACGGCTCACATATTTGGACACTTCGCCGAGCAGGCGTAGCGAGACTTGGGGATCGACGAGTGCTCCGCACTTCTCCCCTTTCTGGTTGTTCACCAGGATCTGCCCTGCCAAGATGAGGCCCTGTGCCTTCTCCCGCGACTCCGCCAGCCCGCGCTCAACGAGGAGCCGGTCTAAGCGAGTTTTCTCAGATCGACTGCGCACCATCGGATGATCAGCGTACCGCCAGTAGAGGGAGAAAGGAAGGGCAGAGACCACTGTGACGTGGGTTGAGGCACCCACGCCTCAAGAGGCCTAGCCTGTACTTTTCATTCCAAAGGCAATGCCGCCCACGGTAATTTGCAGAAGATGGAAGAGGGCTGCTTCGCCGGGCCGTTGCTGGGGGCGGCGGCGATCCCGGCGCCAGCGCTCGAGGAAACGGGTTTGCAGGAAGTTGAGGGGGTCCACGTAAGGATTGCGGAGGCGGATGGACTCAGCCAGGACGGGCTGGCGTTCGAGCAGCATGGCGGAACCCGAAATCTCCAGGACCCCACGAACGCTGCGGTGATACTCCTCTTCAATGCGCCGGAACATTCTCTGGCCGAGCCGGCGCGGCCGGGCGAGCGCGGCATAGAGACTGGCAATATAGAGATCCGTCTTGGCCAGGGAAAGCTCGGCGTTGTTGACGAGATCCGAAAAGAAAGGCCAGCCCTGGTACATGCGCCGCAGCAGATCCAAACCGTGGGAAGCGTGGTCGAGCTGGAATTTCTCGACGGCGTGACCCAGGCCGAACCAGGCGGGAAGCAGGTGTCGAGACTGTGTCCAGGCGAAGACCCAGGGGATAGCCCGCAGGTCGCGAAGATCACGCCCTCCCAGTCGGCGGCTGGGGCGGGATCCGAGACGGATGTGCTCGATCAGATCGATGGGCGTGGCCTGCCGGAAGTACTCCACAAACCCGGGCGTCTCGTAAACGAGTTGCCGGTAGAAGTCGCGACTGCTGGCGGCGAGCTCTGTGGCGTACCCCTCCCATGCGGGGAGCTTGCTGGCCTCGACACGACGAAAGTGGAGCAGGTGGGCCTCGAGCACCGCGGTCACCAGTTGTTCGAGGTTCCTCTCTGCAATCGCGGGATTGGAGTATTTGAGGGAAACGACTTCGCCCTGCTCGGTGATGCGAAGCCTCCCTCCCGGCGCGGCGAAGGGTTGAGCTTGAATGCTGCGATGCGATTGGCCGCCGCCGCGGTCGATGGTTCCACCTTTTCCGTGGAAAAGGCAGAGGCGGATGCGGTGTTTTTCCGCCACGCGGGCCAATCGCTTCTGCGCGTGAAAGAGCGCCCAATTGGCGGCCATGTAGCCCCCGTCTTTGACGGAATCTGAATACCCCAGCATCACTTCCTGAAAATCCTTCCGCGCGCGCAGAATACGGCGGTAGAGAGGATCCGAGAAGAGTTCCTCCATGATCCGCGGGCCGGCCTCGAGATCGTCGAGAGTTTCGAGGAGGGGGATGACATCGAGGGAGGAATGTAGGCGGTGACCGCGCGCCTCGACGAGCCCCGCTTGCCGAGCCAGGAGCAGCACGTCCCAGACATCAGCCGCACCGGACGTCATGCTCAGGACGTAGCGGTGCGCCGCGGCTTCTCCGTTGCGGGCCTGGATCTCGCGCAGGGCGCGAAATTCTTCCAGAACCCGATGCGTGCCTGCCGAGAAAGGTGGACGCAAAGCAGGTCGAAAGAGCAGTTGCTGGATCGACCGGGTGCGAGCTTTGCCAGGCTCGGTGGCCAGATGTGCCTCTTCGAGGAGCTCCGCGACGGCGGCGCGAGTAGCGCACGCGTGCGTGCGGAAATCGAGGCTCGCGCCGTGAAACCCGAAAACCTGAGACGCTACGCGCAGCCGACCCGGGCCCAGCCGCGAAATGCGGGGGCTGGGATGCGCGGCCAGCAGCCGCTCAAGCCCTTGGAGGTCGCGGGTGAATTCCTGCGGTGCGGCGTAAGAGCCGCGCGCCCGTTCCGCGGTGCGCCCCAGTCTCCACATTATGATGCGCAGCTTCCGCCGATAGAGTTCGCTGGGCTGGTCGACGGCTTCAAAAGCCCGGGTGGCGGGGAAACGACGCATGTCCCGAGTGATTTCGCGGCGCAGGGCCGGTTCGAACCGGAGCTTCTGGCAGGGGAAAGAGGCTAAGCCCAGCATTCGGCGACATGCCTCACGGTAGTAGCGGAGAACGCTCAGCCGTACCTGTTCAGCGGCATCCAGACTCGTCGCGGGCGTAATAAAGGGATTGCCGTCTCGATCCGTCCCTACCCAGGAACCAAAGCTCAAGAACGGAAGGGGTTCAGGCAGGTTCGGGTAGGGGCGGGCCAGTGCGGCGCAAAGCTTATCCCAAAAACTCCCCGCCAGATCGTAGATCGTTCGTTCGAGAAAAAAGCGGGCGTTCTCACTTTCCATCTCCGGCGTGACGACGCCTTCGCGAACCTCGTCGGTAAGCCACAGCGCTTCAATCCAGGAGTCGATATCGCCCTGCGTGGTGGTGCTCAACTCACCGCAGGCCGCGTCGAGTGTTCTGCCCACGCGCAAAATGTGGTTCAGAACACTCCGGCGTTTGGCTTCCGTAGGGTGCGCCGTCAGCACCGGCTCGATGTGCATGGACTCGAGCAGCCTCCTGACTGCCGTTGCCCGCACACCCTGCCGGCGCACCTCGTTGAAGGTGTGGCGCAGCGACATGGGAGCGCCTGCCTCCTGGCGGTCGTGTGCACGCAGACGGCGGATGCGTTCGCGTTCCTCACAAAGATTAACGAGGTGGAAGAAGAGGCTGAAAGCGTGCGCGACCTCCGCAGCATCTGCCACCGAGAGTCGATTCACCTCGCGCTCTTTGGTCCGGAGCAGTTTGGGATCCGGGTTCTGGCGTATCTGCTTCGCGACTTTGCGTAAGACTTCGATCGCCGCGAACACTTCGGGCCCGGACTGTTCGCGGACCAACGCGCCCAGCCGCGTCGTGAGGAATCGAACCTCCTGCCGCAACCGCTCGTTCATGTTTGGCTCGTCTAAGACTGCCCCGTGTCTGTGGCGCCGTTACAGAATGACCAATCAACGCTGCCTAAATCCCCGAATCAACGGGACTCAACCGGCGACGTCAAAGCTCGTTCCAATGCCCGGCGGAGCGAGTCGAGGTCGGGCTCGACGCGCAATCGCTGGTGGCTCTCCTGGTCTTCCGAGCGATGACGCATGATGTACTCGGTGTCTTTGAGTTGGTTGCCGGTGAGAACGCAGACGAGGTCCGCGTGCCTTTCGATCTTTCCTGCCCGCACCAACTTCCGCACCCCTGCGACGGTCGCGGCGGAGGCGGGCTCGCAGCCCACCCCGTCCTCGGCCAAGACCGTCTTGGCTTCGAAGATTTCTGCATCCGTCACCGACTCGCAGAAACCGCCCGTCCAATCGAGCACTCGCCGCGCCTTTTTCCAATTGGCGGGATGGCCGATGCGAATGGCTGTCGCTTCGGTGCTGGGATGCTCGACCGGCATCAGTTCCGATGAGCCGGCGCGAAGAGTCTGGTAGAACGGGTTCGCGCCTGCCGCCTGGACGACAACGACTTGAGGCACCTTTTCGATGAAGCCCAAGTCCTTCAACTCCCACAGTCCCTTGCCGACGGCGGAGGCATTTCCAAGGTTGCCACCGGGAACGACAATGTAGTCCGGCGGCCGCCAGGCGCGCTGCTCGAGCATCTCGGCAACGATGGTCTTTTGGCCCTCAATTCGGAACGGGTTGATGGAGTTCACGAGATACAACCCCAACTCCGGAGCAATTTCACGCAGCAGGCGGAAGGCTTCATCGAAGGTGTCGCCGACTTCCACGACCAAAGCGCCGAAGTCGAGTGCCTGGGCGAGCTTGGCGGAGGAGATTTGCCGGTAGGGGACGAACAGCAAGGCTTTTATGCCGGCGCGCGCCGCGTAGGCGGCCATCGATGACGAGGTGTTCCCCGTCGAGGCACACGCTACCATGCGAATGCCTCGCGAGTCGGCGCGCGTGATGCAGGCCGTCATGCCCAGATCTTTGAAGGATCCTGTGGGGTTGTTGCCCTGGTGTTTGATAGTCAAATGAACCGGGCCGGCCCACCAGCCCGCGCGCCTTGTTCCCACCAGCGGCGTAGACCCTTCCGAGAGCGAAACGATGCGCGCGCCGGGCTCCACAAACGGGATCAACTCGCGGAAGCGCCACACTCCGCTGCGGTCGATCGGTTCACCGCTCAACCGGCGCTGGTGCCAGGCGTGGCGGAGTTGCTCGGGGTCGAACTGATCGAAATCGTATTTCACTTCGAGCAAGCCGCCGCAGAACGCGCAGGAGTGAGCGTCCTTCCGGGAGTCCTGCCGGCGCCGGCAGGTTTCTTCGATGCACTGGAGATAGGCAGAGGACATGGAATTCTCAAGGTCTCAGCATGCTGTCATCATCCTTCAGCACCGCCGAGCTACCGCTGCGACTCGCCATGCCGCGGCGCTGATTGCTTAGAGCTTGAACTCCTCGTGAATGGCCTTTACAGCCTCTTTCACATCTGGAGACCTTACTGCAAATGAAATACTTAACTCGGACGAACCCTGCGCAATCGCAATAATGTTGATGCCATGCCGTCCCAGAGCGCCGAAGGCCCGGCCGGCAATGCCCGGCGTGCCCTTCATGTTTTCACCGATCGCCACGACAATCGCCACGTGGGGCATGACTTCGATCGCCGCCATGTAATCGTGCCGCAGTTCAAGTTCAAAGGTCATTTCGAGATGAGCTTTCACGCGGCGCAAATCGGCATCGTGCACGGCAAAACACAGCACGTTATCCGCCGAGGACTGCGTGACCATCAACGTGGGGATATCCTCCAGGCTGAGCGAACTGAAGGCTTTGGCCGCCAGACGTGGGAAGCTGAGCGTGTCCTTGCCGCTGACGGTGATGATATCGGCCTTGCTGACGGAAGTGATGGCTTTTACGCCTCGTTGGCT
>JAIQEZ010000218.1 GCA_020073545.1 Terriglobia bacterium | reverse complement strand
GTTCCCGCACCGCGGGCAGACGAAGCCGTCCGGCCAGCGGCACTCAGCCAGATACTTCTGGCAAGCCTCTTCGGTAGCGAACATCGACTGAAACTCGCGCAAGGTTTTCGGAAACGCTGGGCGCGGCATGCCCATATACTACTAATTGGGGCTTGCTGAAACAACCGGATAAGCATGAGTTGGCTAACCGGAAAAGTGATCGAAGCCCCTAAGAGTGGTAGCGCAGTCAAATCCCAGATTACCCGCCGAAAGTAACCTCGTGTTTATCGACAAATCCGCAGGGGCCGGCTGGCGCAGACCTGTCCTTGGGGGTCTCTGATTCCCCCCCATTTTCTACCGAGGCATTTCATCCCCTTCGCGGGGTGGTTTTCCGCGCCGGCGACGCATGATCTTGTCGAAGGCCTTGAAGTCCGCCCGTGCTTTCCGATCCTCGAAGAATTTGGCGGTGCGCAGGGCCGAGACCTTTTCCGCCACCGCCGTGGCCACGAACTGGTTGATGCTCGTTCCGTCCTCCCGGCTCAACCGCTCTACGGTTTCCTTGAGCGACCGGGGTAGTCGCAGCGGATAAGTTTTGATTGCGCTCATGACTTAATCCTCCCCATCGCTTCGCGCGGAAGCAAGATTTCTACTCCAAACTGCGCTGGAACCGATCCGAAATCCCGCGCGTTGAATGTCACTAAGGCGTCGGCTCGACCGTTGATAGCCGCTTCCAGCACCATTTCATCGCCCGGATCACGAAGCTGAGGCCGCCAGAGAAAATGTGTCGTCACCGGCTCGGCGAGGGCCACGACCGCCGTGAGAAAGACCTTAACCTCACGATCAGACAGCCCTGCGGCCAGACGGTGCTCCGCCCGGGAACAGACCGCTTCGTATTCCAGAGCCAGGGGCATGCTCGCGAGCAGCGTCACCCGGCCCTGCCGTGCCGCCCGCAGAATTGCCGCCGACGCTCCGCGCGGGCTGCGCATCGCTGCTACCACCACATCGGTGTCCAAAACCACCTTCACGCCAAAGATGGTATCATATCATGGGTGATATCACAACGGCATGATCGAGGAGGGCGGGTGCGCTGGCGCCCCGACGCGTCGGGGCGATTTCCCCCTGTTTTCTACCGAGGCATTTCATCCCCTTCGCGGAGGTGACAACGGAAGGCACGGCGAGAACGGTTGTTGCCGCCCGAAGCGAATGACCTCCCACGCATTGCATCCACCCGCGCTTGCTGGTATCCTGCCGCCTCGAACTCGGGCGAAGACGAAATACGTTGAGTGCGCTGGGGGCAAAAGGCTTGGGAATGCCCGGCGTGGTCACCGCATCTCTTGATGCCAGGGACGCCCGAAACCGATTTGGAACTGACAGGGTTAAAATCGTCCCTCAACCGTATGCCTTCCCAACGCTGGCTGCACATCATCCCGGTCGCGTTCATCATGTACACGATTGCTTTCATCGACCGGACGAATATCTCGCTCGCGATTCCCTCCCTGAGTCGAGAGCTCCATATGGATCCCACGCAAGCAGGCGACGCGGCCGGAATTTTCTTTTGGGGGTACATGCTTCTCCAAATTCCGGGTGGGCACTTGGCGCATCGCTGGAGCGCCAAACGGTTCATCAGCATTTTGCTGGTTCTTTGGGGCCTCTGCGCCGTGGGGTGCGGCTTTGTGCAAACGGCGCGGCAATTCTGGGTGATGCGCCTCCTGCTGGGAATTGCGGAGGGCGGGGTCTGGCCAGCCGTGCTGGTGCTGCTCTCCCACTGGTTTCCGCGGCCGGAACGCGCCCGCGCCAACGCCTACTGGATGCTCTGTCTCCCCGCCTCCGTAGCCCTGTCTTCACCGCTTTCGGGATGGATTTTGGGCCGATGGAATTGGCGAGTGCTGCTGATCGCCGAGGGGGCATTGCCCTTCTTGTGGTTAATCATCTGGTGGGCGTTCATTGATGACCATCCTCACCAAGCCCGCTGGATTTCCCCGAATGAACGCGACTATCTCGAGGCCACTCTTCGGCAGGAATCCCGGGAGCTCGAGCCGGTAAAACCCGAGCCGGTCTGGCGAGCCCTGCTCAGGCCTCAGGTCCTAACGATGGTTGGTATTTACTTCTTACTGAACACTGGAAATTATGGCTATCTGTTTTGGCTTCCCTCGGCGATGGAAAATGCCAAGAAGATGAGTAACCTGCTCGTGGGAGTCCTTTTTGCCGTTCCCTACATTGTGACCGGTATTGGTATGGTCGTCCTATCGCGCCACTCCGATAAGCGGCGCGAGCGGCGAGGCCACGTGGCCTTCGCGGCGGCCTGGGGCGGTGTCTGGATGATGGCTTGTATCCTCTTGAGCGGCCACGCCCCTGCCTTGGCCTTCGTGGCAATCTCCCTGGTCGGCGCCGGCTCCTATGGTACGCACGGACCGTTTTGGGCAATCCCAACTGAGACTCTGCCGCGGTCCGTCTCCGGGTCAGCCATGGGCCTGATCAATGCCCTGGGCAACCTGGGAGGATACTTCGGCCCGCTCGCCGTCGGGTTCCTCAACCATCATACGGGCAATTTCCGCTATGGCTTCGGCTTGCTCAGCCTAGGGTATCTTGCCGGCGCAGGGCTGACCCTCCTTCTGCACCCGCGGGCGATTGCACGCGAATAGTCGAACTCACTACGGATCCACAATTCGCCAAGGCCGGAACCGGCAAATGGAGAGAGCCGCACATGCGGCTCCTCAGAATGGCCACGCCGCAAGCTGCTCGACAAGTGCCACGGCGCGAATTGGCGAGCCGGAACCCTCGCGGATTTTGAGCGGGAGAGCGAGAAACAGGAAGAAATCCGGGAGCTGGTCCAGGTTGCAGAGGTTCTCGATGATCAACACCTGCTTCTCGAGCACCACGGGATGGATGGGTCGAGTGCGAAGTGCCTCGGGTGGGTCCGGCGAGAGAGTGTCCACGCCGAGCGCAGCCTGCGTGGAATCGCGGTGGGCCGTAAGAATTGGATGTTCTATGGCAGCAACAACGGCGGACAAACCGCCGCCGTCTTGACCAGTCTGATCGCCACCTGCAGGCGCCTCAGGCTCGATCCCTTTGCTTACCTCCGCGATCTGTTCGGCCGCATAGCTGCCCACCCCAACGCCCGCATCGCCGAACTGCTCCCTGACCAGTGGAAGACCGCCCGGCAACCAGCCTCCACATCCTAACCTTTCTTCACGTCCTGCCCCCAGCACATCCCTGGCCTCTCCGCAGTTGGTCTACAGGACGGGTGCGGCGATCAGGCGTATACTCCTAACGGCCGGGAGGCCAAAAAACTAATTCCGGTTATAATGTTATAGGCGATTTAAATCGGATGACCAGATGAGGGAGGGATTAGAGGTGAGATCATTGACATGTATGTTTGTGTGCTTTATTTTAACTGCAATTAATGGTTGTTCTACCAAAGAAAACCAGCAGGTGGAAAAAGCTCAACGAAGTGTACAAACTTCAAGTGGAACCTCAAACAATTCTCAGTCAAAACCCGTGCAGCAGGGAGCAGCCGAGAAAGCTCTATTGAACGAAAAACGACAATCTTCTATTTTCTCATTTTGGCAGCAAACTCAGGAATCGCAAATGGGTTTCTTAGGAATTGAACCAAAGACTGAGGAGGTTATCATTATCTGCAAGAATGGGATAATGGATGGCTATGTAGGCTTAGGGATTCCTATGCTGCAAAAAGATATTTCCGTCAGTCAAAACAAGATTACTTTCAAAGATACTAATCGTACTCTTTTATACGAGGTTTCAGGTGATATTCTCATTATGAAGACTGGCGATGGCAAGGTGATGAAATACAAAAGGCTAATCGGTTCGCTTCGTAAGAAGTTTATTGCTGCCGTCAAAGAAGGTGGTGTAGAAGTGTGCCCTGTAGATGATTAGCCAACTAACTTATCCTATTAATGTGGGGGCAACCTAATTATGAGCAGATTTTGCGAGGAAAATGGGTAACACTTTCTTGTTATGAGTGATGGTGATGACTCCGTTTCTCTGTTCAAGTGGTCTGT
>JAIQEZ010000096.1 GCA_020073545.1 Terriglobia bacterium | reverse complement strand
GAAATTCGGCGAGCGGAAGCAAGTCCATCAGTTGAGCAAAAATCGTTCGGCCCGTGTTCATGCACCATCCCCCTGCAGCTTTCGGAATGGCTCCAGGCTATCTCCGAATTCAAATCGATTTTGCTCATTTTCGCGTGCAACTCACGATTTCGCATGCAGTTACACAACATCTCGAAATCAATATTGGGACAGTACTGTTCTGAGTTCGAGAATTCGGCTGAGCGGCCAAACACCGACTGCGCGCAACCATCTCCAATAGGCGCTTTCTTTTCATCCCACTTCTGGCCGTTCGAGCGCAAATTGGGGGTCGTTGCGGCTCGCACAGAATCGCGGCTTCGACCGCTGGTGACTCTCCGCGCCGTCGATCGGTTTAACTTCGCATGCCGGAAACCCCTGGGCTCGAGATTCCCTAGGCCGCGCTATTCCATCGCGTCCAGGATTTCCTTAAGCCTCACAGTCGCGAAAGTTGTGGCATGGTCGGCCGTTCCGTAAGGGATGATCAGCTGCCGGCCATGCAGAAGACTTCCGCAGGAGTAAACAACGTTTGGGACATACCCTTCCCGTTCGTTTTCGTCGGGTTCGATAAGGGGCCTTCCCACTCGGCCGATGACCTTGGCTGGGTCATCACGATCGAGGAGGAAGGCCCCGAGGCAATATTTCCGCATCGCGCCCACTCCGTGACTGAGCACGAGCCAGCCAGCTTCGGTTTCAATCGGCGAACCGCAGTTTCCCATCTGGACGAATTCCCACGGGAATTTCGGCCCCAGAACGAGTTCCTTGGTTCGCCAGAAATGCAGATGGTCAGAGAACATTAAGTAGATGTTTTCGTAGTCCTGCCGGCCGAGCATCGCGTAAAGACCTTTAATCTTTCTCGGAAAGAGCGCCATGCCTTTGTTCTCGACAGCCGGCCCAATCAGCGTGATGAATTTGAAATGAAGGAAGTCGGAGGTTTCCAGGAACTGCGGCAGGATCATCCTGCCGTCGTAAGCCGTGTAGGTGGCGTAATAAGTCCGCGTGCCATCGTCGTCTTGAAAAAGAACAAACCGTGCATCCTCGATGCCGTGGCTTTGTGCGGCTGTGGAGGGGAACAGCACGCGTTCGGAGAAACACGAGTCCGGATCGAATTGAACTTCAAAACACGATTGAGCCAGCGTCAGCGTTCTCTTGGCCGCCTTTTCGGTTTCGAGATCACGGACCCGGAGTTCCTTTGCTGCAAGGCTGATGCTGGTGCGCAGTTCTTCCAGCGTAAACGACTCTCCAAGGAGTTTCAGCACTTCCCGGCTGAAGGCGCCGATCAGGTTGCGTTCGCGGAGTTTCCGCTCGAACAGCCACTTTTCGAACGTAGCGTTGGGCACGCGCGCTGGCTCAAGGCCGTAGCGGGTGGGCGCATCGATCACGACGTTTCCGTCGGAGTCCACCACACCGGTGCGAAAGGTGATGGAGGAAATATGCCCTTCCCCCGCAGCTCGAAGGCTCAGGACGAAACGCTGCGACCCGACCGCTAGGCGCGACTGGTCCGGGTGCGGCACGATGGAGGGATTGAACAACGCGGCAGCTTCGAATGAATATTCGTGAGTGAAATACCCACCGATCAATAACGACCTTTCTTCGGAGAGTGCCCGGTCGCTCAACAAGTAGGGGCGCACCTCCTCGAATCCATGCCGGAAAAACTCGCGGATCTTCTTGTGGCGTCCACCGAATTCGGCCCACAACTGTGCAAGCTGTGTGTGGACTTCATCTTCGGAAAGGGCCATGATGCGGGCGCAAATCTTGCTGGCGCGCTGGCCACTCATGAAATGAAACGGCCGCATCAGGACCCGCGTGCTGTCAGGACACAGAGTGACTGTCGTGCGATGGACGTTGATAGTTTTCATCGGTGTCTACAAAGCCGGCTCGTTGAAAACGGTGACAGCATTTTGCATGAGTTGCATTTCCGCCAGCGAGAGCAGGAAGGCGAGGGGCGATTCCGCTCCCTGGTTCCCGTTCACTCGGTCCACGTGCAGAGCGTCGCGGCAGCCGCCCGTATTGACAGAGTGAAGTTCCAACCCGAGGTCGTTCCAACCCAAGAACCAGTCGAAGGCGCGTTGGGCCTGTTCGTACCACCAGGAGTCCGAGGTCGCGCGGTAGGCCTCGAGGCAGGCAGACACCATCGCTTGAGCCTCGATAGGCTGCTGGTCGAAGGTCGCGCGTGTTCCGCCACGCCGATAAAATCCATTGCTACCGATAGGCCGGAAGTACCCATTCTCGGAGGTTTGCACCCCCGCCAGCCAACGCAATGCACCCAGGCCCCGTTCGAACACAGCTTTTTGTCCGGTGGCGTGTCCGCTGAGAATCAGGGCGTGCGCGAGCTTGGCATTGTCGTAACTCAACTCCTCTTCAAACCAGGACCAGTCCGGGTGAGAGGCCCTGTCGAAGATGTCCATCAGCCGCGCGGTGAGCGTATCGTGAGTCTGGTGGGCCAAGCTGTCGCCACTCAACCGGCGCAGATACTCATGGATCCCGATGAGAGAAAATGCCCAGGCGCGCGGCGAACTAAACATGGTCACCACCGGCAACGCCCGCGCGAAGAGTTGTCCGGCCATGATCTGGAAACTACGATGAGGGGAACGTCCTACGCCCACGCCCAGCGCCCAGAGCGCACGGGCGTGACAATCCTCAGACCCCTGTTCATCAAGCCACCGGCGGTCGAAAGTCAGGAAGTTATGGAACCGTTTCGTTTTGTCATCAAAGGCGTAATTCAAGAAGGCCGCGTAAGTGCCGGAAAGCGTCCGTACCCGCGCCGGTTCCTCTTTCAACTCGTCGAGAAGTGTCGAAAGAATGAAGGCCCGGGCGTTGTCGTCCGTGCAGTAACCTTTGGAAAAATTCGGGACAGTGAGAATGGCGTGTTGGAAAATACCGGTCGAATCAGTCATCCGCGAGAGATGGTCCAGCTTCACTTCTGGCAACTCCCGCGGTTGCTGGTCGAGAGTCTTCGTAGCGAATAATTTTCGGGACAACAGGGCACCCTGGAGGCGAGCCTGTTCGAAGGAGTGCATGTAGAGCCGCGCCACGTTGTTCCAGACCATTTCGCGGCCCAGCTTGTAGGCGTTCTTACGGATGGCATGCCGGCGTGTCGCATCGCGCAGCAAGCCGACAACCTCGCGCGCGATGGCCTTGGAGTCTCCAAAGGGCACCAGAATACCGCGCTCTTCCGCCAGCAATTCCGCGGCGTGCCAGTAGGGGGTCGAAACCACCGCTTTGCCCGCGCCAAACGCGTAAGCCAGCGTGCCCGACGTGATCTGCGCCTCGTTGACATACGGCGTAATGTAGAGGTCCGCCGCACCGATGAACTCCTTCAACTCTTCGAGTTCTACGAAACGGTTATAGAAAATGACGTTCTTCTCGACTTTGTTCTTCTTGGCCAGGATTTCGAGGCTGAGACGATATGCTTCACCGCGCTCCTGCAACTCGCGGGGATGTGTCGCACCAAGGACGACATAAACAACATCCGGGAACTCCGCCAGAATCAGCGGCAGAGACTTGAGCACATGCTCAATTCCCTTGTTGGGCGAAAGCAGCCCAAAGGTGAGTAACACAACCCTTCCTTCCACACCAAACTGGTCCTTGTAATAGTTCGGATCGACGAACGGTATGTCGGGGATGCCGTGCGGGATAAGATCGATTTTGGCGGGCGGAGCCTTGTAGATTTCCTGCAACATCTGGCGGCCGCGTTCGGTCATGACCACAAGCCGGGTTGAGCGCGCGACCAATTCCCGCATTACGCGCCGCTGTGTGTCGTTCGGCTCGCGCAGGAGTGTGTGAAACGTGGTGACGACGGGCATTTTCAGTTCGCGAACCAGCGCCAGCACGTGACGGCCGGCCGGCCCGCCGTAAATCCCAAACTCGTGCTGAACGCAAACGATGTCCACGTTGCTGATGTTGATGAAGTCCGCCGCACGTTGGTAGGACGCAAGATCCTGCTCTGCGATTTCGAAACGGACTACGCCGGGATACTCGTAGCCTTCCTCGACGTCGTTGACCGGCACCGCAAAACACTGGCTTTGGGGGTATTCCGCGGCCACCGCAGTCAGGAGGTCGGATGTGAAGGTGGCAATGCCGCATTTGCGCGGCAAGTAGTCACCGAGAAACGCTATTCTTCGGATTGTAGGAGACGCTCTTTCCATCCAGGATTTCCATTTTGCCTTCCAGGGTGGCTGACAGTCTACCCAGAGTTTCCAGTCTGGACCCCCGATGTCGCGAGTGTAAGCAAATTCTCGGCACCGTGTCTGGTCAATGTTGCTCACTTTGGCGGGAAATCACCTTAGAAACGCAATCTGCCGCTCGTGCAACCGATTTTTCAGACACGTCTCCGTCCTGGGTCTCCTATCTGACCGATTCTTTGGGTACCACAACTTCGGCTCCCCCGCTGGCAGCGGTAGCGCTGAGATTCGCGGCATGATCGCCCCTAACGGCCGCCGCGCCGTCTTCCGGCTGGCAGCTTGGTAGAGAAAGCCCTTGTACCAGACGACCAGCTTGTGGCTCGGTCTTCCCGCTGGCCGCGTCAACAGCCCCGTAATGTCCCTCTGCAGGCTGCCGTTGGCCAAGATGCGGATCGCATACTTCACGCCGCGTGCCTCCAGCGCCTCGTAACCTCACGTGCCGGGAGGCGCGTGTCGCCGTGGCTCCCGCCTTGGTAGATGGGGCGAAACAAGGCCAGCAGTTGCGCCCAAGCGCCGCACCGCTGGTCCATGGTGTCATGATACCGGCCGTCGTCAGCGCGCAACCTGTCATAACGTAGGCATTCTTTTCGGATCACAGGAGGTAGTGGAGCATGCCCGTAAGGGTGGCAGGGGTCAGGAAGGAGGTCAAGAAGGGGAACGCGCCGCTTAGCGAGCTCAGTTAGCCCCTTTGTTTCCGGCGCCGACGGAATTTGGGCCCCTACGCCTATCGCATTCACGCCGGGACGGGCGCGGCAAGGTTGTGGAAGGCCGACCTGGAAACTTCATGGATTTCAAGCTGAGCAATTTTCTCCCTTTCTTTCGCCAGGGCCTTCCACCCTTCCATCGTGCGGAGGGTCGTGTTGGAAACCTCACAGGCTTGAGCTTGAGGAGTTCCCTCGATCACATTCGAGAGGACCTTCAGCACTTTTCGGTAGGTTCGGCGGCCATAAGCATCCGCGTTCTCTTTTTGATCCCACAAGATGATCCCCATCGCTTCTGATCCGTCTTGAGAGACGAACGCGATAAGGCCCCAGAACCCTTGCTGTTTTCGCAGCAAAGGAAGCACTCCTCTCTCCAGCTTCAGGGTGAACTCAGGAACACTATTGGGCTTCAGAGACATGGAGACGTTGCGTGCAAACATGGCACCTCCAGCATTTCCTGACGAAGCGGATCCGACAGTAAGCCAGGATTTCCATTTTGCCTTCCAGGTTGGCTGACACTTTACCCAGAGTTTCCAGTCTGGACCCCCAAAGTCGTGAGTGTAGGCAAATTCTCGGCAAGCTGTCTGTTCAAAATTGCTCACTTAGGTGGGAAATCACCTCAGAAACGAAATCTGCCGCTCGTGCAACGATGTTTCAGACACGTCTTCGTCCCGGGTCTCCTATCTGACCGATTCGTTGGGTACCACAACTTCGCCTTCCCCGCCGGCGCCGGCAGCGCCTCAATCCGCCGCACCACGCCTCCAAACAGCCGCCGCGTCAGATGACTTTCTGCCCGGAACAACCCATCGTACCGTAATCAGGCCACCGTCCGACGCGGCTCGCGATCCCTGGAAATCCACTTTCAAGGAGCTGTTGAAAGAGAGCTGAAAGGGCTGGTTTTGTTTCTCGCCCATAGGGTGCGGACCCCCGGAGCATCCTCAGCACGTGGCAACCCACATGAATAGAGGCGTCGGAGATCAGCAGAGATTTAGTAGGGGAGACTCAAATCGGAAATCCGGGCTGAATCGGTCATGCCCGCGCAACATGAGCAGATCCTGCACTCGTTGAGGGAGCGGCCGCTCGGCATCGAAGTGGCGCGGTTAATGGAGATTACCCGCTAGGTTCACGCCCGGTCGGGTGTGAACCCAGATGCCGGGGCCTCGGCGTGGGCCATCCATGAATGGCCCCTACCAGGGAATCCCAGGGCACGAAGTGCCTTGGTCATGTCCCCTCGTAGGCTTCGCGCAGCAACGATCTTAGGGTGTCGAGATTTCGTTGGGCAGCCGCCATAACTTCGCCATCCTTCTCTCGCGACAGTGCAATCCCCTGGTCGTCAGACACGCCGGGAATCGAGTATTCAACATGAAGAGAGATGGGACCGTGGAACCCTGCTTCAGCAGCCATCCGTAGAAAGTCCTTGTAGTGACACATCCCTTCGCCCAGGGGACAATTCGTTTCCCGCCACCCTCCCGTGCGGGTCTTCTGCCAATAGAAATCCTTGACCGCCATCATTTTCATACGCGGCATCACCAGATTGGCGGCAATTCTCCAGCCACCCATGCCACCCTCGATGGTCGCGTGTTCCAGATCGAAGTAATACCCCGCCCACTTCGGGTCCAAGGTGTCCATCACGGGCGCCACATCCCACACCGGCGCCCCGATGAACCCGGCATGATTGTGGTATCCCACCTGAACCCTATACTTTTGCGCGAGGTCCACCAGCCCACGGAATTGACTGCCGGCTTGTTCCAGTTCTTTGCGAACGTCGAGGAATTTGTAGTGGTAGTAGCCAGGTTTCAGGAAGGGAATGGAGAGATTGCCTGCCGTGCTGAGAATCGGCACGGCCGTGGGATCGTCGGCGGTAACAAGCTCCGTGGTAATCATCGGAACTTCCAAGCCTTCCCCACGGATTGCCGATACAGCCTTAGGCAGGTCCTCCGCGGCGCGTTCCGGCGACACATGCCCACCGGTTCGAACCGTCAGATCAATTCCACCGAACCCAGCGCGCTTGGCGCTCTGCGCCAGCTCCCGCCAAACCAACTGGGGGACCGCTTTCGAAAAGAGGCAGAGGATGCCTCGGAACCGCCCGTCGGCAAGCGGGCGACCCTGCGAACGCCGGGAAGCAGGAACGGCGCCCGCCCAGGCCACCGCAGACGATACTTGCAGGAACCTGCGCCGCGATAGTCGCTTTCCCATGCCGGCCTCCTCGGTTGCAGACCACCGACTTGCGATCAAGTCTGCGTTTCATCGGAATTACTTGAGCCAATTCGGTGACTCCCACCCGTCGCGGAGCGCGCCGATGCCAGGACCCTTGAGGTGTCCTGTTTCCATGCTGCCGTCGGTGATGTGAAAAACACCAGGGAAACGGCGTTCCCAGGTCTTATTCGCGGCGGGCACATACTGCCGCGCATTGGCCTCGATCGCCTTAACGTCCGGCACATGAGCTGCGAGACCCGCGGACTGGATCAGGCTTGCGCCTGGGCAAGTGAGGTCCTGCACGCACAAGAACATCTTGTGCCTTTCCGCCACCGACGCGATGATCATCATGTTGCTCTGTCCTTTGCAGGCTTTCAGCGCGGCGCCGGTGTAACCCATCTCGCGCGAGAGCATCAGCGCCTCGACGTCCGTCAACGATTCGTCAATCACCACGGGCTTCAGCTTGGCGGCTTCGTGCATCACGTTCGCGCGGTGGGTTTTGAGATCACGTGCGGTGGGCTGTTCCACGTACTGGATCCGCTCGAATCCTTCTGGTGTCTTCTCCTTCACCGTGTGCAGGAATTCCAGCAGATACTGGACGTTGGGGCAGCGCTCGTTGAAGTCGAGCGAGTAAACCCAGTTGCTTGTGCCACGCTTTTTCTGGGTCTGGGTTGTTACTCGGTCGACCCGCACCACGCGCTCCACGTCCCACGTCATGTCGTCCCCGTCCAACTTGATTTTGAGGTGGCTGAGCCCGTTGTAATTAATCCACTGGGGGAGCGTCTCCGGCAGGCCGTCATTCACGCGTTGCCGGATGTCGGATGCTTCCAGGGGATCGACCGCCGATACCAAGTGGTAGAGCGGCAGGCTGGGGATGGGTTCCTTCAGGATGTAGTTGCTCGGGTATTCTCCCCTGTACTCCGGCCCCACGTAGTGGGAAAGGTCGTGCGACATGAACTCGGGGCCGTAAGTGTGATAGCAATTGACCCCCTGCAGCTTGCCAAACGCATCGTGGATGGCCGCATCGAAAGCACTGGCAGTGACCAACGCACAGAGCTTTGGCATCGGTTCCGCCAGGCTTAGTTCCTTCGAAACGTCCGCCGCAGCCTTCAGGTACAGGGGCTCCAGCGCCCAGTTTAGGTCAATGGGATGGCCGAATTCTTTGTAACTCCCCGTCAGGCTCGAGATGCGCCCGGCCAGGGTCTTCATGGCATCGAGGGTGGTCGCATACGACATTCTCCTCGACGGAAACGACCAGGAATTGCCGAGTGGCATCGAGCCGAAGCCTTTCGCGGTTTTGCCGCTCACAGAGCTTACCGTACAGTTCACGTTCAGGAGCGTTACCCGGTCGACCACCATCCCCCCAAACTTGAGCGGCACACGGTAGGTGTATTCTTCGTATTCGAAACCAACGTCTTCGATCCGGATGTCGGTTTTTCTCGGGGCTGCGACAAGGATTTGGGGACTTGACACCAGACCTGCCGCCGCGGACTTTAGAAAGGCACGCCGTCCAATTCGTCGCATCATCTCCTGCGGTCCTCGCGGTTACTATCAAGCTGCGCGGGCGAATTCCCCGCCCTTGCCCGCTTGGCAGCCTTAGACCTTCGGCAACGTGTAGGGCTCTCGATACTCCTTGGTGAGATAGGCATTCGCCGCCTCGTCATGCCCAAAGGTTTCTGTCTTGGGATCGAAGACGACATCCCGACGTAGGCGGGAACAGATGTTCCCCAGGTGGCAGATCGTGGTTGAGAGTCGGCCAATCTCTACATCCGCATTGGGTCGCTGGCGGCTCTTAATGCAATCGATGAAATTCTTCTCGTGTGGACCGATTTCTTGCCTATCCTCGACCTCCATGGCGGGCCCAACACTGCCATCCTTGCTGTAGACCTTCCAGCCTTCGTGGCTGACCACAAGCGTCGCCTCGTTCCCGTGGAAACCGATGCCGTTCGGCATTCCATCGATGGGATGGTACCTGGCAAAGCTGCGTAACTCCCAGCTCAGCACGAAGTCGCCGTATTCGTAGGTCATGATTTGGGTGTCGGGTATCTCCTTCGCATCGTGCAACCAGTAGGTTCCAGCGTTGCCGGAGATGCGGGTGGGAAGGCAGTTGTCCAGGCCGCGCAACGCCTGAATACCCCAAAGCGCCACGTCGAGCACGTGGATACCCATATTCCCCAGTTCACTGTTTCCGTAATCCCAGAAGAATCGCCAGGTATAGTGGAAGCGGTTAATGTTGAAAGGCCGCTTGGGTGCCGGCCCCAGCCAAACATCGTAATCCACCGTGGGCGGCGGCTCGCTGTCCGGCGGGTTGCCGATGCTCTCGCGCAATTGGCAATGCCACGTCGTAATTTCGCAGATCTTTCCCAGTTTTCCGCTTTTGACGTATTCGATGGCATCTTGGAAGTGCTGTGTACTCCTGTTCTGAGTGCCGACCTGGACAACGCGCTTGTACTTCCGCGCCGCATCACGAACCAAGTGCCCTTCATGGAGGGTTTGGGACAGGGGCTTTTCGATGTAAACATCCTTCCCGGCTTGGCAGGCCAGCAGCGTCATGTGGGTGTGCCAGTGGTCGGGCGTGGCGATGATGACGCCATCAATGTCCTTGTCGTCCAGCAACCTCCGGAACTCCTTCGTCGTTCCCGGGGCTTTGTTCTGGGCTTTTTCCAGGTCCGGGTTTACCTTGTCCAGAATGGCCCGGTCAAGATCACAAAAGGTCTTGATCTCAGCCCCGCCCCGGATTGCCCGCAAAGCGTCCCCCCGGCCCTGGTTGCGGCCTCCGATCAGACCGAGCACTACCCTCTCATTGGCCCCCAGGGCTCGCGGGTTCCAGTTCAGGAATCCGCCGGCGGCCAGCGCCGAGGCCGTTCCAATCTTTTTCACGAACGACCTGCGTGTTTCCTCTCCCACGACTACCTCCTGAAGTTCTCGCTTTGATGCGACGGCTGCTCGCCCAGAGACACCGTTAGCTAGGATTTCCGTTTTCAAATATCCGCCCACCGCAACATACAACTCACCGCCTCTGAATGCAATGGGCGGTGGGGCTGTCATCCTTCGCGGCGTGGCCCAAAGACCCGTCGCGCCCGCCGCCGCGGTAACGCGGCTGCACTGAAATCTGGGTTGGCGAATTGCATGCAGAGGCGCGCAGGTGTATGTTGCCGGTCAGGTAGGAAACTAAAATGAACATTCCGGTTTTAGACTGCATCCGCGTGAAACTGACGACCCTGGCGCTGTTGGGTGCAACGGTTCTCAGTCCGCCATCGCTTTTTGCTCAAGGGCCAACCCAAGACCCCTTTCTTCGATGGATGGACCGGATCGCGCAGCAACAACTCCAGCGACGGGAAAGCGCGATTAACGAAATCCGCACTGTTGCCGATGCGGAGCGCCGGAAACAAAGAGTCCGCGAGAAACTCCTGGAGATCCTGGGCGGTCTGCCCAACTATAACGGACCGCTGAATCCCAGGATTACCGGCCAAATCCAGAATGAGTCCTTCACCATCGAGAAAGTGATTTTCGAGAGTCTGCCGGGCTTCTTCGTCACCGCCAACCTTTACCGGCCCAACCAGCCTGGGCGTTATCCTGCGGTCCTTCTGCAGTCTGGCCATACACAGGAGGGGAAGCCCGAGCCGCAGAGACTCGCCGCCAATCTGGCCTTGAAAGGTTTCGTCGCGCTGGTTTTCGATCCTATCGGCCAAGGCGAAAGAGAGCAGACCTTTGACCGGCAACTCCAGGGACCCTTGGCGGGCTGGTCAGTAAACGAGCATATCCAGGCGGGAGCCCAAAGCATTTTGATTGGCGAGGGTGTGGGTCGCTATTTCATCTGGGATGCCAAGCGAGCACTCGATTATCTGTCCAGCCGGCCTGACGTTGACCCCACGCGAATTGGAGCCGCAGGTTGCTCGGGCGGCGGGGCATTGACAACATTCATTGGGGCTCTGGACCCGAGGGTCAAAGCGGTCGTCCCCGCGTGCTATCCCAATTCATATCGACTGCTGTTTGCAGGCCCTGATCCCGATTCCGAAATGAGCTTCCCCGAATTCCTAGCCAGCGGGCTGGACACGGCCGATTTTGTGGAATTGTCTGCCCCCACGCCCTGGCTGATCCAGGCAACCGAGGGTGACTACTTCACGCCAGCCGGGGCCAAGCTCGTCTATGAGGAAGCCCGACGTTGGTACAGCCTGTACGGCGCGGAGGACAAGGTGCACTTCTTCGTCGGACCGGGCCCCCACGGCACCCCCCTCGAAAGTCGGGAGGCCATCTATGAGTGGATGATCCGCTGGCTCAAAGACGGTCGGGGTGATTTTCATGAACAGCCGGTGAAACTCTATACCAACCACGAACTTCTGGTAACACCCAGCGGCCGAGTCGACGATGAACCGGGAAGCCGGAAGCTCGATCAACTGATCCTTGACGATTTTCGCGCCAGGAAAAAGCAGGGGACTACACCTGAAGTGCTGGCTGAACTTCGCAGATTGAAAGTTCCCTCAGATGGCTCATCCATGGAAATCAAGGTACGGGATGAATCAAACGTTCCAGGGGGCCGGCGCCAGCACATTAAGTTCGAGAGCGAGCCCGGCGTTGAGGTTAACGCGAAGCTGTACATTCCCGATTCCGGTGGACGAAAATCGGCGGTGTTGGTGGTGGCGGATAGGACCAGCAGCCCACTGGTTTCATCGACAGGCGCGATAGCGGAGAGGATGGCTAAGGCAGGACGTGTTGTTCTCGAACTCGAACCGCGCGACTCTCCCACGGGATATGACGGCCGGCCATTCCTCGGGAATTGGCTCACCAATTCGCGGGCCAACCAGATCGGGCGCAATTTGCCCGCGATGCGGGCCCACGACATTCTACGGGGGGTCGATCTTCTCGCCACTCGCAGTGATGTCGATCCGGCCTCGATTCGCGCTGTTGCCCGTGGGGTGAAGGGCATCTGGCTCTTGCTGGCGGCTGCGGCCGACACCCGGATTGGCAAGGTCTGGCTGGATCGAACACCTTACAGTCTGCGCATTGCCTTGGAAAACTCGATGAACACCGACTTGTTTGAGGCCGTGGTTCCCGGCTTTGCGCTTCATTGGGACCTCGAGGATCTTGTTAACGCGATGGGAAACCGACCGGTTTTGCGGACTGACCCGACGAACTGGATGGGCCGCATTGTTCCTCTCGGTCCGCCGTTTCGTTATCGCTATGTTCTAGGCGACACCACGGATCTCGCCGATGTGCAAGACAACATGTATATTGACGAGTTCATGAAATGATGGTGCTCACGTAATGGCCGCTGAAGGTTTGGGACTGGAGCCTGAGGGTTGGTCGGATCATCAGTCTGTGCCACAGGGCTGGGAAAAGCGGGGCGGCTAAACCATTGACTGGCCAATCTCAGTATTGGCAGGTTTCAACCGTGTGAAAGGATTCCGTTAGGGCAGAATAGGGTCGAGGCCTGTCGTTACGACGCTGCAGATCGCTCCCTCCCCCTTTGACACTAAACGCATCGGTTGGGCCGCACGCGGCTTGAATCGATCAGGCTCACGTTTGCCGAGGCGCTGGCCGGGGACGATTCAACCGCCGACCAGACTACTGAACCTCATGCATTGGCGACAACCAGCTCCGGCGCGGTCTCGACTTTCTGAATTTCGCCGTCAATCTTCCGCACCACCTCGCTGGTATAGGGGATGAAGTGGTGACCTGAAATCAAGAGGGTAGCGGCCATCCAGAGCTTCGGGCGATTCAGCGAATACCGGACAAAGATCTTAAGGAAGAACTTCCAATATGCCTTCCGGTATGAACCTCTGAAGCCTTGATGCCAGATCGACCGGAGCAGAATCCTGAGAATTTGCCCGAAGGCCGGCTGCCGGCAGGGGCGCTGGCATTTCTTGGTCTGCCAACTCTGGAGGGATCGCCACGCGCGCGCGTAGAATTGTTCCGGGTCGTAGATCGAAGCGAGCGTCTTTTGAAAACCCCGAAGCAGAACCGCGGAGTCCATAGTTGTACGGAAATTCGGAGGCGTGGAATCGCTGCTCATGACCCGAGACTCAATCAAGCGTCCTTCTTTCTTCATTCGGTCGTGGAGGGCTGTTCGCGGTAACGCGCGCAGGAAATTCAGCAGCGCCCAGGGAATGGCCGTGCGCTCAATGAAGCGAATCTGCTGCTCAAAGATCTCTTCGGTGTCGGAGTCAAAACCCACGATGAACCCGCCGGTAACCCAAAGCCCACTGCGGTGGAGCAGCTCGATACAACTGGCGGGATCCATCGCCAGATTCTGGAACTTCTTCACTTCCGCGAGGGATTCTTTGGAAGGACTTTCAATCCCGAGAAAAACGTAGAAGAAGTTCGCCCTCACCATAGCCTCGACCAGTGCTTGTTTTCGGGCCAGGTCCGTGGACGCCTCGGTGTAGAACATCACGGGAAACTCATGAGCCTGTTGCCACTTTTCGAGTTCTCGCGCCAGCTCGAGAGCCCGCGCGTGATTGCCAATGAAATTGTCATCGACGATAAACACCTGCTTCTTCCATCCCAGGCTCAGGAGCTTGTCTAATTCCGCCAGTAGTTGCTCGGGCAGCTTGGTTCGAGGCTTTCGCCCATAGAGGACAATGATGTCACAGAACTCACATTGAAACGGGCAGCCGCGGGAGAACTGAATCGACATGGAAGCGTAAGAGTCAATCTTCAGCAGATCGAATCGGGCGATAGGGGTCTTGGTGACGTCGGGTTTATCTGTGATCTCATAAAGCCTCTTGGCCGTGCCGTTCTCAAGATCCTTGGCGATCGCGTGAAACACTTCGTCCGGTTCGCCCACGACGACGTGGTCCGCTATTTCAAGCATTTCCTGCGGCTCGCCGCTCGCGTAGGGTCCGCCGACCATCGTACGCCGGCCCAGGCGCCGCGCGCGGGCCAGGGCCTCTTGCAGTCCCACTTTCTGGACTGCCATTGCGCCAACCATGACGACATCCGCCCAGAGAATATCGTCGTCTGTCAGGTCTTCCACGGCTTGGTCAATCAAGCGCACGGTCCATTCCGCTGGACACAGGGCGGCGACGGTAAGAAGTCCCAGCGGAGGCATCACCACCTTTTCAGAAAGGAGGTCAACCATCCCTGAAAAAGTCCAGAAAGAAGTCGGGATCTTGGGCCAGACCAAGAGTGCTTTGATCTCTTTGCCGAGCGGAGGATAGGTGGGACACGTTCCAAGCTGCGGGGAAGACTCAGGAATCATGCGTGATCTCTTGAAAGAATGTCAGGGCTCGGTAGCTGTAATCGGTGGTGGTCAATAAGGAGAGTCCTCTTTCGCACCTCGAGACCACCAGCCGTTAGAACGAAAACCCGGCCGGCAGGTTCGCAGACTCAAGAACGCCCTGTAGCGCTTAGGCTGGAATTCCCTTATGATTTCCCAGCCGACCGGCAATATATACCGAATCGCCTCCGCATACAATGCTGTCCATACCAAACAATTTGTCCACGCCGTAATCAATGAGGTTCTGGGTCAGCGCTGGTGACCTCGCGCGCCATGACAACAGTTGTGTCGTTGTTGCCCGCGAAACTCTGCTGCAGCCTTCGGAGTTGAGTTAATCCCATGCCCGCTTGGTTGGGTGCTTTTCGGAAGCGTTCCCAGTCAACTAAGGCACCGGGCGGGCACAACGGGCTCGGAACTTTGTTAGGCGGTCACGGGATTAATCTGCAGATCAAGATTCTCGCTCTCCGTCACCAGCGCGCTGTTCTGCATCGGCGTGCGCCCGAGCATCCTACGCTCGGCCCTGCGAAGCGCTGGCTCTGGGTCGAGTTTTTGAAGTTGGCAGGCATCCCGCAGTGCCCGTGTGGCCTGAACCTTTCAACGACCGGCCCGAGCGCCCCCAGCCTGTCGATCGACCCGATTCGTTCCGCTTGAGTCGGCGAGCCAATTGGGACAAAATAGTTGCCCCAGCAAGGGAAAAGAATTGTAGGAGCTGACAATGAAAAGATATCGATGGAGTGGGCTGCTGCTCGGCGGGTTGCTGATCGCGACGCAGCTTGTGCGGGCGGAGCAGCCGAAGCTCCCGCGGGTGGACTTCACGGACCAGAAACTCAGTAACGGCCTGCGCGTGATCATCGCCGTGGATCGCACGGCGCCGGTCTTTGGTGTGGCGGTTACTTACAACGTGGGATCGCGCAACGAGCGGCCGGGCCGCACGGGTTTTGCCCATCTATTCGAGCACATGATGTTCCAGGGTTCGGAGAACGTGGGCAAGGGCGAGCACTTCATCCTGGTCTTCAACAACGGCGGTGACATGAACGGCACCACCAGCAAGGACCGCACCAACTACTTCGAAGCGCTGCCCGAGAACCAGTTGGACCTGGCCTTGTTCCTGGAAAGCGACCGCATGCGCTCCCTGGCTGTGAACCAATCCAACCTCGACAACCAGCGCAATGCCGTGCAGGAAGAGCGCCGGCTGGGCGTGGACAACCGGCCCTACGGCCATGCTTACCTGGAAATCGAAAACCTGACTTACGACAACTTCGCCTACAAGCATTCCGTTATCGGCGAGATGGCCGACCTGAACGCGGCTTCGGTGGACGACGTGAAGGACTTCTTCCGCATCTACTACGCACCGAACAACGCCGTGCTGACGCTGGTGGGTGATCTCGACCCCGCCGCGACGCTGGAACAAGTGCAGAAGTATTTCGGCAACATCCCGTCTCAGCCGGCGGCTCCGCCTGTGGACATGACGGAGCCCCCGCACTATGGCCAGCGCAACGAAACCATCATGGACCCGCTGGCGCGTACCCCTCTGGTGTTGATGGCCTACCACATTCCGGCGGGGAACACGCCGGACAACTACGCCATGCAGGTCCTGGCGAATGTGCTCGGCCAGGGTGAAAGCTCCCGGCTCTATCAGCATCTTGTGAAGGAGAAGCAATTCGCCACGCAGGTCTTTATGCAGGCAGATGCGCGGCGCGGCCCGAGCCTGGTCTACATTCGGGCGTTCCTGCGGCCAAGCGTGAAGACGGAGGATTGCGCAAAGGCCATTCAAGATGACATCGCCGCCGTACGGAATGACGGCATCACCGCGGCGGAACTCGACAAGGCGCGCATTCAATTCCTGCGGCAGCAGATTCAGGCCCGCCAATCCGATCTCCGCACCGCCCTACAGCTCGGCCAATACACCGTTTACTTCGATGACCCGAACCTGATCAATACGATCGTGGACAAGTTTGATGCCGTCACCGCCGACCAGGTGAAAGAGGCTGCCCTGAAGTACCTGGTTCCGGAGCAGCTCACGGTGCTCACCGACCTGCCGGCCGCGCCGAAGGGCAAAGCAGCGCAAGCTCAAAAGGAGGGAAAATAATTATGACCGCAAAGAATAGGGTTTCCATCTCCTTTCTGGTGACGCTCGCGGCCGCGATGGCGGCGGCCCTGCCCGCCTTTCCGCAAGAGCAGCACGGCGCCGAGCTCTCCAAGGTGGTCCGCCTGAATCGTGCCCCGGTGAGCAATGAAATCCTCCAGGTGCATCTGCCCAGGCCGGTGGTGACCAAACTTCCCAACGGACTGACCGTTCTGGTGATCGAGCAACACAAGTTGCCGACGGTCAACTTCCTGCTCTGGATCGGAACCGGCGACATGTCAGACCCAAAGGACATGCCGGGCTTGGCCAGCTTCACCGCGGAGATGTCGCGGGAGGGCACCACGCACCGGACGAGCGCGCAATTGGCGGCGGACGTCGACAATATCGGCGCCTCGCTGAATACATCTTCGGGATTCGGGTCCACGAATTCCTCGGTGAGCGCTTCAGGGCTCGCACCCAGCGCCGGCCAGATTCTGGACCTGATGAGCGATGTCGTGCTGAATCCGACCTTCCCCGCCGACGAGCTGGAGAAGTACAAGCAGCGGCAACTTTCAGATCTCGAGCAGGAGCGTTCCCAACCGTCCTCACTTGCCGAGGAGAGGTTCCGCCAGGCGCTCTACCAGGACTTCCCTGCCTCCGTCACCTTGCCCACACCGGAATCCATCAAGGCCGCCACCCCCGAGCGCTTGAAGGAGTTTCATGACCATTACTACGTTCCTGGCAACGCCATTCTGGGCGTGGTGGGTGACGTCAAACCGGACGAGATCATGGGCCTCATCCGGAAAAGCTTTGGCGATTGGAAGGGGCAGCCGGTGGCGAAGGCGGATTGGAGTCACCTCCCGCCGCCGGCTCCCGCCAAGATTTCCCTCGTGGACCGGCCCGACTCCGTGCAAGCGAACCTCATAGCGGGGGACTACGGCGCGCGGCGCACCGATCCGGACTACATCGCGCTTTATGTGATGAACCGTGTGCTGGGGGGCGGCCCGCAGGCGCGGCTGTTTCTGAACCTGCGTGAGGTCCACGGTTACACCTACGGAGCCTACAGCGGCGTGGGCGACGACAAATACCGTGAAGCCTGGTCCGCCAACACCGAGGTGCGCAACGCCGTGACCGACGGCTCCCTGGAGCAGTTGCTGGCGGAGTTCAAACGAATTCGCGACGAGAAGGTGCCCGAGACCGAACTCGACGAAGCGCGCCATTCGATCGTAGCGAACTTCGCCTTGTCCCTGGAGCAGCAACAGCAACTGCTGCATCGCTGGATGCTGGTCCAGGACTACGGCCTGCCCACGGACTACTGGGACCGCTACCCGGTGGAAGTGGCCCGCACCACTCTGGAGGCCGTTCAGGCGGCGGCCCGGAAGTATGTAGATCTTGGCCACCTGCAAATCGTGTGCGTGGGTGATCCCAAGCAGCCCGGCAATGATCAGAAGCAGTCCATCCGGGAGGTGCTGGCGAAATACGGCACGGTGGAGGTCTACGATACGAACGGCAAGAAGGAGTGAGAGGGCCCGCCGAAAGCCCCGCTGGACGGAACTTAGTGCGAGGGAGGTCTCAACCCTCCCGGTGCGCTCTATTCCCCCCATGCAGCGGGAACCCCGAGGGTTCCCCTACGGCAATACGAACAGCAGATACTTCTCCCGCTTTTCGGGATCAGGTTGACAAAGCGAGCGCTGTGGCCCAGATCAGGAGACTACCGAGCGGACCTTTTCGGTTCGCCGGTTTCCAGGCAAACCGCTGTGCCGGGAAAGGTTTTTGGGCAGGATTCACAAACTCTTGTTGTCTTGATATAATTCCTGATGTATCGTGTTCGGCGCACGACTCAAAGAGAGGATCATAGCGGTCGAGAGCCCCTGCCCTGCGGTCAGGTTAACGCAGGGAAGCGTTGCAAGGTATTGTTAAGATTCTTTGCAAAAAATTAAAGTCGCTTAAAACCTCGACACTGCGATACGCATCTGAGCGTGTGGTGGTGACGGACCGGACTGCCTAAGTCCGGGAATCTCACCAAGCTGGAAGCTTCTCGTCGTATTGGGCTGTTGCGCAAGCGAGGGTTTCCCTACAGTGAACACAGATCCAGCGTCCTGACCAGAGGTAGAGACTGCGGAGGGTGGTCAGACGCTGGCGGTTGGGAAAGCCGGAACCCCCCACGATTCTCTTTCGCTCTGGCGAGTCGCAGGGAGGGGTGAACACCACTTCCAGTAGCTCGGTGGTGGTCACCTGTTTTGCTCCCGCCGACATGGCCTTGGGACGGGGACGGGACGCCAGATCCGGCGCCATGAAGGTCGGTGGTTAAGATCGGGGCCGAGATTGAGTCGAGCCCTGCGAGCGAGATTTGCGCGGGGGGGAGGTGAAGCGGACGCGGGCTTCAGCGTGGAGAAAACCCGCTTGCCCCGGCCGGCCTACCTGCCGCACGCAGGTGACTTCTCCTCGGAAACAAACTTGCTTGGGAAAGGGACACGCGAAGTGAGGCCAATTTACACGCTCCTGCTCGTCACCCTGCTGATGGCACATCTCGGAGCCGCGCAATCAACTCCCGACCAGCAGGCCCCTGCGCCGGAGAAACAGCCTAGTCCGACGGGGCCAACCGCCTTTGCGCAGTTCGCGGTCAATTCCACTCCGCTAGGCGCCGTGGCGGCCTGGGACTTCAATCTGGGATACAATTTTACCTCCCATATCGGCGCGGACGCCGGCCTTCCCATCTATACCGTGCGCAGCCCCTTCTCCCTTGTGACGAATAAGGACTGGCGGTACACGACGATCATCGGCACCCCGTACCTCGATGTGCGGTACACCACGACGCGTTACGGCCTGAATGTCACCTCGATCCTGACGGGTGCGTTCGGTCTCAACTCCACCCGAACATTCTCAACCGGCCGGACCGTTGCGGATTGGTACAACCATGTCGACCACCAATTCAAGGTCACGGGGTCTTCCCTGACCTTTACGCCTTTTCTGAATTTCGGCGGGGGCAATGGCAGCTTCGACCGTGTGGTGATGGCACGCCCTTACAATATTGCTCGCCTCTATGAAAGCTTGGGCTTTATTGGGAATGGTGAGGTTGGAGGGACGATTAAGCTCCGGCGCAATTACGGAATCGGGGGCTCTGCCTACGCCTTCCAGCCAGTGGGACCGCAGAAGGTGTTCAGCCGGCTCGTGTCGCCGGATTCGCTGCTCGCGAGCAATGGATCCCATGGGCGCTATTTCGATGCCGCTTTCGAAACCATCGGGCCCTCAAAGATCGCCCGTGACAACGGTTATTCGGCATGGCTAGAGGTCACCCGTTTCCGAAATCTCAGCATCGAGGTCAGCTATACGCGCAGCGTCCACTATGCCTATGATTCCGCTTTCATAATGCTGAAGTATGACCTCACCTCCCTGTTGCGGAACCTGACCATCGGCGAGTAGATGGGTAAGCGCCCAGGGACACACAAAAGCGAGGGAATTATTGCCGTGGTCGCCCGTTGCGGCCCCGCCGGACAGCCCACCGAGCGACCTCGGACTGACAACAAGAGGACCCTTGAATACAGAGAACTGGGTTAGATCGTTCCTCCTCCTTTTACTGGCAGGATCTTGCTCGCCGAATTTTGCCCTCGCGTGGGCTGGCGGCGCCGCGCCCGCGAAAACGCCCATAGTGGACGGGGTCCATTACTCCGCGCTGCCGCTTGGTTTCGAGGCGAACCAGGGGCAGGTGGACGGGCAGGTAAAGTATTTGGCTCGCGGGCGCGCCTACACGCTGTTTCTGACCTCACGCGCTGCGGTGCTGAGCCTGCGAAGCGCGCGGGCGGGTCAACCGGCCACGGCTTGCCTGCGCCTGACCCTGCGGGGCGCCACTGCCACGCCGGTCATCAAGGGGGAAGAAAAGCTTCCCGGCCAGAGCCATTATTTTCTTGGGAACGATCCCGGCCAGTGGCGGACGCACATTCCCACCTACGCGCGGGTACGCTACCAGCAAGTGTATCCGGGCGTGGATTTGGTTTATTACGGCCAGCAAGGAGAACTGGAGAATGATTTTGTGGTGGCGGCGGGCGCCGACCCGGGGGTTATTTCCTGGCGTCTGGAAGGGGCGACCGGGATGCAAGGGGACGCGGCAGGGGACTTGGTGCTGGCGGTGGGCGGGAGCGAAGTGCGCCTGCATCGGCCACGGGCCTATCAAGGGAGCGGGGGGGAGCGGCGGGAGGTAGCCGTCCGGTACCGGGTACGGGGCCAGCAGATAGGCTTTGCGCTGGGCAGCTACGACCGGCGCCAGACCCTGGTCATTGACCCCGTCCTGGGCTACTCGACCTACCTGGGCGGCAGCGGTGGCGACCTCGCCTACGCCATCGCCATCGACTCTTCCCTCAACGCTTACGTCGCGGGAATCACGGCGTCCGTAGACTTCCCGACAGCTTCGGGTGGGGCGCAAACCACCTATGCGGGCGGCGGCGATGTTTTTCTGAGCGAGTTCAATCCCACCGGTACCGGGCTCATGTTTTCGGTCTACCTGGGCGGTAGCGGGGTCGACACACCTTCCGAGATTCTGCTGGATTCAACTGGAAACATCTATATCGTAGGGTCCACCTTGTCCCCGAACTTCCCGACCACCGCCGGCGTCCTCCAGCCGACTTACGGCGGCAACGGAGATGCCTTCCTGACGGAGCTCGGTCCTTCGGTATCCTCGCTCGTTTACTCCACCTATCTTGGCGGGAGCGGAGCCGACTACGGCACGGCCATGGCGCTTGACGGCGCGGGAAACGTCTTCCTCGCGGGCTCCACGACATCCAGAGACTTCCCCACCGTCAACCCTCTTCAGCTCGGCAACGATGGGGCCTCAGACGCTTTCGTGGCGGAGGTCAATCCCACCGGCACGGCTTTGCTTTATTCCACCTACCTCGGCGGTTCAAACGCCGATTATGGCACCGCCATCGCTCTGGATGGCTCTGGCGATGTCTACGTCAGCGGGTACACGTACTCGACGGACTTCCCAACTCAGAGTGCTTATCAAAGTTCACTGGCAGGCGGGTCCGACATCTTCATCACCGAGCTGAAGCCCGCCTCCTCGGCCCTAGTGTTCTCCACCTTCCTGGGTGGAAGTTCCAACGACCGACTCTTCGCTATGGCTCTGGATGCTAGCGCAAACATTTACTTGACCGGCGATACGCAATCCAACAATTTCCCCGTAACCCCAAACGCGTTCCAGTCCACGAATCATGGCGGCCCGGGAGACGCCTTTGTGACCAAACTCGCTCCGGGCGCTGCCGCCTTGGTCTACTCGACACTCCTCGGAGGCACTGGGACAGACCAGGCGAGCGCCCTGGCTCTCGATTCCTCGGGAGCTGTCTATGTTACCGGACTTACGCAGTCGAGTGACTTTCCGCTGCTCGATCCCCTGCAAAGGATTCTCGGGATATCGGGCGCCGGCACCTGCGGATCGACGTCCACGACGGTACTCTGTGCAGACACTTTCGTGGCCAAATTAGGACCTTCGGGGAGTCCGATCTCTTCCACGCTCCTCGGAGGAACCGGCCCCGACTCCGGTCAAGCTATTGCCGTTGATTCCTCGGGTGCGGCCTATGTGGCGGGCAGCACGGCCTCGCCGAACTTCCCTGCCACCCCCAGGGCGTTCCAGTGGGCCTACGCAGGGGTGAGTTCCAGCAGTAACGCCTTTGTCGCCAAGATCAATCCCCAGGATGCTCCGGCGCTAGCCTTGAGCCCTCAGCAGGTTAACTTCGGCAACCAACCGCTCGATAGCACGAGTGATCCGGCCACCATCACGCTGACCAACGAGGGAAGTGCGCCGTTAAATATCAGCGGCATCACCGTCAGCGGGGACTTCGCCCAGAGCAGCAACAATTGTGGCACCATGCTGCCGGCCGGCGGAAGCACCTGCACTTTCCAAATGACCTTTACGCCCAGCCAACTAGGTCAGCAAGTCGGCGAGGTCTCGATTTCCGACGACTCCGCGGGAAGCCCCCACCAGGTTACGGTCACGGGCAACGGCGTCTTTGCGGCGGGCTCCCTGATTCTATCGCCGACCAGCCTAAGCTTTCCGGCGCAAGTCGCCAACGTCACCAGCCCTCCTCAGTCGTTGGTGCTCGTTAACAACGGCAACACGGCCGTCACGCTCACCAACATCATCATTACCGGCGACTTCGCACAAACGAACACGTGCGGGAGTCTGCCTACCACCCCTACCGTTCTTAACGTGGGTCAGGCCT
>JAIQEZ010000095.1 GCA_020073545.1 Terriglobia bacterium | reverse complement strand
CAAGGTCATCTCGCATGCTTCAGTTATGCAGTATAGAACAACGGCAAAGAACGTGCGTGAGATCGGGAAAGAGTTGAAAGTTACGCATGTTCTTGAAGGGAGCGTACTGCGATCCGGTAAGAGGGTACGCATCGTCGCTCAATTGATCGATACGCGAACCGACACGCTCACTTGGGCGAATACCTATGAACGGGATATCAGTGACATCCTTCTTGTCCAGAGCGATGTCTCCCGGGATATTGCCAAAGTGCTGAAGCTGACCCTCGCCCCTGACATTCAAGCGCAGATTGAGAAAAGGCCAACAACAAACCTTGAAGCGTATGACCAGTACTTGCGGGGAAAATTTTATTCACATGGATCCACGGGAATCAAAGCTGACATTGATACAGCCATAGTCCTGTTTGAGCGCGCGGTCACACTTGATCCGACATTTGCCCTGGCGTACGCTGACCTTGCACGCTCATATGCTATGAAGTACTTTTTTTTCGAGCCGCAGCAGAAACGGTGGGAAGAGAAGGCGTTTGTTGACATTGAAAAGGCACTTTCCCTCGACCCAAATCTCCCCTATGCATATGTCGCTCGGGGCTTCCTCTATTGGACTCCGTCACATCACTTTCCGCATGAAATGGCGGCAAAGGAGTATCGCCATGCGCTTGCGTTGAATCCGAATCTTGATGACGCATACGAACAGCTGGCGACGATACATGTCCATGTTGGCCTTCTGGACACAGCCATCCAGGAAGCAAAAAGGGCCCTCGACATCAACCCCGTAAATGCAGGCGCGCAATTTCGTGTGGGCGTAGCATATCTTTACCAGGGGAGATACGAAGAAGCTCTGAGGATTTTTCAGGAACTCCAGGGCAGGATCAATCCATCGCTCTTGGGGCTGCAGACCGCTCTCGCTCTCTTCCATCTTGGAAAAATAGATGAAGCGTCTTCCATGCTCGGAAAACTCGTGAGAGAGTTTCCTCATGATCCTCTTCTCATCAGCGGACAGGCCGTGATCCTTGTGGCCGCGGGGAAAAATGAGAAAGCAATGGAGAAGGTGCATGCCGTGATGAAAATGGAGAATCAGTATCTTGGCCATTTCCATCATGCCGCCTATGACATTGCTTGCGTGTATGCGCTCATGAGAAAGAACCGACTGGCACTCGAATGGCTGAAGAAAGCTGCTGATGACGGATTTCCATGTTATCCAAGCTTCGAAAGGGACCCGAATTTGGACAATCTCAGAAGCGACCCGCAGTTCATTGCATTCATGGAGACATCAAGAAAACAGTGGGAGTATTTTCGCGAGAGGTTATGATCGGCACGAGATCCGAATCCCTGCTTCTGCAAATGGGGAATCGACAATGTTTGATATGAGAAGTTCCTGCAGCTCATTCGTTGCATGCCCATTCGGCGTCGAAATGTGAAAATCCGCCCCATTCTTCCTCTTGACAATGCGGTTTTGGCTGCATTGCCACTCTTCATCGACACGCCGGCCGGGGCTAACGGTCATACCCATTTTCTGCCATTTCCAAGGGAGGTAACCATGAGATTGACCCAGCTAAGACTCTTCTTTCTGGCGTTTGCCTTGATCACCGTGATTGGTGCCCCGGTTTGGGCGCAGGACTCTCTAGCGCGTAAGGAATTGTGTCGCGCCGACCTATCCGGCGCTCCCGGCATGGAGGTAATACTCTCGATAAGCGAACTCAAGCCGGGTGACGTGCTCGCCGTTCATTCTCACCACGGAATCGAAACCGGATACGTGCTGGAAGGCGGAATGGTGGAGGCGCCGGGAAAGCCGGCATTTGCGCTCCCCACCGGAGCGCCGATCATGAATCTTCGCGATGTAGCTCACGCTGGGTTCATAGTCGTCGGGGACAAGACAGTCAAGCTCCTAACGGTCCATGTCGTCGACAAGGGTAAACCCGTGTACGAATGGCTGAAGAAATAGAGGGAGGAACCGTGATGCGATCGCATTCGCAACAAGGCGCAACTCCCGTGACTACCGTCGAATATGACGTCGGCCGTCCGCAAATCAAGAACGGCGATGTTCTCATGTACCGCGGACGTTCATTGGAATCCAAAATCGTTCGGTGGGCCACCCGCTCAAAATATTCCCATGCCGGACTTGCCGCCTGGTGGAACAGCCGGCTCATGGTCATGGAGGCCGTGGGAAGGGGAGTGATCGCAACTCCTCTTTCGAAAAATGTCTTGTCCTACCCCGGCTACGTGGAATGGTTCACGAGCGTTGAAGATATCCCAGCCGGCCAACGGCTGCGCATGGTCGAATTTGCGCAACAGGAGCTGGGGAAAGACTACGCCCTTTGGAGAGCAGTACTCCTCGGATTCCGTCTGCTCTTCGAGCACGACGTCGATACGCGGGATAAGCTGAGGCGGGAGGTGCAGCTCTTCTGCTCTCATTACATCGCTGAAACCTATAATGCAGTAGGCAGAGATCTGAAAAAAGGTGTCAGCGACCGCTTCATGTCCCCTGGCGATATCGCCTCTTCTCCGATACTCAAAAAGATGGGTGCGTTGACGAAAAGGCGCAGTCAATCTGGTGTGGCTACCTAGGAGTGGAGTCCATCTCATTGTTACGCAAGCCTTGGACACCTGGAGGAGCTGCCATGATGCCAAGAAGAACGACCAAGAGAGATGCGATTCGGACGACGCTGATCGCTCCCTGCGGCATGAACTGCCGCCTCTGCATCGCATATAACAGAGATAAGAAGGCATGCCCCGGTTGCCGAGGCGACGACGGTGTCAAGTCAAAAACCCGCGTCACGTGCCGGATCAAGACCTGTGAGAAGATCGTGCATGGTGGAATCAAGTATTGTTTCGGTTGTGATACCTTTCCTTGTGCTAGGTTGAATCACCTGGATAAGCGCTATAGAGCAAAGTATGATATGAGCATGGTTGATAATCTCGAGAACATCAGGCAGTTTGGCGTAAGGCAGTTCATCAGAAACGAAAAGACACGGTGGACATGTCCTGAGTGTGGCGAGACAATTTGTGTTCATAAGCGACGATGCCTTTTTTGCGAATACAAGTGGCGTTAAGATGGTCCATGGATGTACAGTCGGCCCGAGGTTTGTGGCCAATCAAATTCTGAGTTCTGAATTCTTAGTTCTTAATTCGGAGCTCCTGCCTCAGCGATGAATCTAGGATGGCGGGGTCTGAGAATATGCTGAACGGTCACCTGACGAGCACCATTCTGCGCGTCTCCGCGAACGTCCCCGCTGTCAGCCGGTACAGATACGCTCCGCTTGCGAATCCTGACGCGTCGAAATGAGCGGTATAGCTCCCCGGCGCTTTTTGCTCGTTCACCAACACCGAAACTTCTCGGCCAAGTAAATCGTAGACCTTCAAACTGACAATTGGCCACTGACTGCTGACAGCTGGCACCTGATACCTAATCACCGTCGTTGGATTAAACGGGTTTGGGTAGTTTTGCTCGAGGCGAAACTGATCGGGCAGTCCTGGCTTGAACTCTTGGGCCAAAGCAGTTAAGCCATTAGTGGTGAGGAGAATCGTTCCGCTGTCTCCAACCGCTATACCGTCGAGAGGATCGACGAACGAGACAGCGTTCAATGATCTTGACGTGTTCGATTGCTGGAGGGTCCACACTGCTCCCCCATCCGTTGTCCCGACGATAGTCCCATCTGACCCGACAGCGGTCCCGGAATCGATAGACGTGAAGGACACACCGTAGAGGGCGCTCGTTGTTGGAGCCGACTGAAGAGTCCAAACGAATCCGGACTGAGTCGTCTTCAGCAGGATGCTCCCGGTAACCTGGTATGCTCCTACCGCCCAGCCGGTCGTAGCGCTGGCGAAAGAAGTCGCGTAGAAAAAGAGTTGCTGACCGGCACCCATTACCTGCAGCCCCCATCCCTGTCCGCCATTGTCCGAATTCACAATTGCGCCTTGGCCACCCACGCCTACCGCCGTGCGGCCCGAAATCGAGACGCCGAAAAGAACGCTTGCGGTCCCCGCAGTGCGCTGAGACCAGGTGAGGCCAGCATCGGTAGAAATGAGAATTGTGCCTTCTTCACCTGTGATGACCGCGAAACTGTCACCCACGCAGACGGCATAAAGGTTCTTCGTGGTCGGCCGGGTTTCTTGCGTCCAGGACGATCCCGCGTCTGTGGATCTGAGCACCTGACCCGAGAAACCGACAGCGACCCCGATTGGGCCTCGGAACGAGACCCCACGTAAATTATCAGCAATCGGACCAGTGATTTTTGACCATACAGTTCCACCATCAATGCTGCGGACGATAGTACCGCCATCGCCCACGGCAATCCACGTCCTCGCATCACTATGGGAGATACCATGGAGGTTGGAGAGAGTGGGAGATGGCTGTGTCAACCAGCCAGCCCCTAATGCAAACCCCTGAGACAGGGCGGAGAAAGCAACGACTCCGATGCGCGCGATGAACAGTTTCATGAGATCGTAGTAATGGTTGAGAAAGTGGGTAACAGCCAGGCTTCATGAGTAGCCGACAACGACCGATCCGGGCAATTGTCGTGCCATGGCAGATCCGTTCCGAATTCGCGTTGGAGCTCACTTCTCGAATCAGATCTGTCCCACTCGTGCCTCACCTGTGGTCCGCGGTTGGGCTCAAGTGTGTCAGACACGCCACGATGCAAATTTCAACATCGCGATGAGCTGACTCTGAGGTACAACACAGAACACGAGAAATGAAAGCGGATCATCCTTGGCTGGAACAACCGTTTTTCGGCGTATCACGCCTGAATGTAGTGAGAGATAGTCTGGCCGATCATCGGAGTGCCCACGGGCGGGTACGATCCCTATGGCACAAAGACCCAACAGTACGGCGGTATGCCGCTTAAGCCAAGCTCGGCATCGGGGCAACCTTCAACATCATGGATTTGGGAGCAACACAAATTAGTGGTAAATTTGTTCTGCATCCTGCAGGCTATGCATCCGTGGAGAAGGATTCGACACAGCCGAAGAGTAAGTCCCGCAGGGAGTAGACGATCGACATAACAGCAATCAGTCCAGGTGAAACCCTATGTATGCCAAATTATCAGAAAGAATAAAGAAGACGTTGGGGCTCGAGAGCCTTCCGATCGCCATTTCTTTTTCCACCGAAGCCCCTGAAGGCGTTGAACGGATGCACGGTAGCGCAAGATTGTGTGAAATGCTCGATAAGGTAAGGATTGAGGGTGAATCGTTCTCTACGGTTTCCGAATGCCATGAGTGTGATGGCGGAGCCAGTAGCTGTGGATTGAGAATGATGAGCGAAAGCAGAAAGACGGGAGAGTTCCTCGTAAAGCTAGGTCTCTTTGGCTCCAAGAGAGCTGCGAGAAGGTTTCTCAACTCTAATCCAAGAATAGAATCCGGGACAGTTCAAGTGGTTTCATTTTCTCCCTTAGACAAGGCCACATTCGAACCGGACGTTGTTGTCCTCATCTGCAATGCGAAGCAAGGGATGCAAATAGCAGAGGCAGCTGCATACGAATCGGGGAGGAGAATTACGGGAATAACGGGCCCCCCGATATGCTCTGCAGTCGTTGCTGCTCCTTTCTTGACCGGTGAAGTCATTTATAGCTTGGGTGACGCCGGTGCGAGAAAGTACATGAAACTCAAAGACGAGGATATTTTCATTGCGATCCCGGCGGAGCTGTTACCCGGTATCGTTGAAAATCTTGGGAAAGTGACACTTGCGTGATAGCGGGGAAGACCCAAAAAGACCGTTCTCATTAATATCTTCGGCGGCATCATGCGCTGCGATATCGTCGCCAAGGGGGTGGTGGCCGCGGCGAAAACCTTGGGGATTAGAGTGCCCATCGTCGTGCGCCTGGAAGGCACCAACGTCGAACTGGGCCAGAAAATTTTGCGCGAATCAGGCCTGAACTTCACTGTCGCACAGGGCATGAAGGACGCGGCGGAGAAGGTGGTGGCGCTGGCACGGAGATGAACCAATCCCATGTCCATCCTAGTTGATGAAAAGACCCGCTTGCTGGTTCAGGGTCTCACCGGGCGTGAGGGCGCGTTCCACACGCAGCAAGCGATTGCTTACGGCACCAAGGTTGTGGCCGGCGTGACGCCAGGGAAAGGTGGTACCAGCGTCGACGGCCTGCCGGTGTTCAACACCGTGCAGGAGGCCGTGGCGAGGACGGGCGCGAACGCCTCCGTCATTTTCGTCCCTCCCGCATCCGCTGCGGACGCCATCATGGAGGCCGCAGACGCTGGCCTTCCCCTCGTCGTCGCCATCACGGAAGGCATTCCCACGCTCGACATGGTGCGCGCTGCGCGCTTCCTGGCCGACAGACCGACGCGGCTCATCGGCCCAAACTGCCCGGGCATTATCTCTCCTGGTAAATGTAAGATCGGCATCATGCCCGGACATATTCATCGGCCGGGACACGTGGGTGTGGTTTCGCGCAGCGGCACGCTGACCTACGAGGCGGTGGGCCAGCTAACAGCACTGGGCATCGGGCAATCCACCTGCGTCGGAATCGGCGGCGACCCGATCATTGGGACGACTTTTGTGGACGTCCTGGGGCTCTTCAACGACGATCCGGACACGCAGGGCATCGTGCTGATTGGAGAAATCGGCGGAGCGGCGGAAGAAGAAGCTGCGGCATTCATCGAGGCACATGTGAAGAAACCCGTGGTGGGATTCATCGCCGGCCGCACCGCGCCGCCTGGCCGACGCATGGGCCACGCCGGCGCGATAATTTCCGGCAGCAAGGGCACCGCTGCCGATAAGATCGCGGCGCTCGAGGCGGTTGGCATCGCCGTCGCCGAAAGTCCTGCACTCATCGGTCAAACCATGGCGAAAGCGCTGTCCCATTAGCACTCAGCTTTCAGCGATCAGCGAACGACCAAACCGGTTATTCCGTTCTGGCCGCGGGATGGAAGCTCATCACTTACTGTTGACTGCGCAGTGCTCGAACAAGGAGAGACATGAGAATTGAGCGCACTCTCACCATCATTAAGCCTGACGCGATGGCCGCTGGCCACGCGGGCGACATCATCAAAGTCTTCGAGGCCAACCAATTCAAGATCGTTTTTGCCCGTCTGGTAAACCTTTCCAAGAAAGAGGCTGAAGGCTTTTACGCTGTCCATCGCGGCAAGGGATTTTTCGAAAGCCTGACCAGCTTCATGAGTTCCGGTAGCGCGCTGGTGATGGTACTGGAAGGCGAGAACGTCATCGCCCGCCTGCGCGAGGTGATGGGCGCCACCAATCCCGCCAACGCCGCGCCCGGCACGATCCGCAAGCTCTACGCGGCCAGCATCGAGCGCAACGCCGTGCACGGTTCCGACGCTCCGGAAACCGCCGCTTTCGAAATCGGCTACTTCTTTCCGGGCATCGCCCTGGTCTAACTTCTAGGCTTCATCTCACTCTCCCCCTCAGGTGCTCCGCGCGCCACCCGCGGGCTTGACAAGTGGGGGCCCGGCGGCGACGATGGATTGGGAATCCCATGAACGGCGTATTTCCATTCCAACTGGGACGCTTTTTGGTCATCGCCGGCGTCATCCTGGTGGCGCTGGGTCTGATCTTCATGGCGGGGTCGAGATTTTCTTTTTTCGGACTGGGGCGGCTTCCCGGCGATATTGCCTATAAGGGAAAGAACTTTCAATTGTATTTCCCGATTGTGACCTGCTTGGTACTGAGCGTGGTATTGACACTGGTTTTCTGGGTGATTTCGTTTTTGACGCGGCGGTGAAACAAGTCTTCAGTCATCAGTCTTCAGTTCTCAGTTCTCCTTCCCAGGGATGCTTGACTGATAACTGAGGACTGAGAACTGACAACTTCTCTTATGGAACAAGCCATCCTCAATTTCGGGCCCGCAAAGAAAATCTACAGCGTCGCAGAACTGAGCCTGGAAATCCGCAACCTTCTCGAGAAGCAGTTCCCCGACGTTTGGGTGACCGGCGAAGTATCAAATTTCCGTGCAGCCGGCTCCGGCCATCTCTATTTCACGCTCAAAGATGAAACAGCGCAGTTGCGTGCCGTGTGCTTTCGCAACCAGGCGCGCTATTTGAAATTCAAACCGCAGGACGGGTTGGCGGTCATCGCCCGCGGGCGCCTGAGCGTTTACGAAGCGCGCGGCGAGTATCAGCTCTACGTCGAGTTCCTGGAACCGGCGGGCCTGGGTGCGCTGCAGCTCGCCTTCGAGCAATTGAAGCAGAAGCTCGTGGCCGAAGGATTATTTGACGCGGCGCGCAAAAAGCCGCTGCCCGTGCTGCCGCGGGCGATTGGCGTGGTGACTTCGCCCACGGGCGCCGTCATCCGCGATATTCTGCGCATTCTCCGCCGACGTTTCCGCAACATGAATGTAGTGCTCTATCCTGCGAAGGTCCAGGGTGAGGGTGCGGCACAAGAAATCGCCGAGGGCATCGAGTATTTCAACCGTCGCGCCCTGGTTGACGTGATGATCGTGGCGCGCGGCGGCGGCTCGCTGGAAGACCTGTGGGCGTTCAATGAGGAGGTTGTGGCGCGGGCCATTGCCGCCTCCCAGATTCCCGTTATTTCCGCCGTGGGCCACGAAACGGATTTCACGATTGCCGATTTCGTGGCCGACCTGCGCGCGCCGACGCCGTCGGCCGCGGCTGAACTGGTCGTGCACCGCAAACAGGACTTCGTGACGGAACTCGAGAACCGCGCACGGCGTATGGTGCAGATCGTGCGCCTGAAACTCTCCGAAGCCCAGCAGGCGCTGACCGAACTGCGGATGCACCAAGCCTTCCAAACGCTCGCGACGCGGGTCGCCGAGCGGGCACAGCGCGTGGACGAATGCGTAACTGCGCTCGACCGGCTAATCCAAGCGCTGCTGCACACCGCACGGCAGCAATGGCTGCGCGCCTCGGCGGGCGTGGTGCGATACGATTTCCGCCGGCACTTCGGGCTGAAACGCGCCGCTCTCGCAGAACGCGAGCGCCGATTCGAGAACGAATTCCGGCGCGTCGTTACGGAACGACGCAGCCGCGTGGCGCAGCTTGAAGCCGTGCTGAGAGAACGCAGCCCGCTGACGGTCCTCGAGCGTGGCTATTCAATCACGCGCGACGTGGAGGGAAGAATCGTTCGCGACGCGGGGCAGGTCGCGATTGGAGCTGATGTTTCCATTCACCTCGCCCGCGGCGAACTGGGGGCCAGGGTTCGGGAGAAGAAACTGTAGTTTAGTGCAAAGATGCGCGGAGTATTCCGAGCTGAGCGTTGCGAATAAACAGGTCAACAGCCGTCTGGGCGGTTTGCCGCAGCCCCGTGGGGGTGTAAGGATACAGCCCAGGGCGCAAGCCCTGGGAAAAGGGGGCCCGACCGTTCCTCCCAGCCCCGCAGGGGCGAAAGAAACATTTTCATTCCCAAATGTAGCGCTCGTCGTATTCCACTCCGTGCTTCTTCAAGAACGCCACCAGCTCTTCCCGGAATGATACCCGGCGGTGATGTCCTTCTTGTGCCCCAATGTAGCGCGTGACCTCAGGTACATTTGATTCACTGACGCTAAAGGCAGCGTAGCCGGCTTGCCATCGGAATTTGCGGTGACCTTTATTCGTTTCATGAACCCAACGGGAGGAATTCGTTTTGACAACCCGCAGGGCATCTGCGAGGGCCGCGGTCGGTGGCAGGCGCAAGAGCAGATGGACATGGTCTGCTGTGCCGTTGGCGGCAAGCAATTTGCCCCCGAGTTCACGAACAATGCCACCGATGTAGGCGAGCAGGTCGGGTTTCAAGCTTCGCGCGATCAGAGGAAGACGGTCCTTGGTGCTGAAGATGACATGAGTGAGAAGGTTCGTAAGGGTTTGCGCCATGTTCTTTCGCCCTTACGGGGCTGGGCCTGAATTCTGTGTTCTCGATCCTTGGTCCCAGGGCTTGCGCCCTGGGCTTTATTCTCCCGCCCCTGCGGGGCTACGACTTCCAAACGTCGCAACGTGGCGGCATGAGGTTTGCCCGCCCTGCGGCCATGACCACACGTTGGACCCCATCCTTTGCAGGGTGTCCATCCGAGAGCTGATGTCTGCCGAGGTCTTGATGCTGTGACCCCGCCTGATGCCAAATGCGGGCCCGGCCGCCGACCTGTGCATGGCGGTAAGACCGCAGCCGCGCTGGTACCTGTATTCGCCTTGCGCGCGACGAATTCGACGAAACCTCCACCGCGCCGGACGTACCACGCGTGGTCTACTTGCCCTGAGCAAGGGCCAACTGCATACGGACGCGTCGCGCATCCGCAAAGCGGGTGAGTTTGCCGTAGGAATCCAGGAAGATCATGATCAGGGGCCGGCCGTCCAGACTCACCCGCATGACCAAGCATTCGCCCGACTCGCTGATGAAACCGGTCTTCTGCACCTCAATGTCCCAATCGGGGCGCCCAATCAAGCGGTTGGTGTTGACATACGGAAGGATCCGCCTGCCGATCTGAACGTTATAATACCGATCCGTGGAATACTCCCGAATAAGTGGATACTGATAGGCGGCTTGAACGAGTTTGACCAGGTCGAAAGCGGTCGAGACGTTTTCACTCGTCAGGCCATTGGGGTTGACGAAGTGCGTGTTGCTCATCCCGAGTTCGGCCGCCCGCGCGTTCATGGCCTGGATGAAAGCCGGGCGCCCGCCGGGGTAATACCGGCTGAGCGCCGCCGCCGCGCGGTTCTCCGACGACATCAGGGCCACGTGCAGCATATCCGCGCGGCTGAGCGACCAACCCACTCTCAGGCGGGAAGTCGTCCCCATGACGGGATCACAGTCTTCGTCGCTGATCGTGAGCATGTCCTCGGGCGGCAGATTGGCATCGAGCGCGACCATTGCGGTCATCAATTTGGTGATGGAAGCGATCGGCACGACCTGCTCCGCCTTCTTCGCCAGCAGCACTTCGGAAGTCTTGGCGTCCTCGACCAGCGCGATTTTCGATCGCACCGCCAGTCGGGATTGCGCCTCAGGCGGGTGTGAAGAGTTGCTCGGGAGCCGCTGCGCAGGGACATGGCGAACGGGGGGAACCGGGCGCGCGGATGAGGGTGTGGAACCGACGCTTTGTGCGCCGAATGCCACCCCAGGAGCCGCGTGCGCGGGGCTGGAGAAAAACGAAGAGTTGAGGCTCGCCAGAGCCAACCACACGGCGGCGAGGCATCCCGAGATGCGGCGAACCCAAAGCGCGTGTCGTAGCGAAGAAGTCATTCTCCCTTGTAAAACCACTACAGCTTGTACCCAATCTTGCGCAGGAATTCCTTGCGGAATTGGATGTCGGCGTCGGTTTCGACGCCGCGGGTCCTCATGCCGTCGATGACGCCCAGGATGCCACGGCCCTGTTCGGATTCCGCCACAATCACTTCCACGGAATTCGCGGTGGCGCAAAAAATCTGGCAGACCTCCGGAACGTTCTTCACGGTGTTCAAGATGTTAATGGGGAATCCGCTTTCCATGAAGATGATGAACACGTGACCACAGGCAAGGGCGAACGCGTTTTTCTGCGCGAGCTCGACGAGTTTGGGATCATTCCCTGCGAAGCGGACCAGCGCCGGACCGGAGGATTCGCAGAAGCCGATGCCGAATTTCATGTTGGGCACGGTTTGCACGATGGCTTCGTAAAGATCTTCGACGGTCTTGATGAAGTGTGATTGGCCGAGGATGAAATTCATGTCGGCGGGCTTTTCGATCTTGACGGTTTTCAGTTCCATGCGTCGCTCCGTGGATGATGTGGTGACGATTCTACCGCGGGTGGGCTTGGCAGACCAGCGCTTCGTCCCCGAATGGCGGCCCCAACCTCGGCCTGCGCAGGGCGGCCGCAAAATCGCCCCGGCCAAGGCGACAGGCCACGACGGGAGGCAGTTCAAAAGGAGCTGAGGCAGATTCGCCGTTACTCCGAGACTTTGAGGACGGCGAGGAAAGCTTCCTGGGGGATGTCGACGCGGCCCACGCGTTTCATGCGCTTCTTTCCTTCCTTCTGCTTTTCGAGCAGCTTGCGCTTGCGCGTGACGTCCCCACCGTAACACTTGGCGAGCACGTTTTTGCGCATCGGCGGAACGTTTTCGCGCGCGATCACGCGCGAGCCGATGGAAGCTTGCAGGGCCACTTCGAAGAGCTGGCGCGGGATGAGCTTGCGCATCTTCTCACAAAGCACGCGGCCGCGCGAGTGGGCGTCGTCGCGGTGGCAGATGAAGCTGAGCGCGTCCACGGGCTCGCCGGCGACGAGCAGATCCACCTTGACAAGATCGGAAACCCAGAAGCCCGCGAGGTGGTAATCGAGCGAGGCATAACCGCGCGACACGGACTTCAGCCGGTCGTAGAAATCCATTACGATTTCGTTGAGCGGCAGCTCGTAAGTCAGCAGCACGCGCTTCGGCGATACGTACTCGAAGCCCTTTTGCACACCGCGTTTTTCTTCCAGCAGCTTCAGGATGCCGCCCAGGTATGCATCCTGAGTGAAGATTCGCGCGGTGATGATGGGTTCTTCGACTTTGTCGATGTCACCCGCAGGGGGAAACTTGGTGGGCGTGTGAACGTCCAGAACCTCGTCCGCCTTGGTGGTGACGCGATAGCGGACGCTTGGCGCCGTGCTGATGAGGTCGAGGTCGAACTCACGCTCCAGGCGCTCCTGCACGATCTCCATGTGCAGCAAGCCCAGGAAGCCGCAACGGAACCCGAAGCCGAGGGCCTGGGAATTCTCGGGCTCGTAGAAGAAAGAGGAATCGTTCAGCCGCAGCTTTTCGAGCGCGTCGCGCAGCGGCTCGTAGCCGCTGGCGTCAACGGCATAGAGCCCGGCGAAGACCAGGGGTTTTATTTCTTCAAAACCCGGCAGCGGCGTGGTGGCGGGGCGTGCGTCGTCGGTGACGGTGTCGCCGATGCGCGTGTCGGAGATGCGCTTGATGTTGGCGATCATGAAACCCACCTCGCCGGCTTCGAGGCGCTCGACGCGTACCGGCTTGGGTGTAAGCACGCCGAGCTCTTCCACGTTATAGACCTGATGGTTTGACCACAGGCGCAAGCGCATGCCGACGGCCATGGCGCCCTGAACTACTCGCACCAGCACGACGACGCCGCGATAGTTATCGAACCAGGAGTCAAAAATCAGGGCTTGCAGGGGCTCGTCCGGCGAACCTTGCGGGGGTGGGATGCGCGCCACGATGGCCTCGAGAACCTCTTCGACCCCGGTGCCCTGCTTGGCACTGATCAACAGGGCTTCGCTTGGGTCGAGCGCCAGCGCGTGCTCGATCTGCTGGCGGGTGGCGGCGATGTCGGCGCCCGGCAAATCGATCTTGTTGATGACGGGGACGATGGCCAGCTTGTTGTTCAGCGCGAGCTGCGCATTGGCGAGCGTCTGCGCTTCGACGCCCTGCGAGGCGTCGATCACCAACAACGCGCCCTCGCAGGCGGAGAGGCTGCGCGAGACTTCGTAAGAGAAATCCACGTGGCCGGGCGTATCGATCAGGTTCAAGCGGTATTCGTTTCCGTCGCGGGCGCTGTAAAGGAGGCGAACCGAGTGCGCTTTGATGGTGATGCCTCGCTCACGCTCCAGGTCCATAGAATCGAGAACCTGGTCGGCCATCTCGCGCTTGGAAAGCGCCCCGGTAAGCTCAAGCAGGCGGTCGGCCAGCGTGGACTTACCATGATCGATGTGGGCGACGATCGAGAAGTTCCGGATGAAGCGAGCCTCGGTCATGAAACCATCGTTTCGCCGGTTCCGCGTAGAATGCGAACCAAGGAGAGATTCACCGCGTGGTGCGAGTGGTGGGAGCAGGCCCTTGCCAACCGCGAGACTTTTCCGAACCCTTTGAAAATCTAGCAAAAGGGAGCTATCCTGTCAAACTGGAACTCGAGCACGCAGTTCCGCCCGAGGCGGAAAAGCCTCCGCACGTTGCTATGCCCGACATCGATAAGCTCTATGACAAAGCCGCCAAGTATCTCCAGCGGCACAAGTTCGAGGCTGCCCTGGAGACCTACCAGGAAATCCTTCGATACGAGCCCAACGACGAGGAAGCGCTCGTCAACCTGGGCGACCTCAGCCTGAAACTGAACCGTACCGCCGACGGACTGCGCTATCAGTCGGAACTGGCGGATTTCTACATCAAGCGGGGTGACGTCACCAAGGCCGTCGCCACCTGCAGAAGAATCTTGAAGCACTCGCCGCAAGAGGTGGCGACGCTGGCGAAACTGGCGGGACTGCTCGAAAAAAGCCAGAAGACCAACGAGGCGCTCGAGACGTACCGCGAGGCGCTGGGACACTACCGCAAACTTGGGACCAGCGCCCTGGCGATCGAGTGCTTGAGCCACATCGTCAAGCTCGATCCCAACAACCTGGAGGAACACCGGGAACTGGGCGAACTGGCCAGCCTGTCGCGCGAGACCGCCGTTGCCGCGCCGGCCTTCCTGCGGGCTGCGCAACTCGCGCGTCGGGCTGGAGACGAAAGCCGCTGGGAAAAGTTCGTCGAGCAGGCGCATGAGATCGATCCCTCGGATGAGGCCGCTGGCATTGCCGCTGCGGAACTGTATTTGAAGCGGGGGCAGGCCGCCGAAGCGGTGGCGCTGGTTGGGCCGGTGCTGGAGAAGAAGCCCGAAGACCTGGAAGTGCTGGAGTTGGCCGGCTGTGCTTACCTGGGCGTGGAAGACTACGCCACGGCGCGCCCACTCTGCTGGAAGCTCTACCAGGCTAAGCCGGAGCGCGTGGACTTGATCCTGAAACTCATGGAAGGCCTGATTCAGAAAGGCGAGGCCCAGCAGGTGCTGGGAATGGCGAACAATCTCAAAGAGCGCCTCTTTCAGCAGGGCAAGGGGAATGAGTTCCTGAGAATCATGGAGAGGGTTTACGAATCCGACGAGTCGAACCTGGAAGTCTTGCAGACCCTCAGCAACCTGTACAACGAAATGAACAAGGAGGACGGGTTGCGGCGTTCGCTCACGCGCCTGTTCAACCTTTACCTGGCAAGCGAGAAATACCAAGAGGCTGCGGACACGCTGGACCGAATCCTGGACGTCGATCCTTATGGCGAAGGTCACCATGATCGACTGCTGAGCCTGGAAGGACACATCGACCCGATCTGGTACAAAAACATCCTGACGCGCCTGCAACCGCCTTCCACGGTGCGGACGTCGCCGACCCTGGGCCACGCAGGCACTGCCGAGGCGGCCGAAAAGGCAGAATCCTTGGAGGAGCTCATCGTCGAAGGCGAGATGTACAGCCAGTATCAGCTCTCCGCCAGACTCCAGGAAACACTGGAGAAGATCGACCGCCTCTTCCCCGGCGCGGAGGAAAAGAACGAACGACTGCGAGAACTTTACGAAGCGGCGGAATACACACCAAAGTTCAAAGCGCCTGTTGCCGCGGCGAGCGCAGCGTCAGCTCCCCGGACCGAGGCCGCAGCCTCAGCCGCCGCGTCATTCCAATCTCTCGAGGACTTGAGGAAGGTCTCTGAGATCACCGCCAATATTTATCGCGAATCAACTCCCCAAGGAGTGCTGCAGGTCGCGGTTAACGAAATCGGCCGCACTCTGAATGCCAGCCGTTGTTGGGGCGCACTGGGAACACCCGACCGACCTCCCGTGCTTACGGCCGAACATTGTTCGCCGCTGGTTTCGCGCTCCGATTCGGCCGCGGCGCTGAAGCTCTGTGCTTTTCTTGTGACCCAGGTCGTCACCAGCCGGGATGGCTGGGCCGTTGACGACGCCGTGCACGCTCCTTTGCTCTCCGCCGTCGCCGGCGAGATTCAAAAACTGGGGATCCGCTCCCTGTTGGCGCTGCCGCTCATCGACAAGGACGAAGTCGTAGGGCTGCTGCTCTTGGAGCAATGCGACGCGCCGCGTGCCTGGTCGCCAGGCGAAAGCCTGCTGCTGAGAGCCATTGCGACCCAGGTGGTCATCGCCATAAACAACACCAAGCTGCGGCGGCTCGTGCGCTCGCTGGCGGGCACCGATCCCGAGACGGGCCTACTACCCCGCAGTTCGTATCTGGACTGCCTGCTCTCCGAAGCGCAGCGCTCCAAGGACCAGGCCCAGCCGCTTTCGGTTTGCCTGCTCGAGCCGGAGAATCCCCGCGCGCTGATGAAGCTGTTGGGCGACGCGGGCGTGCAACGCTTCGTGCAGCAGGTGAGCAAGATCTTGATCCCCGCGCTGCGCCAGAATGATATTTCCATTCGCTATAGCCCCCTTTCGATTGTCGTCGTGTTTCCGGACACAGCCTTGTCGCAGGCGGGGCTCGCGGTGGAGAAAGTCAAGCGCGCACTTGCACAGGTCCCGGTGAATGGCGGGGAGGTACCCATTTTCTGCGCGGCGGTATGCGATGTCCCGCCGGGACCAACTTTCGAAGCGGTGGATGGAGTCACCGAGGTGATCAACCGGCTGGAAGCATCGCTGGACCGCGCGCGCAAAAAAGGCGGGAAACGCGTTTTGATTTCCAAGTTCACCGGCTGATTTCACCCTAGAATTATGATCCCCACGGGATCAGAAGAGCGCCTGCGCGATCGCCTGGATGCACTATCGCCCGCCGACATGCAGTCTGGAGAAAAGACCGTCCTGTTGCATCTCGGGATCCGGCGTTGAGGATCGCGGACGGCGAACTTCGGGTCAGCCGGATTGGCGCTGACCGTTGCCAGCACGGAAGGCCTGGCGCTCAAAAGGGGAATAACAAATAGCCGGATTCGAGGAGTTTCGCCGTATGGCTTACGAAACGCTGCTGTACGAAAAACGCAACGCCATCGGCTACGTTACCATCCATCGGCCCGAGAAGCTGAACGCTTTGAACCGCACGGTGATGGAGGAATTGTTCGACTGCTTTCAGAATCTCCAAAAGGATGACGAAGTGCGCGTGGTGATTCTCACGGGAGCGGGCGAGAAGGCGTTCGTGGCGGGTGCCGACATCAACGAGTTGGCCGCGCAAACACCGGTGGAAGGCAAGGAAACTTCCCGGCGCGGCCAGAAGGTGCTGGATTTGATCGAGAACCTTGGCAAGCCGGTGATTGCGGCCATTAACGGCTATGCTCTGGGTGGCGGCTGCGAACTAGCTATGGCGTGCGCGCTGCGCGTCGCTGCAGAAAACGCCCGCCTGGGGCAGCCGGAGGTGAAGCTGGGACTCATTCCCGGTTATGCGGGGACGCAGCGCCTGCCGCGCCTAGTGGGAAAATGCAGAGCCTTGGAAATGATTCTGACCGGTGAGCCCGTGACCGCGCAGGAGGCACACCGTGTCGGATTGGTGAACCAGGTTGTGCCCGCCCCGGAACTGCTGGCGGCGGCGGAACAGCTGGCACAGAAGATCATCGCCAACGCCCCGCTCGCTGTGAAGTTCGCGCTGGAGGCGGTCAACCACGGCATGGAGATGTCCGAAGCCGAAGGCCAGTTCCTTGAGGCGACCCTGTTTGGCCTCTGCTGCACGACCGCGGACATGAAAGAAGGCACGCGCGCCTTCCTGGAAAAACGGCCCGCGAAGTTTGTCGGGAAGTGAGAAGCAGGTGGTAGGTGGTAGGTCGAGGGTAGTGTTGTGAGTCAGAAGTTAGCTAATAGAGTATTCCCCTTGCGGGCGGCCGTTGCACAGCCCCGGCAGGGGCGCAAGATCGTAGCCCAGGGCGCTAGACGTCAATTGTCGAGATTAGACGCCCCACCTATTCCATGCCACCTACGACCTATCTGTTTTGAGTAAATGGCTTCACGAAGAAAATCTCGCGAGTACGCAATGCAAATGCTCTATCAGTGGGAACTGGGGGGCAACCCGCCCGAGCAAGTGGGCTCCACTTTTTTCCTCGACCGAAGGGCCGACAGCGAAGTGGAAGGCTTCGCGCGGGACCTTTTCCAGGCAGCCGTCAACGACATCGATCGCCTTGACCGGCTGGTTCGCGAGCGCGCCGAAAACTGGCGCCTGGAGCGCATGGCGGCCGTTGACCGTAACATCCTGCGTGTTGCCCTCTGCGAGCTCTTGCACCATCCTGAGACGTCTCCCTCCGTGGTAATCAACGAAGCGCTGGAAATCGCCCGCCGCTTTTCCGGAGAGGAATCGGTCGAGTTCGTCAATGGCGTGCTGGACGCCATCCGCAAAGCTCTCCCTCCGCGTGAGCCGCAGTCCAAGTGAAGACTGCTGTGACCGGAGGGGTTCCCAGGGCCCGCCTGCCGGCAAGCAGGCTCACGCTCGCGCACGGCCCAAGTTCCGCCGATCTTCACGGCGGGCGGGGTTTTTCATATCAAAGGCTCCTTCCTTGCCTGTCACCCTGATCGCCCTTACTGTCATCCTGCGGCTGCTCACGCTGTCATCCTGAGCCTCGCCTTGCGGGCGATGGATCTGGGAAGTTCGCTCGTCTAACAAAAAGAGCTTCTTTCATCTTCTGCGGGGGTCTTTCGCGGAGTTTTACCCTGAGTAAAATGACAAGGATCCTTCGGCTTCGCCTCAGGATGACAGGGAACGAGCTCACAATGACAGCGGGTATCGCCGGCTGGAGCCTTCCTCGCTGCGGAGGGTCTTCGATCTTGGCGAGCCCACGGCAAATCGAAGACCGGATTGGCCGTACCTACCAGCACCGGCTTCGGAAACCCCCCTGCGAGAAATGTGGCATAATGAGGTTTTCAATTTGCACTGGCCGCAACCGGTCGTCGTTGTCCTTCACAATTCGCGAAGTCTGGCGGCGGTGGGGAGTCGTCCGCCGTTAGGATCGGCGGATCTTCGGCCGTGGCGACCCGGCACAGGGGCAGGGGAGATTCGCTGCGGCGGGAGCAGGAGTGAACTTTGGCGTGTCTGATTTGCGAAAAACGTAAGGCGAAGCGGCAGTGCCCGGCGCGTGCGCAGAGCATCTGCACGGTTTGCTGTGGCACGGAGCGCGAGGTAACCATCGACTGTCCCCGCGACTGCCCTTATCTGGTTGCCAGCCGCGAGTACGACGCGGCGCGGCGGGAAATCGACTGGTCGAAGCTGCCCTTCGCGGAGGTGAAGATACCGCCGGATTTCGCGCGGGAGCACGGGGGGATGCTCGGCAAGCTCAACTACGCGATCTGCGAGTTTGCCGCCGGCCATCGCGAGGCGGTGGATGCGGACGTGCTTGCGGCGCTCCAGACCTTGGCGGAAGGTTACCGCACGCTGGCGAGTGGAATCTACTATGAGAACCCTCCGGTCCACCCGCTGCAGCGCGGCATCTACGAGGGGCTGAAGGCGGCCCTCGCGGACTTCAAGAAGGACGAGGCGCAGCGCACAGGCATGACCACCACGCGAGACGGCAACATTCGTGACGCGCTGATTTTCCTCACCCGGCTTGGCGCCACGCGCACGAACGGCCGGCCCAAGGGCCGTGCCTACCTCGACTTCTTGCGCGCGCTGTTCCCGGAGGAGGAATTCCAGAAGCCCTCCTCGAACATCGTGCTGCTGCCGTAACTGTCAGGTGCCAGGTGCTAGGGGTTAGGGGGATTTTGAATCGTGAAGGCTGAAGGGTGAAAGGTAAAGGATGAATTGCGCTGCTTTTCACACTTCCATATTCACAATTTCCCTACCCCCGAGCACCTGTAACCTATAACCTGTGACCTGCAACCTGGGACCTGACACCTGATACCTAAATGAGCCAGATCGATCAAGTCCGCACGGCGGCTGACATCGTCAAGATCGTGGGCGACTACGTCAAGCTGCGCAAAGCGGGCGCCAACTACATGGGGCTGTGCCCGTTCCATCAGGAGAAAACCCCGTCCTTTGCAGTGCACCCGGTGAAACAGATCTTCCACTGTTTCGGCTGCGGCGTGGGGGGCGATGTCTTCAAGTTCGTTATGCTGATCGAAAACCTGCCGTTCCCCGAAGCGCTGCGGCGCGTAGCGGAGAAGGTGGGCGTGCATCTGGCCGAGACGGCAGGCGATGAGACCTACGACGCGAACAGCAAGCTGCGCGCAGCGCTTCTGAAAATCCACGAAATCGCCGCCAAGTTTTTCGCCGCCCAGCTTGGAGGAACGATCGAAGGCCGTCTGGCGCGCGCCTACCTGGCCGATCGCGGCATGACGGATGAAGTGGTCGGCCGCTTCCGCCTGGGCTACGCGCCCGGGGACGGTCAGGGCCTCACGCGGCATCTCACCGGCGCGGGTTTTGAAGCGTCCGTGCTCGACAAGAGCGGCTTGGTCCTCTTCGACGCGGAGCGCCAGCGGCCCTACGATCGCTTCCGGCGGCGGATCATTTTCCCCATCGCCAACGAGAGCGGCAAAGTGGTGGCGTTCGCGGGCCGGGCGCTGGGCGACGAACAGCCGAAATACCTGAACTCGCCCGAGACGGCTATCTACACCAAGAGCCGCCTGCTTTATCACCTGGACCGCGCCGGGCAGGCTATCCGCAAGCTCGACTACGCGATTTTGGTCGAGGGTTACATGGACTGCATCACGGTGGCCGCGAGTGGCGTCGAGAATGTTGTCGCGTCGTGCGGCACGAGTCTGACGGAGGGACAGATTCGGTTGCTCGCCCGCTACTCGCGGCGCGTGGTAGTGAATTACGACCCGGACTCGGCGGGAATGGCGGCGACGGAGCGCTCGCTGGTGCTGCTCCTCGAGGGGGGATTTGAAGCCAAGGTGCTGGCGCTGCCCGGCGGACTTGACCCCGACGCGTTCATCCGCAAGCAGGGAGCGGCGGGGTACCGCGAACTGCTGGCCAAGGCACCGACCTATCTCGATTACTTGACGGAGCGCGCCGTGACGACGCACGACGTGGGCACGCCGGAAGGCAAGGTGGCGGCGGCCAACGCCGTTCTGCCGTATCTCGTCAAAGTCCCGAACCCCATGCTGCGTGCCGAGCTGGCCGGCCGCCTGGCGGAGCGCCTGCGGCTGGACGAGCGCCTGCTGCGCGACGAATTGCGGCGCGCGGCGGGCGAAGGGCGCGGGGAAGTGCGCGTGCGCGAAGACGTGTCGGCGGACGCCAACCACGCCCTGAAGCAGTTGTTGCGCGCCTGCCTGGAAAGCGAAGAGGTGGCGGACGCCCTGCTGCCGGAACTCGTGGAAAGCGGCGCCGTGGCCGGACTGTTCGGGGAAGGCATCTTCACGCGGATGTTGGAAGCCCGCCGGCGCGGTGAGAAGCTGCAGATCACGGAAGCAGAAGAGCTCCTCGACCCACCGGAGCGGCGCCTTGCGTACGATGCCTTGTTCTGGCCGGGCGATCCGCCGAACCTGGAGCAAGCCCGAGGCTACCTGCGGGCACTGCAACTGCAACGAGTGCAACGGGAGCGAGACAAGCTGCTTCGGGACATTGAAGCTGCCGCGCACGCGCAGGATCCCGCCCGACTGGCAGATCTGCAACGGGCCAAGTCCAATCTGGACAAAGAGTTACGAAAGTTCAGTCACCCCCTAGAAAAATCCGCGCAGGGACAAACGAAGTGATGTATATTACATCCAATCTACTGGAGCCGTAGGAGATTGGCGGCTTATCACAAACTTGCTTCAGGGTTGCCGGAGGTGGCACCGCCGAGGCGGAGGTGGTGTGTCGGCTATTTTCATTTCTCCGCATCGAACCGTGGTGTAGCTTGCTGCCCGCAGGGAGGCCACAGCTTTGGCGTTTGACGACAAGTTCGACCAAGTTAATAAACTGATCATCCTGGGGAAAGAGAAGGGGTACCTGCTTTATGACGAGGTCAACGACCTTCTGCCCTCCGATGTGCACTCGGCGGAAGATCTGAGCGATCTTCTTTCCATGTTCGATAACGAGGGAATTGAGGTTGTGGACTCGCCGCGGGCCAAGTCTGCGGACGGCCTGGCGCTCGATAAGCCCGACGAGGCCGGCGAAGACGTGGAACTGGACCTGACGCCCGGAGCGCTCGACAAGACCAACGATCCGGTGCGGATGTACCTCCGGGAAATGGGCACGGTGCCGCTGCTGACGCGCGAGGGCGAAGTCGAAATCGCCAAGCGCATCGAGCGCGGCCAAATGAAGGTTCTGAAGACGCTTTCACGTTCTCCCCTAGTCATCCAGGTGCTGTTTGAACTGGCCGGGCAGCTCAAGGCGGGGAAGAGGTCCGTCAAAGAAGTGGTGGTGTTTGATGACGACGAGCTGACCGAAGACCGGGTCGCCGAGCGGCTGGGGGAGGTCATCAGCACTATCGAAGAGATTGAGCGCCTTTGGAAGAAGCTCGGGCAGTTGCGCGCCAAACGCGACACGATCCCGCGCAGCAAGCGGCCGCGTGATTTCCGGCGTTACAGTTGGGCGGTGGCCGAGCACCGCATCCTGGTTTCGCAGTTGGTGCGCTCCATCCAGTTCACGCACACGGAGCGCAAGGTGCTGATCGGCGCGATCCGCCAGGCCGTAGAGGAGATGCGGCCGCTGGAGCGCGAAGCGAACCGGCTGGAAAAGCGCGTGGAGGCGACGCGCGCGAACGGCAACCGCGATCTGCGCAAAGAGCTGCGGCAAGCGCGGTTGAACCTGGGCGAGTTCGAGATCCGCATCCAGGCGACGGCCGTGGAGCTGCGCCGCAGCTACCAGAACATTATCATCGGCGAAGAGCAGGCGGAAGCCGCCAAACGTGAACTGATTGAGGCGAACCTGCGCCTGGTGGTATCGATCGCCAAGAAGTACACGAATCGTGGCCTGCAGTTTCTGGATCTCATCCAGGAAGGCAATATCGGGTTGATGAAGGCCGTGGACAAGTTCGAATACCGCCGCGGCTACAAGTTTTCCACTTACGCCACGTGGTGGATCCGGCAGGCGATCACCCGCGCCATCGCCGACCAGGCGCGCACCATCCGCATCCCGGTGCACATGATCGAGACGATCAACAAGCTGATCCGCACCTCGCGCCAGCTCGTGCAGGAGTACGGGCGCGAGCCGACCTCGGAAGAAATCGCCAAGCGGATGGAAATCCCCGTGGCGAAGGTGCGCAAGGTGCTGAA
>JAIQEZ010000094.1 GCA_020073545.1 Terriglobia bacterium | reverse complement strand
TTCCCACAACCCCGAGATGGTGCAATCCATGAACGTCTTGACAAACAATTTTGATGCCCAAAAAGGAAGAAATGGCGGCGCGACTGTGCAAGTTTTCACCAAGTCAGGGTCGAACGATCTACATGGAGCTTTCGATTACTATTTCCTGAATAACTCGCTGTCCGCGCGAACCGAATTTGAATCTACGGTTCCGACGTTCAAGCGCAACGAGTACAGCGCCGCTCTGGGGGGGCCGATTAAGAAGGGCAAGCTGTTTTATTTTGGTTCTATCGATGTGCTCCGTTCCAGTACCGTTAGCTCCTACTCAGCGACAGTCGAGACACCGGATTTCGTTGACTGGGCCAAGGCTAACTTACCCAACACAATAGCAACTTCGATCCTTCAGGAGGCTCTGCCCCAGCACCCCCCAAGCACCGGCTTTCTGACGGTTAGCCAACTCGAAAGCCTGAACCCGGGATACTACGCGCCACCGGCGAATATCCCTGCCACTTTGAATGCGGTGGGCACCGCGAATATTAGCTATTCCGTTCCCAACAACGGATACCAGTGGTTTGCCCGAATTGACAGCTATCTAACTCCCAAGGATCGCGTCTACGGCACGGGAATGCGCACCTATCTCAGTTCAGTCGCCGGAAATGCGCGACCTGCGCTGAACTTCCCGCTGAAGTATTCGACCACCTTTGCCAGCCTCGATTGGACACACACCTTTTCCCCTACCCTCGTGAACGAAGCAGGCGTGAACATGATTCGTCCGTATGGTGCGAATATGTACGGACCCACGAATGAGGCCTTCCCTTATATCAACGTGGTTGGATTGCAGGGATTTGGTGGTTGGGCACCAGGAAGCTACACGCAGACCACGGTCAATTGGCGTGATGTCATGACGAAGATGGTGAAAACACACACACTCAGGTTTGGGTTTGAGCAGTTCAATATTCGAGAGGCCGATAGACAGCAAGGCGGTGCTGGTGGTCGTCCAACCTACAACTTCAACAATCTGCTCGACTTTGTTCAGGACATGGCAACCTCGGAAACGGGGACGCCAGTTGACCTTGCAACGCACCGTCAGGCAAGTTGGGGGTTTGCCCGCCGCGTCCTGTACACAGGTTTCTATTTCCAGGACGACTGGAAGGTTAAGCCCGGATTTACCTTGAATCTCGGTCTCCGTTACGACGCAACGGCGCATCTCTTCGCAGTCATTAGTCCAAAGTTGACCAACTTCGTATTTGGACAAGGTGCGACGTATGATGAACAGATCGCCAACGGTTCCGTTGAGGTTACGCCGCATAATTACTTCGTAGACCATAATCCGTGGTACATAACGCCACGCCTCGGCTTTGCCTGGGATATCTTCGGAAACGGCAAGACTGCATTACGTGGGGGGTTTGGCATGTTCGCGGATCAACCGCCATTCGTCCAGATGACTGCCCAGACGGCCAATCCTCCCCTTGTTTTTCAGCCGTCAGTCAGCGTGTATCAGGGGCAGACACCAGTATTCCAGCTTTGCAGCCCTCCCGTGGGCTTTGACGAAGCCTGCCCCGTGGTGGACACAAGCAACGTTTCCGTTAACTCGAGCGGTGGGATCCTCATCAATGGTGTTCTTAATAGGGCGGCTGCCTACGGATACTCACCCAAGAGTACAATGGGCCAGATCTATGGCTGGAGCCTGAGCCTACAGCGGCAATTGCAAGGCAATCTCCTTCTCGATGTGAATTATTCTGGGTCCGCTGGACATCACCTGCCGGTGCTGAATTGGACTTCGGATATTAACCGCTTCGCCGGAGACTTAATTGTCAACAAGGGGACATTGAAGCGCCTCAATCCGAATTTTGGCACAATTGGGTACGGCACAACCGACGCCAACTCTATAGGCAACTATGGCTCTGTCTCGCTAACGCGCCGCACTTCCAAGGGGCTGGCGTTACGTGGCGTCTACACCTATGGGAAGGCGCTGGATGATTTCAGTTGGTCGGGTTCGTTGGATAGTGGATCGATCACAACAACCACTCCCATCATCCGGAATGGCAATCTTGGGGCACAGCGTGGCCGGGCCGACTTTGACATACGACAGCAATTCTCGGTCGATGGCACTTGGACGGTGCCAAACCCGTGGAAGTCTCAATTAGCGAGAAACGTTCTGGGCGGATGGCAGTTTGCCGGCGTGTGGGTATTACAGTCAGGGCTGCCCTTCACGGTCTACACGTCCCAGCCTTTTGCCCCTGTCTATGACACTAGCGGTAACGTCATCGGCAACATCGGCGGCGACTACAATGCGGACGGTTATAACTGGGATGTTCCGAACGCGCCGAGTTTCGGTAACCATCTGAGCGGTAAATCGAAGAAAGACTTTCTAACCGGACTGTTTGCTGCGTCTGATTTTCCGGTACCAGCCCTGGGAGAGGAAGGCAACCTCGGTCGAAACACATTCGACCAGCCTGGATATAACAACCTCAACTTCACCTTTGAGAAATTCTTCTCTGTTCCCTGGTTCCACCAGGAAAAGTTGAGTCTTGAGGCAAGAGGAGAGGTCTTCAATCTGTTCAATCGCGTTAATCTGACCGGTGTGAACTCCGATTTGTCGTCGGGCCAATTTGGGCATTCGACGAATCAATTACCTGCGCGCAGTCTCCAATTCCACATACGCGCCGTTTTCTAAGCTAAGCGCACCTCTGGGAGAAGTGATGGGTAGGGGTTTAGCTCTTCTTGTGACCACCCCTTTTCCATCACTTCTCCCGATTTGAAATGAACTGCGTTGAGAGCAAGGACAGTGATCGTCCGCTCAACTATGACCGTCGGCCAGAAGATCCGCAGTTCTATCGGGTGGGCGCCACGTTCTCTTCGTCCGACGGTGAACACTACTACGGGCTGGGACAGAACCAGGAGGCTTATCTCGACCGCCGGGGGCACCAGGTCGAGTGCTGAACGGATTATCAGGCGGAGTACGGGCGAAGCTTCTGCGTTCCTTTCTTGGTGACAAACAAGGGGTATGGTCTGGTCTGGGGTAACCCCTCGAAGACGACGGTTTCGCCAGGATTTGATGAGCAGAACGAGGTGGATCTCGCAGGTGGGGCAAGGTGTTCGGTTCCTTGATAATGGGCAGACATATGCGCACGAGAAAGGCGACTGCCAGATCACGCACTTGCACTGGGATGAGGCCGCGCAAGAATGAACTCAGACCTGGGCGAAGGCAGCGTCCTTAGCCCTGCACTTATGTACACCCCTCGGGCATTCCGATCTGCCGCGTTCCTGGCGATGCTCCTCCGTAACCCAGTGAGGAGTGCGGCGTGACACTGTTGCAATGAACGCGCCCGCGGTCTCGCGCCTATTGATGCAGAGATCAACAAGGCAGAGACCACGTCGGCTCGGTGGCCGACTTGGCTCCCAACCTCAATACAAAAGCGAAGGAGAGTCCCTTTATGGTGCGCATTTCAAGAACGTCTGTAGCCCTGATCTTCTGCACGCTGAGTTTGGCGACCTTTGTACCGCGCTTCGCGGCTGCCGCTGAGGTGCCGGCGCCGACTGCTCGAAAGGAAGCAGACGGCGTTACATTCCGGTTTGCAGAGACAGTCATGAAATTGCAGGTCTACTCTGACCGGATTATTCGCGTGGTGTGTGCGCCCGGCACAACGCTCCCCGAATTGAAAAGCCTGAGCGTCATCGCCAAGCCCGCCACAGTCCGCTGGACTTACAAGGAAACATCCAATGACTTTGGCTTGGCGACCGACGCGATCCAAGCGCGCGTCGACCGAAAGACAGGCGCGGTCACTTTCTATGACCGCTCAGGGAGCCCCTACCTGGCTGAAGTAGATGGGGGCGGGAAGAGCTTTGGGCCGACCCCGGTCAAGAATCTGACCGCGTATCAGGTGCGCCAGGAATTCAACCTTGCACCCAGTCAATCCATCTTCGGCCTCGGACAACACCAGACCGGTGCGTGGGACTATCGGGGAACCACCGTCCATTTGATGCAATCGAACACGAATATCGCCATTCCCGTTTTGATTTCTAGCCGTGGATACGGCGTGCTGTGGGACAACCCCGCGATTACGGATGTCGAGGTTGGCATCACCGGAAAAGAGAACGTGCTGGCCTGGATGTCGGAAGCCGGCCGGGCCATTGACTACTACTTCCTGGCGGGGCCCAGCATAGACGAAGTCGTGGCCGACTACCGGCAGCTAACAGGGGACGCGCCGATGTTTGGCAAGTGGGCCTTTGGGTTCTGGCAGTGCCGCGAGCGCTACAAAACCCAGGAGGAGTTGCTCGGTGTCGCGGACGAATATCGCCGACTCCAAATACCCATCGACGGCATCATCCAAGACTGGCAATACTGGTCGCCCGCGCCGTGGGGTTCGCATGTTTTTGACCCGAGCCGATACCCCGACCCGGCGGGCATGGTCAAGCAGCTCCACGAAAACAATTTCCACCTTATCATCTCGGTTTGGCCTAGGTTCGAGGCGGGCAGCGAGCACTACAAGCAACTCGAGGCGGTCAACGGACTCTTCGCCCCGGTCTTCCCGAACGTATTCCCTGAAGGAAAGGGCAAGTGGTACGACGCCTTCAACGCCAAGGCCCGTCAGATCTACTGGCAGCAGATCTCGGATACGCTGTTCAAAATCGGGATCGATGGCTGGTGGCTCGACGCGACGGAGCCGGAACTCGGCGGCAAATGGGGAGAAATCCGTGACCTCAGGACCGCTGACGGGAGCGGGGCGCTGGTGGCGAATGCCTACCCCTTGATGACGACTACTGCCGTATACCAGGGGCAGAGAGCTGAGTCGTCCGCGAAGCGCGTGTTTATCCTCACGCGCTCCGCCTATTCCGGCCAGCAGCGGAATGCCGCCGTTTGCTGGTCGGGAGATATCCGTGGTGATTGGGCCACATTCCGGAAACAACTATCGGCGGGTTTGAATTTCTCCCTCAGTGGGATTCCGTACTGGAACACGGACATCGGTGGCTTTTTTGGCGGGTCGGTGGACGATCCGAAGTATCGTGAGCTGTTCACCCGCTGGTTCCAATTCGGCACCTTCTGCCCAATGTTCCGCGTTCATGGCACAGGGGACTCGAAAGAAATGTGGCGGTTTGGCCCCGAGACGGAGGCAACTCTCGTGAAGTTCGATCGGCTTCGCTACCGCCTACTGCCTTACATCTATACGGTCGCATGGCAAGTGACGACTGCCCGCGACACCATGATGCGCCCCTTGGTGATGGATTTCCGAACCGACCCACAGGCGGTCAAAGTCTCAGATCAATTCATGTTCGGCCGGGCGATGCTCGTGAATCCGGTGGCGACTCCCGGCACTACGAGTCGGAAGGTTTACTTGCCCGCCGGAGGTGACTGGTACGACTTCTGGACGGGGCGGCTGGTCCCGGGCGGTCAGACAATCGACGCAAATGCTCCTCTCGACACGATGCCAATGTTCATCAAGGCAGGGACGATTTTGCCGATGGGGCCCGAGATCAAGTACGCAATGGAGTCACAGGCCTCGCCGATGGAACTGCGAGTCTACCGCGGCAAGGACGGCACTTTCGCCCTGTATGAGGACGCGGGCGATGGTTATAACTACGAGACAGGCGAGTATGCGGAGATTCCCATCACCTGGAACGAGGCAAAGGGAATACTCACGGTGGGAGCGCGCAGGGGCTCGTACCCGGGAATGCCGAAGGAACGTGAGTTTCACGTGGTCTGGGTACGTGAGGGGAAAGGGGTCGGCGTCCCGCAAGAAAAGGCTATTGACGCAACCGTGTCGTACAAAGGCGCAGCAGTGGAAGTGCCAGCGCCGTAACCCCTCGCGAGCACCCCATTCGCTGCAGAATGGCCAGAACGAGGAAGTGCGAGGGGCCCAACTAGCACTGAGGCTTCAGCCCCAAAACGCCCCGGCGAACCTCGAACTTGGCAATGGGCGGACTAACTTAGAAAGTGGCACAACAATTGGGGGCAGTTGTTCATGAGCCGTAGGCTCACAACGAAGGATGAAAATGGGCTTGGACGTGCGTAGAGTGGGTGCGCCGGGCGGGCGATCGAGGTTGGTCTGACGTGGAGCGCAGGAGCCTGAGGGGCAGTTTAACCCGGAAGCCGCACAGAACAACGAATTGTCGCCCCCATCAGGGGAGCACGCGAGGGAGATTTGCACTTTTTCGGCATCCTCGCCCGCCAGCGGTGGGGAGGGCATATGGACGTGATTTATCGGCGCTGCTGTGGTTTGGACGTTCACAAAGACAGTGTCTCGGCCTGCGTGCTGGTTGCCGAGCCCATGGGTCGGCGGCACAAGGAGCTGACGCGATTCGGAACCATGACCGGGGATCTTTTGCAGCTTCTGGACTGGCTGCTAGCGATGCGGGTCACGCACTTGGCGGTGGTGAGGGCCGGGAGTCTGGTCGCAGAGACCGGGGCTCGAATGGAACAATTCCCATCCGCCCAGCACATGGCCTCCTGGGCGGGGTTATGTCCAGGGAACAACGAGAGTGCTGGCAAAAGGAAGAGCGGGAAGATCCGGAAAGGCAGCCTCTGGTTGCGGCGCACCCTCAGTCAGGCATCTTGGGCCGCGTCCCTTACCAAAGCCAGATACCTCGCGGCTCGCTACCGTCCGCTGGCCGCCCGGCGAGGAGCCAAACGCGCCATCATCGCAGTCGCGCACAACATCCTACTCATCGCCTATTACCTGCTCACGACCGACCGCCCCTACGAAGACCTGGGTGCAGACTGTTTTGACCGAATCAATGCCGAGGGTCTGAAACGTTGCCCAGTGAAGAGGCTTGAGCGCATGGGGCACCAGGTCGTGCTCGCCCCGGCAGCCGCAGCATAAGGACTATTTTCGAGGGAGGTCAAGGGCAACCAAACGGGGCAAAGGAGGGAGGGGACGGAGGCATGTGCGAGAAATCGCTTGACAACATAAGAATGTCTGGTTTTCCCTTACCCGGGACAAGGACGGCTGGCCCGATCTCCTCCTGCCGGAGTCGCTCGGAATAGATAAGGATGAAAAGATGGTCCAACGGAGGCGAGAGGGAGCTTATTGGCTCGTGGCCGGCCTGCCCGCGATTGCTCATGCGAAAACACTGGATTATCGTCCTGGGTATCCTGGTGGCTTCCCTCTGTCTCGGTCAGATCCCCTCCCCCACACTGCCGCCGCCCCGCATCGAACGTAGCACTGGCCGAACAATCTCGACCACGCCTTCTAGGGCTCCTATGCATTTTCGGGACATTGCGGTGCAGGCAGGACTTACTACCGTTCCGCGCTCGTCGTCCGAGCGCCGCTATCTAGTGGAAACTATGGGGGGCGGCGGCATTGCCCTCTTCGATTGCGACAATGACGGCAAGCTCGACATCGCGGTCGTGAACGACTCCACCATCGGGCAATATCTTCGCGGCGGCGACCCCATGATCACTCTTTACCATCGGGATTCTGAATCCGGGAAGATTCACTTCGCCGATGTGACACAGTCCGCCGGGCTCACAACGCGCGGTTGGGCAAATGCTATCGCTGTGGGAGACTTCGACAACGATGGTCTGCCGGACTTGTATGTCACCGGCTACGGCCACAATGTGCTGTACCATAATCTCGGCGGATGCAAATTCGAGGACGTAACCGAAAAGGCAGGCCTGGAAGTCGGTGGGTTCAGCACCGGGGCAGCTTGGGCTGACTACGACCGGGATGGATATCTCGACCTATTCGTAGCTCGCTACGTTTACACCGATATCCATCACTTGCCGCCGCCCGACCCCAACGCTACGGGCTATAGGTCCGTTATCCTCGAGATGCCCGACGAAATGCCGGGTGAGACGGATTATCTGTTCCGCAATCGGGGCGACGGCACTTTCGAGGATGTGTCTCAAAAAGCGGGCGTCAGCGACCCCAGCAAGCTTCATGGTATGGGTGTTGTTTGGGGGGATTACGACGGCGATGGTTGGCCCGACCTCTTCGTCACCAACGACGACGGCCAGAACTTCCTCTATCACAACAAGGGTGACGGGACATTTGAAGAAATAGGAGTTCTCTCGGGTGCTGGTCTGGGACACAACGGAGAAATCTTCGGCAACATGGCCGGCGACTTTGGCGACTTTGATCGCGATGGCAGGCTCGACTTGGTGGTGAGCCGCTACCGCTCACAGCCCGTGAGCCTCTATCGAAATGACGGGCAAGGCTTCATGGACGCAGCCACGGAAGCCCAAATCGCTCCTTTGACCGCCACTCCCATTAAATGGGGTGTGGGCTTCGGCGATTTCGACAACGACGGCTGGCCCGACATCCTAATTGCCAACGGCAACTTCTCATCCTTGATGGATACACTCAAGAACGAAGTCAAGTATCGCGAGCCGATGCAGTTGTTCCGCAACCTGGGAAACGGGACCTTCGACGAAATTGCAGATCGCGCCGGGCTCAACGACGGCCCCCTCCAGTCGCGCCGTGGCACCGCATTTGGCGACGTCAACAACGATGGCAATCTCGACGCAGTCGTGTTCAATGCTGCCGGAGTGCCTTCCTTGTTCCTCAACGATACGCGCAACGCCAACCATCCCGTTCTGTTTCGCCTTGTCGGCACCAAGAGTAACCGTGCGGCGATCGGCGCGCGCGTCACCGTCTCCACATCCAGAATGACTCAGATTGACGAAGTCCGCGGGGGAGGAAGTTACAACTCGACGAATGACACGCGCCTCCATTTCGGGTTGGGCCGCGATGCTCTGATGGGCAAAGTCAAAGTCCAATGGCCCAGCGGACTCGAGCAGGAGTTCCGCAACGTTGCAGGAGACGCCATCTATGAGATTGTGGAAGGGCAAGTCCTGAAGAAAACGCTTGCGCTGCCCCCTCTAGGCAATTGAATCACGGAAGCGCAAACGGAAATTGCTCAGTCGAGGTGGAATTCACATTTAAAAGGGAGCTTTGGAAATCAATGCTATAGTGCGTTCTGGAGGGTTTGAGTTCTCCAACGCCCGTGTAAACGCAAAGGACGTGGCTCTTCGCAGGACTTTCGCTCTTGCTGCACGTGAGGCGCCGCGGCCGTTGGCTGATTCCGGGCGGAAAATCGACCAATTCAGAGATGGGCAATATATGCATGCGCATTTAGGAAGCAATGCACCCGGACATTTACACTGTTCTGAGTGTTTACGCGGGGCGGTCGGCAGTTCTATGTTCCGTACCAGATGCCTGGTGCTTTTCATTTTGGGTGCATCTTTCGTTGCGCAAAGGCCACAAACCAAGGTGTCTATTGCGTCCATAGAATCGCTGATCCGTTCTCAGGAGTACGACCAAGCTTTACAGATGACGAGGTCCGCCCTGCAAGAGACGCCCAATGACTTCCGACTTTGGACCTTGGAAGGGATTGTGCTTTCGATCAAGGGTGAGAACCAGGATGCGTTGAACGCATTTGAAAAGGCACTGAGTCTCTCTCCGAGCTACGGTGCAGCCCTAAGAGGCGAGGTGCGAATCCTCTATGCGGCACAGGATAAACGCGCAATCCCCCTACTTGAAAGAATACTGAAAGCTGATCCGAGTGACGAAACCGCGCACGAAATGCTCGCAACATTTGACGCAAAAGAGGGGAATTGCCAGGCGGCCATTGACCATTTTCTTCTCAGCGTGAAAGCCATCGGGACTCATCCTGACTCGCTGCAGGCATACGGGTATTGTCTAGTGCAAACGGGACAATCTGAGAAGGCGATCCCGGTATTTGAACAGCTTGCTTCACTACTTCCACAGCAGACCTTTCCGAAATACGATCTCGCGGTGGCACTGGTCGAATCGAACCAGGACGAGGCTGCCCTCAAGGTACTCGAGCCTTTGCTGGCCAAGGACTCGCAAGACCCTGAGCTGCTGAGCCTGGCGTCCGAGGCCTACGAGGCTGTACGGAATACCCCTAAAGCCGCGTCCCTACTCCGGCAGGCAATTGTCCTGAACCCGGCGAATGCAAACTACTATGTTGCTTTTGCTCTACTCTGCCTGGATCACGAATCCTTTCAGGTCGGGATTAACATGATCAATGCTGGTTTGCAGTTCGTTTCCGACGATCCATCTTTATATATCTCGCGCGGCTTGCTTTATGCGCAATTTTCGCAATATGACAAGGCCGAAGCCGATTTCGATACGGCCGACCGCCTTGATTCGGCGCAGACTCTAAGCTTGTATGCCAGGAGCCTTGCGCTCTTACAGAAGGATCATTCCGTTGGTTCCGACGAAGCAGTACTAGCCATACGTTCGCAGCTGAAAGCTCATCCAGACAGTGCCTTACTGCATTGCCTGCTCGCGCGGTTGCTGGTAAAGGAGGGGCCTGCCACAGATAGCGAGGCATTTAAAGAAGCAATGAGGTCTGCGCTGCTAGCTGTAAAACTGGAACCGGATTTGGTGGAAGCAAGGGATATCCTTGCGAGCTTGTACATGCGTTCTGGCCAGGACAGCCTTGCGATTGAACAATGCCGGCTGGCGCTGCAATATGCTCCCACGGACCGGACCGCGGTGTATCGCCTCATGACGGCGTTGCGGCGCTCGGGACAGAGTGAGCACAGCGAGGAAATCCAGGCGTTGGTGAAGCGTCTTTCGGAAATACAGCGGGTCGAGCTTCGCAACGAAACGGACAGGAAGCGATTCAGGCTGGTCGAGCAGCAACCCGCCCCTCTGAAATAGACCGGACCTCTCTTGAGGTTTGTATGAACGCCGCGGCCCCGTGGGCGCGCCGAACGTCGGTTGGCGGCGAAACAAAAGGCATCGGGTGTAAAGATCCAAACAGACTCTTGCTCAATAATCAAGCCAGGTTTGAACCGTGCTGCACATGGGTCAAGTCTTTCGCGCCCGTTTTGCCTGCCCTGAGAGACACCCGAGACGCGACCGGCTCAGGCCACATCTAGGCCACAAAACCTGCCAAATATCGTGCTGTACCGTGATGCTAAGCGTAGGAAAAGACAAAGCGAGCCAACTATATGCATGATTTATGTTTGGTTCGGGACCAAGAGGTCCCCAGTTCAAATCTGGGCGCCCCGACCAATCTTTTCAATGGCTTGGCTTTCCTGTGTGGGTGCTGGCAGGGCTTTTGTGACGTGGTTTGTGACGTAACCCCCCTCAGACTGCCCCGATTTGAGAGTTGAGAGGGCTTCGACTGCGGCTTTTCGTGCTGCCATCCGAGGGTGACTGTAAATTCGCATCATGGCCGGGTCAACGTGGCCCGCCAACTCGCGAATCACGCTCTCAGGTATTCCCGCTTCACACAACTCGGTCACAAATTGATGGCGCAAGTCATAGAACCGAAGATTCTTGAGGCGGGGCATTTCTTCGATACGCTTTTCCTTGTCACCCTTCGCCGCCTTCTCTCGGAGCGACCGCCAAGCAGTTCGCCAGCCACCCTTGCCCATTGGCCGCGCGCCATCCAATTCAGGATAGGTCCGGGGGAAGATGTAATTCTCAGGCGCATAGGTCTCCGAAATGTCAGCGTGCTGCTTCAGGGCCGCTATGGCGGCCCACGCTTCATCGTTCAAAGGGATCACCCGTGTTCCCGCTTCGGTCTTCGAGCGGCGCACAGTCACGACTCTGGTTACAGGGTCAAGGTCCCGCCAAAGCAATCGCCTGAGTTCCACAGGCCGCATCGAAGTGTTGACTGTAAGCAGAGCGGCGCAAAAGGCTCTCTGCCAGTCGGCTTTTGTGGCGGCTGTCTCGAAAAGCCGTTGCTTCTCAGCCGGTGTAAGCATCTGCCGTGGCTCACGCTTGACCGGCAGCATGCGCACGTCATCCGCCAGAAGGTGACGCAACTTGGCGCGTTTGAGCAAGCGGAGCAAAAGCCCTACTTCCAGGTTGACCGTTTTCGGTTTTCGTCCTTGCTTGACTCTGTGGGCTTGATAGGCTCGCACATCGTCAGAACGAATCTGTTTCAACCGCCTTCCCTTGAAGAAAGCGCGCAAGGGCTTTGCAATGTCCCCTTCGTGTCGCGCACTTTGGATTTCGATTTCACGTTCGAGTAGGTAGCGGTCAAAGGCTTCATCCATAGGCAGGCGCGCCAGTGAAGCGAGCCGTCCACCCGCGAGTGTTCCCTGTTTTGCCTCAGCTATCCGGTCATGTTCTTTCTGAGTAGCTTCGCGCCTGTCGGTGGTTTCGAGCGGCACGCGGTAGCGGGTCGTTCGCCAAAAGTGCGTTGCCAGAATTTTTCTTCAGGACGGAGCACGTACTATTATCTCCGGTCTTTGAAGAGCGATAAGATCGGCAACTTCATATCCTTTGGGAGTATTTGCAACCTCGAAGGTACAATTTACAAACACTACGTTCTGGAGCGATAGGAAACCTCCACGGTATCGTATATGGCAGTTCACAAACACGGTTCCGATCCACTTTATGTTGTCTAGGGTTTGAGTCCCGTCGCCGAAGGCACCCCCGACGATTGTCGCCGATCCGGGTGCTAAAGACCGAAGGAATTCTCCCCCCGGCGGACCGCTCCATCTGAACAGATTTTGAAGTGTGATAAGAGGCGGAGGAGGTACGCTACGAGCCTCTCGCGTTACTTCAAAGTTCGATGGAAGTTTGGGGGGCTGCTGTATCGCAGAGCGATAAGTCGCCAGTTCTACCCTCATTTGATTCAGATTGTATAGAACTACGCGGGTAGGTTTGGCAGATGCAATGTCATCAAGCGCAAGAACAGCGTCAGTAAAGAAGTTCGCCGGAGCCTTCAATTTGTTCTTTGCGGCTAGAGATATCAGAAATGATGCCATTTGGATCTTGGCCTTAGCATCTTCCGACCGTCCCAGAGACACATCATGGTCAACGCCTTTGAGAACCTTATTCACTAGGTCTTGAAGAACTCCATCTATACGCGAGTTAAGGCGAGCTTCGGTGCTTTCGAGTTTCTGCATCAGGTCACGATTAGTGTTTCCTATTTTTTGGTTTGTATCGGTAAAACCAGTGTCCACTTTCTTTGAAATAGAATTCAGCAGTTGATAGAAAACAAAACATGCGGCAAAAAACACTAACACAAAAATTTGTCCCCACTTTGGAACACCGAGCCTCTGGAATACCCACGCAATTAACCTGGATCGGGAGAATTCCGCACTTCTATTGAGTGTTGAATAATATAGTGACATTTCTAGCTGGCTATGCTATCGTCCGGCCCATGGGAAATCCGGCGGGGGTACGGCGAGACTTTCAGGCACTGGGGCAGCGGCGCTTGCGGGCGGCGCGGTTGCTGGCCAAGGGAGTTCATCAGTCCGAGGTGGCGCGGCAGGTCGGCGTGCACCGGCAATCGGTGAGTCGGTGGGCGCAACAACTGGAAGCGGAGGGATTGCCCGGTCTGAAGAAAGCCGGGCGCGCCGGACGCAGGCCCCGCCTGAGCGCAGAAGACTGGAAGAAGATCGAGCGCGGGCTGAAGCGTGGGCCGGAAGCGCTGGGCTATGAGATCGGACTGTGGACGGCGTGGCGGGTGGCGCACTTGATCGAGGAGGAATGCGGGGTCCGCTACCATGCCTCTCAGGCCTGGCGCATTCTGCGGCAATTGGGTTGGAGTTGCCAGCGTCCGGTAGGACGGGCTCTGGAGCGGGACGAAGTCAAGATTCGGCGCTGGAAGCAGGAGCGCTGGCCGGAGTTAAAAAAAAGGCCAAAAACGAAGGCCGGACGATCGTCTTCATCGACGAAAGCGGGCTGAGCGAACGGCCACACCGCTGCCGTACTTGGGCGCCGAAGGGAAAAACACCGGTGCTGCAATACCACTTTAACTGGAAGACCTTGTCGGCGATCGCGGGCGTGACCTGGTGGAACTTTTACTTCCGTCTGTTTCCCGGTGCGATCCGGAGCCCGCAGATCATCGAGTTTCTCTCGCATCTGCTGCGCCACATTCCCGGCAAACTGCTGATCGTCTGGGATGGTCTGCCGGGCCATCGCAGTCGCATGGTATGGGACTTCGTGCGCCAGCAACGTGGCCGACTCTGGTTGGAGTTCTTGCCTGCCTATGCCCCGGAACTGAACCCCGTGGAGTATCTGTGGTCGCACTGGAAGCAGCACGAGTTACCCAACTTCTGCCCCACAACTTTCGGGCAGCTGAGCCATCACGCGCGCCAGGCGCTTCGTCGTATGCGCAAGCGGCCTACCCTGGTGATCGCCTTCTGGCAGCAGGCCGACCTTTTTCCGATGTAACTGTATTTATGCAGATTTTCAAAGATTATGTGATGGGTACTGAGATAGAATCCTCTCTCATTGCCGATCCTGATGGCCCATTTCTTTAGAGGGGGATCCATACTATGAAGATGATCATCCTTACTTTCGCGCTCTTCGCTGTGTCCGCTTTGGCCCAGGGCCAGCCCGCCAAGGCCGCAGCGGCACAGATGCTGCCGGAGCAGCTGTCGACCGAGAAGTGGTTCGTCGGGACCTGGATCTGCGAGGGCACACAACACGCCTCGCCGGTGGGCCCTGGGGCGAAGTTCACCGATCGGTTCAGCTTTAGCATGACGCTGCGCGGCTCATGGCTCATCTACCAAATCGATCAGTTGAAAGGGCCAGTGAAGGGCAAACAAACGCTGATCGGATCGAGTACCTGGGACGCCAACGCCAAGGTGCACGTCCGCCGGGACATGAACATAGGCGGCTCACGGGTGGACGTGACCTCGCCCGGATGGGACGGCGACAAGCTCGTTTATACGGGTTACATGATCATTGGCGAGGAGAAGCTGCCCGTCAAGCACACCCTCACGAAGAAAGGCGATGCGGCCTACGATGCCTATCTCGAAGTGACTGGCGCCGACGCCAAACCGGCGATGTGGGAAGAGGAGAGCTGCAAGAAGGTTAGAGGCGTAAGAGCGACGACGCCCAATCTGTAATCCATGTGACTGTGTGGCTTTTTTCTCCGGGGCGTGTGGCCCCCGAGTTCGCATAGACCAGCCTTAATTCTCTCCTCCACCGCGACCGCACGAGTGATCGGAGCTGCTCCAAGTGAAACCTCCCCGCAAATCCGTTTGTGGAAGTGTGCGATATGCCGGGATCCAGGATAGATCCTGAGTGAAGGCCTTTCAATACTCAAGAAGGAAATCCCAACTCATAGCGGTTGGTCGCGCACTACCGTCTCATGCGCGGCCATCAGCCACTTGCCGTTCACTTTCCTCAGCACTATTAGAATGCGCCCATCGACCGTCACACCAGCGTTGGTCGCCTGGTAGGTGCCCGCACAATAGGCGAGGTCGCCGGTGTAGTAGAGCGTCAGGGGCTTGATGAAATCGATGTGCCCGCCCGCCTTGATGCCGCGTTCCCAATAAGCCTCGATCGCCCGCCTCCCGTGCGCTAGGATGTGTGCCGAGAGATAATAGCCGTCGTCGGTGTACAAAGCCGCGACCTTCGCCGCGCCCCCGGAGTTATAGAACCTGATCCAGTCTTCCGAGACCTGCCGGATGGCTGCCTCGTCGGCGCTCATCGGCCGCTCGCGCACTTCAGGCTTTGGTGCTGCCGTCTGCGCGGCAAGGGGCAAGGCCATGCACAATGCAGCAAACAATACGAAGGCTCTTTTCATGGCCGGACGATAGCACAGAAATCCAGAAATGTCACTATATTATTCAATTCTCAATAGGTGGGGTTGATCCTGCCATGGCCGGAGAGTATACTACTGCCGTCTCACTCATGGAAGCCAGATGCTCTCCTACGTTTGATTTTTGAAACTTACTCAGTACCCAGCTTCAGATCGCCTCTTTCAGCCGCTTGGGCTGTTGCGATTCTTCGTAGACATTGACCGCGCCACACTTGTTGCAGCGATAGATAGAAGAACAGTACCTGAGCTTGCCTCGCCCGACACGTCGTGGGCAAAATCTCCGACCACTCCCTCGGCTCAGGGGCACGCTTTGCACTCGGAGGCGTCCCTCATTTTCCGATACGGGTCAAATTGCAAGCCCTCAGTGGTGTGCATACAACACTTCGGGCAACACTGTTTTCACCCAGCAATCCCCGGGGAAGAGTATTGACAGCCGCGCGCAGACTGCTATACTAGAGGTGGCTGAATAAGCCACGAATTCTATGGCTTGGGGGCTTCGCAAGAAGTCCCCTTTGCATTTTGCGGCTATCAACCTTCCACCTCTAGCTCCATTTCCCGCTTCCAGCAGATAAAGTTCCGTATCTTCTGAATGTCGTAAATGAAGAGGCCTCGTTTCACGAGTTCGCCAAACTCGGCGGCGACTCTCCTCGCGGTCGCAAAGACGGACACCTTCATGCCATCGTCAATGAGTTGCCGGAGGGGATCAACAAAGTCGCTGTCCCCGCTCCAGAGAACGAAGTTTTCGATGCCGTGCGCGGCGTAATCGACGAGTATGTCCCTGCCGATTTCTACGTCGAAATTGCACTTCCGGTCTTCCAGATAAGTCCTGCCTCGCCGGTTGAGCTCCCGGAGTTGGTTGTTGAGGTACTCAATGGCTTCAAGCCTGAGCGTCCTCAAGAGTGGCGCCCGAATGAAATTCTTCAGGATGTCGGGCGAGTTAGCGGGGATGCTCGACACGTCGATGGAGAGCTTCATGATCTTCACGGGCTTCGTCGTAAGGTCGTATCCATAGCTCTTTACGTCCCGCACGAATTGCTCGGATTCGGCATCGCCGGTGAGCGTTCCCTGATACAGCTTGATAGAGTTGATGCTGTCGAAGGAATCCAAGAATTGTTTCAGTCGCTTGACGTCCACATGCCAGCCGAGCTTTGTCGCCCACGGCCTCACATTCGCGAAATCGATATACGCGTTCGTCCGCCGGTCGAAGACCCTTTCGAGTTCCTGAATGCGCTGCGGGTACTTCTCCGCCAGCTTTTGGATTCTTTCGGTCTTGGCTTTGAACATGGTGGCCTATGTTTAGCTAAGAACGGAAACTCTCATGCGTCAAGGGTGTGAAAGAGTCCTTGGGTGAGCAGAATCTACTTCTCCTTCCTAACCTGGGGAGAACTAACTCCAGGGTCAACGTATGTGTGTGTCCAAGAAGGTGAAGGTCCATCCGTTGCTGGTTTGCTAAAGAAGTGACTGCACCAGCTCTCTTACGCCATTTGCGCAACTACAAGAGGCGGTCGGTCTAGATTCTTTTCGATGAACCCTAACAATAGCTGCCGGTTCCTCTCTATGCTGGCTTCGAACGTCCAAAAATGGGTGGGAATGGCATTCTGGTCAAACGGCAAGACAGTGCCTTGCTGCGCCGTAACGATGACCGGAATTCCAAGGCCAAGAGCATACCCCAACTCGATGAAACAATTCGGTCTCTGTCCGGTCACATCAACAATAACGAGATCGGAATAGTGCAAGCGCTCGAAGATCTCGACATTTATGAATGCGTGTTCCGTCCGATTAGTGCCCATTTCGAGTCGCCGATAACCCAGGCTCTCGACAATTGGATCGACGACTTCCCTGAAGTAGCGCTCGACGGCCGGGAATTCTTCCGCCGTGCTGTTAAGCACCCTCACTGAGAACGCTTGGGGTTTATCGAGCGCAGCCAAGAGTTGCATCACGGCGTCTGCAACCGCCTCTACGTTGGTCGTGCCGTTTTTTGTCCCCGTTGCGACAAGGAGAGAGACACCAGTTTCGGCCAGGTCTGGCCGCAGCCTTAGGAATGCGTTGGGATTTGCGCGCGCTTCGCGGTTCAACCGCTCGGAGCCTCCTGTACCGTCTTCCCGACTCGCTCCGATCGGCAGGTCGAGAGGAATCACAGGCCGGTGACGGGACTGGTACAAATTGGCGAGATGTTCGACGCCTGTTCCGCCTCCCAGGCAGATCAGTGCGCTTCCGAATTGGGCTTGCCGCTCCCGGAGCATAGCTCCCGACCGCGCACCAGGTTGGATGTATTCCACGCGAACAAGGCCCGATTTCAATAGTCGTTCCCATAGCGCATGCCGGGGTTGGGGGATCTCTTGTTCCGCTTTCTCGGAAATGACTATAACCAAGGGCGGTCGGCTGTGAGGCCAAGGGAACCGCGCTTGAGTGGTGACCGAATCCGCTGCCTCCAAAATGGTCCAATCAAAGATGATTGCAGGGGAGCCTGGAGTACCGACCGCTTGAACGGGTTCTTTGCCCGCGAACAGAACCAAGCCACCACCACTGCAAAGAATCTCTGTCGCGATGCGTCGCACGAGGTCGTGCGCATACCGGATCAGAGCGGCGTCACGCGATTTACTGGCGCTGCCGGCGAGGTGAATGTACTTTCCGAAGACCCGATGCGGTACCTGGGCCAAGTCAGACATCCTCCCGTCCAGCCTGCAGGAAGGTAGTTAGATAGTCCTGGTGCAATGTTGCAAAACGCCATAGGACAATGTCGACGACGGCAACCGGATCACCGATGTACTCCGCGATTAGTCTGCAGAGGTCTGCGGGCTGTTCGTAGCCGGAGAGCGCGGCAAACCGTAACAGGTGCCGGTCCGGCTTTGCAACAGACAGTCCGATGTTCTTCGCTAAGTGAAAACTGGTCGTTGGCCCTATGTAGGGAAACTGTCGAAGCGCCGTAATCGGGTCGCACGCGATTTCCTTGCGAATTGCCTCGAATCCCTTGTCGTATATAATCTGTGCACTTTGGGCAATAGCTTCGATCTTTCGCTCATTCCCAAAATAGATCAACGCCGAGCGGACGCAGTGGTCACGATGCCACACGATCTGCTGGGCAGAGGCCCAGTTGAAGAAAGCCTCGCCTATGCCGGGGAACTTTTGCCGGACAATAGATTCCCGCATACCCGATGAAATAATCACCCACGCGCTTTCTCGCAGGAGATCGACTTCTGTCAGCTCCTCAATTCGGACAGTTCTCTGCCAGATGATTTCGGAACCGAAGCCAGATGCCAGAACCTTTAGCTTTGCCTTGATGTAAGCGGAAGCGAGTGTCTCCGTGGCAATTCGGTTGGGCATCGCTATTCCTCGCCGAACGGCTCAAGCCACTGCTCTTCGGAGCGAAGAGTGTCCGCATTCTTCATGCGACGATGTATGCGATCCAGTGCAGCGGAGGCTTCTTTCCGGCTGTTGCTGTTGGCCGGCCCCAGGTAGCCGTCCACATGAACGGATTGCCCCGTTTTGTCTCGGATGGGAGCTAGGACAAGGGACCGTGATGTATCGAAGAAATGCTCGAGCATTGCTTTGGGGTTCAGCGGACCGGAGTATGTCTTGAAAGCTTCGATCGCCAGCGACTCGACATGATATCCGGTGAGTTGCAGTGCTGCGGGCTGCTCTGAATTGATTATCTTTACGAGTTTGATGACGGGGACTATCTTTCCTCCGAATTTGTTATTGGTATCGGTCAGCTTTCGGAAAAAGGTTCGTGGATTGATGTCGGACCAGCGATCCACTCTCGCCCCCGGGATGCGCGTCTTGCCCTCTTCCTGCACGGCTGGAAGGACCTGGATCTCTAGGCCTTCTTTTCTGAGGGTAACAGCAAGGTTTCGTCTCGAAATCTCCCACCCTGACAATCCGTCACGAGCTTTTTGCTCAAAGTATTCAAGTACTCCCTGCGGCGACAAGGATTTCAGTTCTGGGTCACGAAGGATAACGAGAATATCAATATCGCTGATTCCGTCGACATAAGTATGCTTGCGGACGGAACCCCCGAAAATGGGCTCTACCGTGCCTTCGATATCGGCGCTCAAGGCTTCCTTGATTTCGTCTATCGCTGCGCCTATCGCGTTAGTGTCACGTCGGTTTGAATCCCCCAGGAGCTCTGCGAGGCGCTCCGCAATTTGCGTGTCGAATGCCTGGTCGTGAGTTTTCTCCTCTTCTTTCCGCAGTTCAGCTCCGACGTCCTCGGGTTTGCGCCCGCTGAAAAACCCTCTGCCCTTGGATCCGCCCATGATCACCTCGTTTCCGGAACTGTAGCTTGGAGCTGCGTGAGAGCGTCGCTTAACTGGGGGTGAATTGCTTCAAAGTGAGTGAGATCTCCCGTCCGCACAAAATTAATCATCTGTGTTCTCAGCTTCTCCAGGTAATAGTAATTGCTCCGCCACATCTCGTGATATTGATCGTGAGTGCGACGCCTCAACCCCGTAGAGTCGCGGATTACAGCATAATTCTGATAATAGATGGTTTTCCCAGCGTGGTATCCGAACCTCAGCCAGGTAAGGCCGTCGAAGATCTCCGCGCCCGCAAGGAAATAGAGAACGGTAGTCAGTGGGTCCAAACTTCCAAAAATGTGAATGGGAATGTCTATGCCGGCAGCATTCATCTGAGTTCGCAGCCTGGCTATCTTCGTCATGGCTCCGAAAAGGGAATCATCAAGCTCCTTCTCCGTGATCCCTACGACTGCAAATCTTCTCAGATGCTCAACCCGCTTGATCAGTTTCTCGAATGAAATGAAGGTATCCTTTGCCGTTTCTGGCTTTACAAGAAGCTCCCATAATAGGTGGGGGTATCTCTTTTGTAATTCCACGGCACCGTCGATTTGCTTCGATAAGCCAAGAAACTTGGCGGGGCTGTCGAAGGAAACCGCAATCGTAGGCCACTTGGAGGACCAGTGTGTCAGGACACGTTCATACAGTTGCTGGCTCCATTTCCTGGGCTTATGCAGTTTCCCATAGGTCTCCGACAGGTCGTGCTCTACCCTTGCCTCATATCCGCCGCTATCGAGAAACAGGAGCTGCGGGAATGTAATTTTTTTCGGAATCAAACGATAGTGAACATCGTAAGAGCTGATGAGGATCGGGCCTGTAATGAACTCAGCCATCAAGCTCATGATCTGCCGGACCTGTGGGAATCCCTTGCTCGAAAACGATGGGAGAAGGAGCGGTGTTTCCGCAACCGTCTGCGCCCCGAGGACGATTTTAGTCCGGCGTGCGAACATTCAGGTGTTCCCGGTCCTTGCATGACAAACATCGACCGCATGGGTCTGAGGGACCGACCTCACAGCTCCACGTAATATGAATAGGCAGTTTGTATTCCGCACAGAAATCGTAGACCGCCTGTTTGGTCCAGAGCAGAAATGGTGTTGCGAGAACAACTCGTCCACCACGATAGCCTGACAGAATGTTGCCGAGCTGAGATGCAAAGTGTTGTGAGCAGTCGTAATACGTCGTGCCAGCGTGAATCCCGAGGGCGAGCAAGCCCGCAAACGTGGGATGGTAGAGCAAGGCGACGAATACGAGAAACGCATTGCGGCCTGGGATTTCTCCTTCGAATTCTGCCGAGGGGCCAGAGAGACGAATGATGTGAAGCGGGACGGCGTAGTAATCGGCAATCGCCTTCGCGCTTTGTTCTTCCCTCTGATTGACAGGTTGGCCGTAATCAACGAATACGCCTGTAACGCTGTACCCCATCCTGTGATAGAAGGCGACGCAACACGAAGAATCGATTCCTCCACTGAGCAGCACGAGCGCGTTCATGTGGTTTTCAGATACTATAGGGAACGAACCGCTGTCCGTTTATCTTATATCACAGTGTACCGATCATCAGCAAAGAGTCCACCCCGCGTGGGGAGTCTTTCGAGGTCAGCTCTGGCGATATTTGGTTGTCACTTTCAGGTAGCAAGCGCGTAGCTGGACTGAACCCTTGAAATGAGACAGTCAGGATGGGCACACTTTGCACTGGGAAAGAGGTGCAAAGTGAAGCGGACGCGATACTCACGGAAGTTCCAGCGGATGGCTGTTGAGCGAATGAGGACCTGCGAAGATGTGGGCCAATTGGCACAAGAGCTGGGGGTGACGCGACGGTGCCTCTACAAGTGGCGCAGGAAACTCGATCTGGTAGAACCAGGAGAAGAGTCGGCTCGCCCGAGCACCCACGAATCGGCCTACCGTAAACAGGCCCAACAGTTGAAGCGGCTGTTAGCGGAAAAGGCGATGGAAGTGGATTTTTTCAAGGGTGCCTTGCAAAAAGTCGAGGCTCGACGCCAGAGTCGCGGCGGTTCTGGCGAGATGGCATCTACGACCAAATCCGGGAAATGATGTCGTTGCAAGGTAGCCTGAGTATCGAGCGCATGTGTGCGCTGGCCAGAGTCAGCCGGGCCAGTTTCTACCGGTCCCTGCGGGAGCAACGGCCGGTTGAGGAAGAGATGGAAGTTCGGTCGGCCATTCAGCAGATCGCTTTGGGCCATCGCCACCGCTACGGATATCGGCGGATCACGGCGGAACTACGGCGGCGGGGAATGCCGGTGAACCACAAGCGGGTTCTGCGGATCATGCGAGAAGACAACCTGCTGGCCGTGCAGCCGCGGAGCTTCGTGGTGACCACGGATTCCGATCATGGCTTCGAGGTCCATCTGAACCTTGCCAGCCGCATGAAATTGACCGGCATCGACCAGCTCTGGGTTGCCGACATCACCTACATTCGGCTGAAAGCGGAATTTGTCTATTTGGCCGTGATCCTCGATGGGCACTCGCGCAAAGTGGTGGGCTGGGCGCTGGAGCGGACGCTGGCGAGCCGGCTGGCAGTGGCTGCGATCAAGCAGGCGATCGCGAAACGGCAACCGCTCCCTGGCCTGGTCCATCACTCGGATCGGGGAGTGCAATACGCGTGCGCAGAATACGTGGCCATCCTCAAGCAGCACGGGATGATTCCAAGCATGAGTCGTCCGGCAAACCCGTATGACAACGCCAGCTGCGAAAGCTTCATCAAAACCTTGAAACGGGAGGAAATTGCCCGGCCCCCGATTTCCGGAGTGCAACCATACAGTTTTTTGAGAACGATGGGAACGAGATGAGGGTTTCTAAAGTGGTGGCCGGAAAAGGGGACTCAATCGCCGTCCCCTTCCCCAGACCCCATCCCCTGCTTTCAGATACGCGGAAGGCTCAATGAAAAAAAGGCAGGTGTGCCCAATCAATTTGTCTCACTATAGGGGTTCGCCCCAGACACCTGGGAACAACTTGGGAACGAGGCCTGACGAATACCGTGCAAAACCATCACATTTAGCGTAGGAAGAAACTAGACAAATCAACAAGATGCGTTTTCCATGCTTAATTTGCAACTAATGGGTCAGGAGGCTGAGCCCCCTCAAGTCCACCACGACTCATCAGTATCGTGCGGTTGGCTACCCCCTGCACTGCCGCGAGCATTGCCCGAGGAGCCGGTTTGGAGGCAGAACTCCCGGTCCATAAGGTGCACTCGGTCGCCCATTCCCGAATGGGGGCGATAACCGCCTAGACCTGAGATACGCCCTTCCCTGACAGTAAATGCGGCGGCCCCCCGACTGCCAAGGGCAGTTGGAGGTATAGTCGGCAAACCGCGGATGTGGTCTGCGCTGTCATTTCTGACGGTTGTGCTTGGATGACGGCGTACTCGGACACTATCGGACTGGTGGCAGGCCCAATGAGACCCCGCGAGAATGGTTTCCGAGTGGGTGACGATACAGGAGTTGAGCGACTTCGCTCTACCCTGCGGCGTTTGTGACGTCCCATTTGGTGCGACGGAGGATAGCCCCACCCGAAGCGACTCGCAGATCACTTCTAAGCCCCACGTCGTAGTTGGCAAAACAATTCCCCACTCATGCACTTTGCGGAAGCTCGGCGGTGACTGAGCCTGCCGAAATTAATCGACAACTGGTAGCCATGAGTTTCTTGACCATACGGGGTATGATGTGGAACAAAGTTGAAATCGAGAATTCACGCATAGGCCAGCGACACCACAAGACGATATACTGGTAGCGTTGCGTCGTAGATTCCCATCCAGTGAAATCCACCGCAATGCTTAAAAGCTTAGACCAAGTGGTGATGCAAGGACGGAGAATGGAAGCAGGCATCCTCATAGGCTACTTCGCAAAACGAGATGAAGCTCGCGGAGCCCTCAGAAAGTTGCAGAGGAAGGGTTTCCGCCGCGCCGCATTGGTGAGCAAGACCGCGGATGGAAATGTGCGTACAAGGGACCCCTTCCTTTGGCGGCGGGCTTTCGGTGCGACCCTGGCTTTCATCCTGTTCGGGGTCCTCGCCGGAGTTGCATTCATAGGCCTTCATTGGCCGGAGCCGATTCTGAGCGGAGGCGTTTCTGCCCTGATTTCGACCCTTGTGGGTGGATTCATCGGAACCCTCTTCGCTGGGGTGTGGATACGACGATCGAAGTACGGTCTGGAACGAAGGCTGCTTGAGGATCACGCACGTTGGTTGGTGTCCGAGGAGACCGTCCTGATCCTCCAGGCGTCGATTGAGACAATGCGGTTCCCAGTGGTGGTGCTTCGAGAGAGCGGCGACATCCCGCCTGCGGTCTTCGTCCTGCATCCGAAGCGCGAGAATCCGACTGGAGATGTGCGAAGCCGTGGGGTGCCGCTCTCTCCGGCGCAGATCCAGGAGCATGCCCAGCGCCTGGCCGCGGACCACGAAATGGACCCCAATCCGCAGCGGAACACCGAACTGCTCGAGCGGCTCGAAAAGGCCCGTCAATGGGTCCATCAGGTATGCTCGGATCTCTCCGAAGCGAGTCGACTGGAACGGGGTGTGCGTCCGACCGCCGAGTGGATACTCGATAATGAGTATGTCATCGAGAGCAACGCCCGCGACGTTCAGCTGAACCTTCCTCGGCGTTTTTACGAGGGGCTGCCGGCACTCGCCAACGAGCCCTACCGGGGTCTGCCGCGCATCTACGGTCTGGCGAAGGAATTCGTCTCCTATACGGAATCGCGCCTAGACCGGGAGAACATCCTTGCATTTATTGAGGCTTATCAATCTGTGCGCACGCTGACGATTGGCGAACTCTGGGCTGTCCCCCAGATGCTGCGCACCGCGTTGATTGAGAGCATCCAGGATCTCGCCGCCAGCGCTCTGACCGAGCTGCGGGAACGTGAGATCGCCGACTTCTGGGCGAACAGGCTCATTACGGCCAACCGGCGAGATCCCAACCGGCTCTTCTCCATCCTGGCAGAACTTGCCGCAACCCAACCCAGCCCGAGCCCTTATTTCGCTTCTCAACTGGTCGATCATCTCTACGACGAAGACGCCGCGTTAGCGCCGGTCCAGAGCTGGCTGGAGCGCACTTACCACAAGCCCCTGAGCGAGCTCAACCTGCGTGAGCAAAACCGCCAGACGAAGGATCAGATATCGATTGGGAATGCGTTTACCAGCTTGCGACAGCTCACCCTGTTGGATTGGAGACGGATCTTCGGGCAGCTCAGCCGCGTGGAGCGGTTGCTTCGGCTGGATCCATCCGGTGTTTATCCCAAGATAGATTTCGACACGCGCGATCGGTATCGCCGTGCGATTGAAGAGCTCGCGCGTCGGTCCGGTCAGGCGGAAGACCAAGTCGCACAACGCGCCATCGAGCTAGCTACGCAAGCCGCACGTGAAGCGACGGAAGATGACCGGAGGATCCACGTCGGGACCTATCTGATTGGTGAAGGAAGGCGCGAGCTTGCGCGGCTCATACGCTGCCATGAGGCTCCCCGTTTCCGCGTCCTGCAGTGGGTGTACCGCCATCATTCTGCAGTGTACTTTCTTGGGCTCAGCTTCTTCTCCGCTGTATTCATCTCCTTGATCGTCCTGCTTGGTCTGCGCGGACAGACGCCCGGGATCCGGCTTGTGATCGCCCTCCTTTTGCTGATCCCCGTCAGCCAACTCGCGCTCGAGGTTTTGAATTACCTCGTCATGCGGCTACTTCCACCCCGAGCCCTTCCCAAGATGGATTTCGGGGTTTCGGGCATTCCTGACGCATTTCGAACGTTGGTCGTTGTGCCCGTGCTGCTGAGGGACGCGGAAACGATCCGGGCAGAGGTGGAGAAGTTAGAAATCCGGTACCTGGCCAACAAAGAAGGCAATCTGCTCTTCAGCCTCTTCACGGACTACACCGATTCGGATCAGGCGCATCGTGAGGACGACGGAAGACTGCTCCAGACTGTGACCGAGAGCCTCGAAACCCTCAACCATCGGTATGGTGATGAGCGTTTCTTCCTTTTCCATCGGGACCGCACGTGGAGTGAATCCGAGCAGAAATTTATCGGTTGGGAACGCAAACGCGGGAAGATAGAAGAACTCAATCGTCTGATCGATGGAACGCGACCTGAAGATGCCGACCGTTTGGCATACGTCGGCGACCCAGATCATCTGTCCAATGTGAGGTTCGTCATCGCGTTAGACAGCGACACACACCTGCCTCTTGGCACTGCCCGCAGGATGATCGAGACCCTGGCACACCCTCTAAACCAGCCGCGCTTCGATGCCGCAGGCAGGATTCTGGCCGGCTCCTACACAATCATCCAACCGCGCGTGAGCCCTTCCCTGCCGAGCACGAGTGCCTCGCCTTTCAGTCGACTCTTCGCGGACGCGATAGGAATTGACCCATACACCAAGGCCGTTTCCGATGTCAATCAGGATCTCGCCGGTGAAGGTTCCTACCATGGCAAGGGTATCTACGATGTGCGCGCCTTCAGTCGAGTGCTGTCTGGGAGGTTTCCTGAAGAGTGCTTGCTGAGCCATGACTTGATTGAAGGCGCTCACGTCCGAGTGGGCCTGGCCAGTGATATTGAGCTCTATGATGAGTTCCCGCAGGATTACCTGAGCTACACCCGCCGGCAACATCGTTGGATTCGCGGTGATTGGCAGATCGCGGATTGGATTTTGCCGCGGGTTCCCCAACCTGGAGGACGGCGAGGGCCAAACCTGCTCTCCTGGTTCGACCGTTGGAAGGTTTTTGACAACTTGCGCCGGAGCCTGGTACCCACGACCAGCCTGGGCTTGCTCATAGCCTGCTGGCTGACTTCTCCTCAGATCGGGTGGATCTCTACGCTTGTGGTCGCCGTGCAGTTGCTCTTCCAGCCTTTGGCGCAGCCCTTCACAATGGCGACCACCCGCCAGGGGCTGAAGAGCTTCTCCTTCTCGAAGGTGGCGCACGACCTGCTGCGGACGATTGCTGATGCTGCGCTGCTTCCGCACCAGGCCGGGCTGGCTCTGGATGCCATTCTGCGGGTCTGGTATCGCCGCCTCATCTCTCGCCGTGGGTTGCTCGAGTGGACTTCGGCCCAGGTGACCCATGGGAGTGCCCCGCGTCGGCAGCCATTGTTTGTAGCTTCTTTGGGCCTGGCGAGCATATTCAGTGGGATCGTGGGTTGGGCCGTGCAGCGCTGGATGCCATCCAGCCTTGCGATGGCCAGCCCCTGGCTCGTCTTGTGGTTCCTATCCCCTCTGATCGGTTGGCTCTTGAACCTTCAACCGCAGGCGAAGCAAGAACAACTCCTGCTGCCTGAAAAGGATCTGCGCTTCCTGAGGAAGATTGCACGACGAACCTGGCGCTATTTCTCGGACTTTGTCAGCGATGACACGTCTTGGCTTCCACCGGACAACTACCAAGTGTCCCCTCAGAAGCCACTGGCGATGCGTACCAGTCCAACCAACATCGGTCTCTGGATGCTCAGCGCCCTAGCCGCACATGATTTCGGGTATATGACGGGGGATCAGGTCGTCGAAAAGCTGGCCCATACCATGGAGACGATCGGCAAACTGGAGCGCTATGAGGGTCATCTGCTGAATTGGTACGACATTCAGACCCTTACCCCTCTCGAACCTCGCTACGTGTCCGCCGTGGACAGCGGCAACCTGCTGGGTGCCTTATGGGTCCTGGAGCATGGTCTTGACGAGCTGATTCAGACACCTGTCCTGGATGGGAAAGCCTTTGAAGGCCTGCGGGATACCGGGGAAATCCTGAAACAGGTCGTCCAACAGGAAGGCATCCCCGGTCGTGATGCTGCTGTCCTCGACGAACTGATGCGCGCGTGGGAAGCCCCGCCGGCTCGCATCGCCGACGCGCTTCGCCAGCTGCGGCGGGTGGAGGGTAGCGTAAGGGCTCTGGCCGATGGGGCGCGCGAGTCCGCCGACGGTGAAGCGGGTGCGGCCTATTGGGCCAAGCAGATGGAGGGGCAGGTATCGGCTTGGCTAAGGATCACGGATCGCTATCTCACTTGGATCGAAATCCTCGATGAAAAGACAGAAGAGGAGGTCGCCCAGCTGGGTCTGAATGCCCTACTTGCCATCCGCCAAGCCTTGCATCATGCGCCTTCGCTTCTCGATCTCGCCAACGGGCACATCGGCTGTATTCCGATCCTCCAATCGATCCGTGTGGAGGCTCCCTCAGCCGCAGACCCCCTCTTGGAATGGCTTGACCGTCTTATGGAGGCCTTCGCAAAATCGAGATGGCTGGCCGGTGAAATCCTGGGTTTGGGCCAGCAGCTCATCCAGGACGGACGCGAGTTGTCCGAATCGATCAATATGCGCTTCTTGTATGACCCCGACCGACGGTTGTTCTCAATCGGCTACAACGTTTCCGAAGGCCGCTTGGATAGCTCCTACTACGATCTCTTGGCGAGTGAGGCGCGGCTTGGGAGTTTCGTCGCCATCGCTCGGGGCGATATCCCAGTTGAGCATTGGTTTTCCATGAGTCGACCCTACAGTGCAGCCGGTCGGCGCCGAGTGCTGCTCAGTTGGGCCGGGACCCTGTTCGAATATCTGATGCCGCTGATTTTCCAACGCTCCCAGGCGAACTCGCTCCTGGATAAAGCGGCGAGGGAAGCGGTGGCGATCCACATTACCTACGCCCGCAAGCGCCGCGTACCATGGGGGATCTCGGAGTCTGCCTTTGGAGATCTGGACCTCAACAAGACCTATCAATATAAGGCCTTTGGTGTACCGGAGCTCGGATTGAAGCGCAGCTTAGAGGAAAAGGTCGTGGTCGCGCCCTATGCCACCCTTCTGGCGCTGAACGTTGCGCCGAGAGAGAGCGTGCAGAATCTGAAACGACTCGTTAGCCTGGGGCTGCTGAACGATTACGGCTATTACGAAGCGATGGACTTCAGCCGTCAGCCGAGTCGTGAGGGCGAGCGGGGGGTGATCGTACAAGCCTACATGGCGCATCATCAAGGCATGGGTTTCCTGTCACTGACCAACTTCCTCCAGGGCAATCCTATCCAGCGCCATTTTCATGCCGACCCACGCGTGCGTGCCGTTGAGGCCCTGCTTCATGAACGCATCCCGATCCTGCCTCCGCTGAACTACATCTCCACGCGAGAGAGAGTGTCTTTGGCAGAGAGCGTCGGCGAAGTCGCACCGTCGGTGAGCAAATTCGATACGCCCCATACAACCACGCCCCAAACCCAACTCGTTTGCAATGGTCGCTATGGCTTGATGATCACGAACGCTGGCGGGGGATACAGTCGCTGGGGCGACTTTGAGATCACACGCTGGAGGTCGGATCGGACTCAGGATCCGTGGGGAACCTTCTGCTACATCCATGAGGCCGACTCGGATCGAGTGTGGTCCAACACGTATCACCCAGTCGGCGGGAAGGTTGCGGCATACTCCGTCAACTTCGCGCTCGACCGTGCCGTGTTCCGGCGCGCCGACAACGGCATTCAAACCGAAACGGAGGTCGTCGTCTCGCCAGAAGACGACGTGGAGATTCGGCGGGTCACCCTGATCAATCGGTCCGTTCGCACCCGCCGTTTCAATCTCACGAGCTACGTTGAACTCTCGCTGGCGCCGCACAACGCAGACCGGCAGCATCCGGCCTTCAACAAGCTGTTCATCCAAACTGAGGCGGTACCTAAACATCAAGCGCTCCTCGCGTACCGTCGCCCTCGCGGGGAAGACGACCCACCCATTTGCGTTGCGCACCGCCTTACGCTTGAACACGCCGAGGACGAAGCCTTACAGTTCGAAACCGACCGGCGCCGATTCATCGGCCGAGGACGGACGCTCGCGAATCCGATGGGGGTCTTCCAGAAGCTTGGCAACAGCCAGGGTTTTGTCCTGGACCCGATCCTCAGCCTGCGCCAGAGCCTGAGTCTTGGTCCAGGCCAGCGTATCCAGGTTGCCTTGGTTCTCGCCGCCGGCGAAACACGCCAGCAGGTTTTGAGACTGACGGGTAAGTACAGCGATCCCCGTGCAATCGATCGGGCGATGGATTTCGCCTCGGCTTCTGCCCAGCTTGAGCTGCGATTGCTTCGCATCCAGTCCGACGAAGCTCGCCGCTTCCAGCAGCTAGCCAGCCACCTACTGTTTCCCAACCCGCTCTTTCGCCCTCCCGCCGAGCGCATCGAAGAGAACCGCAAGGGTCAAGCCGGGTTGTGGCCCTATGGAATCTCGGGTGACTTGCCGATGGCCCTAGTCACCATTGGTGAGGCGCAGGACATCAGCCTGGTCCGTCAGATGCTCCAGGCGCATACCTATTGGCGAAGGCACGGGTTGATGGCAGACCTGGTGATCCTCAACGAGGAGGCTAGCGGCTATGAGCAGCCGTTGCGTGAACGACTCGAGGGCCTGATCCAGGCGCATTCGACGTATACGGGGATGGATCAGCCTGGCGGGGTTTTCTTGCGTAGCGCGGATCAAATCCCAGAGGAAGACCTGACACTACTCAAGGCCGCGGCGAGTGTGGTGCTGGTGGCGGCCCGCGGCACGCTGCCCCAGCAAGCAGGTGTGCCTGCGGAGGTTCCCGAGCTGTCGGAACCCGCGGCCAAAAAACGTGCTCCCCGGGAGCCTTCGGCTTCGTTGCCCTTCATGGAGCTGCCCTACTTCAACAGCCTGGGCGGTTTTACCCCGGATGGGCGTGAATACGCGATCTATCTCGGTCCCAACACCCACACGCCTGCGCCCTGGGTGAACGTCATCGCCAACCCCACCTTCGGAGCATTGGTCAGCGAAACGGGGTCTGGCTTCACTTGGTATGGCAACAGCCAGCGCAATCGCCTGACGCAATGGTCGAACGACCCCGTCATGGATCCACCCTCTGAGGCGGTGTACATCCGGGACGAGGAGACCGGTGTCTACTGGACACCGACCCCGTCGCCGATCCGCGAGGAGACCGCTTATCGGGCGAGGCATGGGGCGGGGTACACGGTCTTCGAGCATAACAGCCATGGGATCGAGCAGGAGCTGACGGTCTTCGTTCCGGTGGATGAGAAAGGGGGAGAGCCGATTAAGCTGCAAAGGTTGCTGTTGAGGAACGACTCCTCTAGGCATCGCAAGCTGTCGGTTACGTATTATGTGGAGTGGACACTGGGCGAGAACCGCGAATTCTCCCAGATGCACGTCGTGACCCACTGGGATGACGAAGTCCAGGCCCTGATCGCTCGGAATCGCTACCACCCCGAGTATGGGGATCGGATCGCCTTCGCGGCCATCAACCCGCCTGCGGAGTCTTACACCGGCGACCGCACGTCCTTCCTTGGGCGCAACGGCTCGCTGGGTAACCCGGCGGCGATAGAGCGGACCGGGCTATCACGTCGGACGGGGGCGGGATTCGACCCGTGTGCGGCACTGCAGGTTACGGTTGAACTAGTTCCTGGAGAGAGGGCTGAGATCACGTGCATGTTGGGCCAGGCCGAGTCGGTGCAGGAGGTCCGCAAGCGGGTTCTAGTCTACCGGGAAGGCTTGGCACTCGAGACCGCGTTAAGCCAGACGAAAGCCTGGTGGGATGGTCTGTTGGGCACGATCGAAGTGCACACCCCCGAGCTGGCAGCGGACTTCCTGATCAACCGTTGGCTCTTGTACCAAAGCCTTAGCTGTCGGATCTGGGGACGTTCCGCCTTTTACCAGTCCAGCGGTGCATTCGGCTTCCGCGATCAACTGCAGGACGTTATGGCCTTCTTATACGCGTATCCCGACCTGGCGCGCCAGCACATCCTGCTCGGGGCGAGCCGTCAGTTCAAGGAAGGCGATGTCCAGCACTGGTGGCATCCCCCGAGCGGCGCGGGTGTCCGCTCGCGGATCTCCGATGACTCCCTGTGGCTGCCCTACGTCGTCGCTCAATACATCCGGACCACCGGCGATGTGGAAATCTTGCACACGGAGGTCCCCTTCCTCGACGGGCCCACGCTGGAAGACGATCAGCACGAGAGGTTCTTCACACCGGAGGTCGCGTTAGAACGCGCCACGTTGTTTGAGCACTGCCAGCGTGCTGTCACGCGTAGTCTGACCTTTGGGCCCCATGGGTTACCCCTGATGGGAACAGGGGACTGGAACGATGGGATGAACCTGGTGGGGGCTGAGGGCAGGGGCGAGAGCGTTTGGCTGGCGTGGTTCATGGTGGATGTGCTTCAGGGTATGGCCGAATTGTCTGAGCGACTGGGTCGGCCAGACTTAAGCCAGTCCTATCAACAAGATCGAAATGCGCTGATTCAGCGTGTCGAGCGAGCAGCATGGGATGGGGAGTGGTATCTTCGGGCGATCTTCGACGATGGCACGCCGCTTGGCTCTTCCGCGAATGAAGAGGCAAGGATTGATTCCCTGCCCCAATCTTGGGCTTGGCTGAGTGGCGCGGCCGACACGGATCGCGCAGATAGGGCTTTGGAATCAGCGTGGAGACATCTCGTTCGCGAGGATGAAGGTCTGGTGCTGCTCCTCGCACCTCCCTTTGAGAGATCGGAGCCGTCACCCGGATACATCCAGGGGTACCCTCCAGGGGTGCGGGAGAACGGAGGCCAGTACACTCACGCCGCCCTGTGGTTCGCCATGGCCATGGCGCGTCGAGGGGATGGTGCACGTGCGGTGAAAATGCTGCGCATGCTCAACCCGATTGAGCACGCACGCGATCCGGACACGGTCTGGCGCTACGGGGTTGAGCCCTACGTGGTCACAGCTGATGTGTACCGATTGCCCGGGCGGATCGGTCACGGTGGTTGGTCTTGGTATACGGGTTCGGCGGCGTGGATGTACCGAGCCTGGGTTGAAGAGGTCCTGGGTTTGAAGGTGCGCGGGGATCACAT
>JAIQEZ010000093.1 GCA_020073545.1 Terriglobia bacterium | reverse complement strand
GTTAACGAGCCGCCGCCCCCGATCGCTTTTCATTTCTGAAAGGTTACTCGAGCCGTGAACACAACAACGCTTGATGGCGGGACCCCCTCTCCGGCGCTCCTGCGGGTACTCATCTTGGAAGATAGCCCGCGCGACGCGAAGCTGGCTGCGAGCGTGTTGGAGGGCGGGGGGTACACGGTCCAATTCGAGGTTACGGACTCGCCGGAAGTTTTCCGGGAGAGTCTGGAGAAAACTGAGTACGACGTGATTCTCGCCGATTTCAACCTCCGCAATTGGACCGCCATCGATGCCCTGGAAATCCTGAAGCGATCGGGAAAAGATGTTCCCCTCATCGTGGTGACGGGCTCCATAGGCGACGAAGCTGCCGTGGAATGCATCAAGCGGGGTGCCGCCGACTATGTTCTGAAGGACCGCCCAGCACGCCTACCGTTGGAAGTCCGGCGGGCCCTGGAGGAGAAAAGACTGCGAGAAGAGCGCGAGCAGGCGGAAGAGGCGCTGCGACAGGCCAATCGGGCATTGACGGCAATAAGCGCGGTAAACCAAGCAATCTTGCACACCACGGAGGAGCCTTTGCTCCTGCAGGAAGTCTGCCGGTGCGTTATCGAGCACGCGGGGTACCGCATGGCTTGGGTTGGCTTCTTGAGTGACGGCGAGCCGAAGAGGATCAATCCCATCGCGCAGGCGGGATTCGAACCGGATTACCTCCACTCGATTGACGTAAGGTGGGACGATTCCGAGCGGGGGCGTGGCCCGACCGGGACGGCAGCTCGAACCCGGCAGCCTGTGATCGTGCGAAATACAGCGACCGCCGCGGGCTTTGCTCCCTGGCGCGCAGAGGCGACCGCGCGGGGGTATGCCTCGGTCATCGGCCTGCCCCTGCTCACTGGAGAGAACCTACTCGGAGTTCTAACCATCTACAGTGCGCAACCCGGAGCCTTTGATAAACAGGAAGTGGATCTCCTGACCGAGATGGCGGACGACCTCGCCTTTGGAATTCAGGCACTCCGGACACGCGCCGAGCGGGGGCGCGCGGAAGAGGCACTGCGGGAAAGCGAGGGGAGATACCGCGATCTCGTTGAGTCTTCAAACGACTGGGTTTGGCAAGTGGACGAGAATGCGATTTACACGTATGCCGGTCCACAGTGTCGGGAGTTATTGGGCTACGAGCCTGAAGAAATTATTGGTAAGACGCCGTTCGATCTGATGCCGCCGGAGGAACAGCAGCGCGTAGGCCAGGCTTTTAGTGCGATCGCCGCCCAGCGGGCGCCGTTCCGAGCGCTTGAAAATACTAATCTGCACAAGGATGGCCATCTCGTTATCCTTGAGACCAATGGCACCCCGGTGATCGATGAAAGGGGGATCTTCCGCGGCTATCGAGGAATGGACCGCGACATCACCGAGCACAAGCGTGCGGCGGAAGCCCTCCAGGAAAGTGAAGAACGCTTCCGAAGCCTCTTCGAAAACGCCACCGTCGGCATCTATCGCACGACTCCCGAGGGCCGCATCCTGATGGCGAATCCCGCCTTGGTCAGGATGCTGGGGTATGAGGACTTGGCGGGACTGGCCGCTCGCAACCTCGAGGAGCAAGGGTTCGAACCGAGCTATCCTCGGCAGGTATTTCGCGAGCACATGGAGAAGGATGGTGAAGTCAAGGGTTTGGAAGCGGGTTGGACAAGACGGGACGGGTCGCTGTTCTTTGTGCGGGAGAGCGGGCGCGTGGTACGGGGAGAATCCGGAGAGGCGTTGTACTATGACGGAATCGTGGAAGACGTCACGGAGCGCAAGCGGGCCGAAAGCGCGCTGGAAGAGCGAACGGCTTACCTAAACACCCTCATCGAGATCAGTCCCTTGGGCATCGTCACGCTTGACACACAGTGCCGCGTCCAGATGTGCAATCCCGCGTTCGAGCGACTTTTCCTCTATCGGCGGGCCGAGATCGAGGGTGCCAATCTGGATGAACTCCTCGCTCCTCCGGAATCGCTTTCGGAGGCCTTGGAGTTGAGCGCGAAGTGTCTGAGCGGAATTGCTGTGCATACCGCGAGCCGCCGGCGTCGCAAAGACGGTACGCTCATAGACGTGGAAATCCACGGTGTGCCTCTGGTGATGCACGGGGAGCTGATTGGGCAGCTCGGCCTCTACCACGACATCACGGAGCGCAAGCGGGCGGAAGAGGCGATTCGAGCTTCGGAGCAACGCTATCGGCTGCTTTTCGAGCGCAATCTGGCGGGCGTCTGCCGTGCCACCCTGGACGGTCGGTTTCTGGATTGCAATGACGCCTATGCCCGCATCCTGGGGTACCAATCGCGGGAAGAAATACTCGCCCAACCTGTCCTGAGCGTGTATTTCGACCCTGCCGAGCGCGAGGCCTATTGGGCCAAGGTACGCGAGCGGGGCACGCTTTCCAATTACGAACTGCGTTTGCGACGAAAAGATGGGAGTCCGGTGTGGGTGCTAGCCAATGACACGCTCTTGGAGGGGGAAGTCGACGGGCAGGTGGTGAAAGAGGCAACGCTCATGGACATCACGGAGCGCAAGCGGGCGGAGGAGGCGCTGCAAGTGAGCGAGCGCCAACTGGCCCAGGCGATGGACATGGCTTTGTTGGCGCCCTGGGAATTCAACCCGGCGACGGGGATATTCACCTTCAATGACCGGTTTTACGCTCTTTATGGCACGACGGCGGAGCGCGAAGGCGGCTACCAGATGTCGGCTGAGGCCTACGCCCGCGAGTTCCTTTATCCGGAGGATGTTCACATCGTCGCGGACGAGGTCGCCAAAGCGCTCGCGATCACAAACCCGGATGCAGCCTGGGCGCTGGAGCACCGCATCCGCCGGCGGGACGGCGAGATGCGGCACATCGTGGTGCGCATGTCGGTGATCAAGAACTCCGCAGGCCTAACCATTAAGACGCGCGGCGTTAATCAGGACATTACCGAGCGCAAGCGTGCGGAAGTTGCACTGATAGAGGAAAGGCAGTTGCTCCACACCCTCCTGGATAATCTCCCCGATGTGATCTACTTCAAGGATCGGGAGAGCCGCTTCACCCGGATCAACAAGGCGCACGCCAAAGTGTTTGGGCTGAGCGACCCTGCCCAAGCGATCGGCAAGACCGACTTCGACTTCTTTACCGACGAACACGCGCAACAAGCCTTTGCCGACGAGCAGGAGATCATCAGAACGGGCCAGCCGATTCTGGCCAAAGAGGAGAAGGAAACCTGGCCGGATGGCCGGGAGACCTGGGTCTCCACCACGAAGATGCCCCTGCGGGACGCCAACGGGAACATCCTCGGAACTTTCGGTGTCTCCCGCGACGTCACCGAGCGCAAGTCCATGGAAGGGCAGCTTCGTCAGACAGCGAAAATAGAGGCGATCGGCCGACTGGCAGGTGGAGTAGCCCACGATTTCAACAACTTGCTGACCATCATTTCCGGTTACGGTCAGCTCTTGCAGGAACGCCTGAGCCCTGAGGCCCTCGGCCCCGTGGAGGAAATCCTTAAGGCCAGCGACCGGGCGGCCACCCTTACGCGCCAACTGCTTGCCTTCAGCCGGCGTCAAATTCTGGCCCCGCAGGTGCTGGACTTGAACTCGGTCGTCGCCAACATGGAGAAGATGCTGGGACGCCTGATCGGCGAGGATATCGAGTTGGCAACCGTTCAGCAGCCCGGTTTGGGGCGCGTCAAAGCCGACCCAGGACAAATCGAGCAGGTCATTATGAACTTGGTTGTAAACTCACGCGATGCCATGCCCGAAGGTGGCAAGATAACCATTGAGACCGCCAATGTCCATCTGGACAAAACCTACGCCCGCAGGCATCCGGGGGCTACCCCGGGTCCGCAGGTGATGCTGGCAGTGAGCGACACGGGGATGGGAATGGACGCCGAAACCTTGACGCACGTCTTTGAGCCTTTCTTCACTACCAAGGAGAAAGGCAAAGGGACGGGACTTGGCCTTGCCACGGTGTACGGTATCGTTAAACAGAGCGCAGGCTATATATGGGTGTATAGCGAACCGGGGCGAGGCTCGACCTTTAAGATTTACCTTCCCCGCGTCGAGGAACCCGGTCGCGAGGCGGAACCAGCCAAAGCGGGCTCCGAACTGGCCAAGGGTTCAGAAACCGTCCTGGTGGTCGAGGACGAGGAAGGCGTACGATCGCTGGTGTGCGAGACACTCGAATCCCATGGCTACAAGGTGCTGGAAGCACGGGGAGCTGACGACGCGCTCAGCATCTTTGAACAGTATGCCGAACCGATCCATTTGCTGCTGACGGATGTAGTGATGCCCCAAATGGGTGGCAAAGAGCTGGCCAAACGTCTGTCCAGCGTGCATCCCGAAACAAAAGTCCTCTACATGTCAGGGTATACTGATAATGCCATTGTGCGCCACGGTGTCTTGGAAGGTGGTACGCCCTTTCTCCAGAAACCTTTTGTGCCACAGACCCTAGTGCGGAAAGTCCGCCAAGTGTTGGATACGAAGCAAGGAGACCAACGATAGCCGGCCCAGACGCGCACGCAAGTCGAGAGGAAGGGTCCCTTACCCATCCCAGTCAGGCTCGGGGGGAGCCACTCAAATGAAAGCACTCGTCAAGAGCAAGAGAGAGCCCGGACTCTGGCTGGAGGAGGTCGAGGTTCCCCAAATCGGGATCAACGACGTGTTAATTCGCGTGCGTCGCACCGGGATCTGCGGGACGGACCTGCACATCTACCGTTGGGATGACTGGGCACAGAGGACCATTCCTGTCCCTATGGTGATCGGGCATGAGTTTGTGGGCGAAATCGTCGAGGTGGGATCGAATGTCTCGGATTTCTTTCCCGGCGACATCGTGAGCGGTGAAGGGCATGTCGTGTGCGGGCGTTGCCGGAACTGCCTTGCCGGCCGTCGCCACCTGTGCGCTCGGACGGCGGGTGTGGGCGTCAACCGGCCCGGCGCGTTCGCTGAGTATATCGCCCTGCCTATGTCGAACATCTGGCGGCATCACCCTTCGGTGGAGGAAGATATCGCCGCGATCTTCGACCCGTTTGGGAATGCCGTCCACACCGCCCTGTCCTTCCCGGTTCTGGGCGAGGACGTGCTCATTACTGGCGCCGGCCCGATCGGACTGATGGCAGCGGCGGTAGTGAGGCATGCGGGCGCCCGGTTTGTGGTGATCACAGACGTCAATCCCTTCCGGCTCGAACTCGCCAAGAAGATGGGCGTGACGGTGGCGCTGGATGTACGAGAAGGCAGGTTGCGCGACGTGCAGAAGAAACTGGGAATGCTCGAGGGTTTTGACGTGGGGCTGGAAATGTCGGGGAACGGGCCGGCGGTGCGGGAAATGCTCGCCAATATGAGCCACGGAGCGAAGATCGCAATGCTCGGCATCCCTACCGGGGAAATGGCCATTGACTGGAATACCGTCATCTTCAATATGCTCACCATCAAAGGGATCTACGGGCGGGAGATGTTCGAGACTTGGTACATGATGACCGTCATGCTGCAATCCGGGCTGAGCATCACTCCCGTCATCACTCACCGCTTCCACTACGAAGAATTCCAAAAAGGCTTCGAGGTCATGAACACCGGCCAGTCCGCCAAGGTCATTCTGAACTGGACCTGACCGCCCGGTCCTCCGGCTACCTGGGGCGGCCATCACGGATTAGATGCGGACCGGAAAGCCGGGAAACAACCGACCAGCGAAGACCTCTCGAAGGCTACTGCTTATGCTCACCCGGCAGAATACAGACATCGCCGCCGTCATCAGCAAGATCCCCTACCGGATGGCCCTCGCGGGCGGGTGGATCGACCAGCCGTTTATCTCCAAGCACAACCCTGCTCCGCCGGGGTCCATGGTGGTGGTCGGGCTCGAACCGACCTTCCGTTTCATGGACCGGAGCGGCATGGCGACCAGCACGCGCGAAGTCGCGCGAAAACTGTGGAACGGTGTGTTGCCGGGCCAGGACCCCAGGGAACTGGTTCGCACCTTGTACGATGCGGAGAACCGAGGGAAACCTGCGCCTTCCGGCTCGCAGGACATGGCGGGTCTGATTATTCCCGGCATCAGCCGGCTCGACTACAATTTCGCTTGCGAGGGTGGCTTCTTTCCTGCGCACATCGAAACGAACAACGATCCTGCCGTCGCACACTGGCTGGAAGACGTGCTGCACGTCCTGCCCGTCGCGCAGCGCCCGGAGCATTACAGTCCTCTCGAGGGAAAACACCTGGATAAGGAATGGATACGCCGGCTGGGCCAGTCCGGGAAGGATTGTTACGAGGCGATTCTGGCAAGGGACGCCCAGGCGCTCGGAGCCTCCCTGAATGAATGCATGCAGTGCTGGGAGGCCATCCTCCCTTGCACGGTCCGGCATCCGGCCATCACCGTCGACTTGGTGGCCATGCTGGATTATTACCAATCCCGGTATACAGGGGCCATGTATTCCGGTTGCGGGGGCGGCTACCTTTACGTGGTGTCGGACGAACCCGTCCCGGGTTCAATCCGCGTGCAAGTCAGGCTTCGGAAAGTGGATAGTGAATAGTGGCTAGTGTAGGGTAGCAGACGTCCATTTATGAAGTCAGCCCGCGTAGCGGGCGCAAGAACTTAGCCCACGGCGCGAGCCGTGGGTCGGTTGGCCAGTCGCTCCCTCTCCCCCGGCCCTCTCCCGCCCGCCCTGCGGCCCGGAGCCCAGTAGCTCTTGCGGAAACTCTGGGCAGAGCCTTCGGGCGGCGGGCCGGCGGGAGAGGGGCACCGAAGGCGGGGTGGGGGCCGTTGCCCGCAGGGCTTGCGCCCTGGGCTACAATCTTTCGCCCCTGCCGGGGTGCGTATTCCCTCACCAGCGCGCAGGAGTCTTTCGCGCATTTGTGCAACATGACACTAGCGACCAATCACTGTCCACTAACCACTATCCACTGCTCTTATGAGAACCGTCGCGGTCACAGGAAGTTTTGACACCCTGCGGTCGAAACACGTGCGGTTCCTCGAGGAAGCCGCGAAGTGGGGAAACCTGCACGTAGGGTTGTGGTCGGATGAAACCGTGCAGGCGCTGGAAGGCAAGCCCCCGAGGTTTCCCGAACGCGAGCGTCTGTATCTCGTTCAGGCCCTGCGCTACGTCCACCAAGTAATGCTCGTCAGGGGAACGATCGAGCGCCATGCTCTGCCCAAAGTCTACACCGTCCAGCCCCACATCTGGGTTGCGGACGAAGCGAGCGACGCACCCGAGAAGCGCGCTTACGCCGAATCCCGCCGCCTGGAGTATCGCGTCTTGAGGAATGAGGATTTGAGCGGCTTTCCCGTGCCGTCGTTCGTGCCGCCTGCACCCGATTCGGGCGGAAAGAGAGTGATCGTGACGGGTTGCTTTGACTGGTTTCACTCCGGGCACGTGCGGTTCTTCGAGGAAGCCTCCGCACTGGGCGAATTGTACGTCGTGGTGGGACATGACGCGAACATCAAGCTGCTGAAAGGTGAAGGCCACCCCCTGTTTTCGCAGGAGGAACGCCTGTACATGGTTCAGTCGGTCCGGTACGTCCGCGAGGCTATGCTTTCGACCGGGCACGGCTGGATGGACGCTGAACCGGAGATTGCCGTCATCCAACCTCACCTCTACGTCGTGAATGAAGACGGCGACAAACCGGAAAAGAGAGCTTTCTCGGCCGAGCACGCCATCGAATACGTCGTCCTGAAACGAGTTCCCAGGGAAGGCCTGCCGCGGAGGGAAAGCAAGGAGCTGCGGGGTTTTTGATCAGTGGTCGCGACCCGGCTTGGCCTCCCGTAAAGTCTGGTGATGCGAATCGTGCGGCGGGTTCCCTGGGGCGAACGACGCGGGCAGGTCGTCCTTCCGGTGAGACGCAGTTGACGAAGGGATAAACCTGCCGTACGATGCTGCATTCCTGGAGGCTTTGGTTGCGCTTGCGAAAACTGATTGGTGCTGCCGTTCTTCTCGCGTTTCTTTCTCCTGTCCTCATGGCCCAGGATGCCGACTCCTCGGCCATTCTCGAGGCCATGAAGGCGGAACTGGCCCGCGCGCAGCAGACCTTCAAAGGCCAGCCTGTCCAGCCATACTTCCTCAGCTACGAGATCACCGACGATCAGGTGGTGAGCGTGACCGGGACGTTTGGAAAGCTGCAGACGAGCCAGCAGAGCCGCAGTCGTCAATTGGATATCGACCTGCGCGTGGGTAACTATCATCTTGATAATACACATGGGATACGCGAAGAGGCCCCTCCGGCCTTTCCTCCCGTCTATGTTCCCGTTGAGGCGGACTCTGCCGCGCTGCGCAGTGTTCTGTGGTACTGGACCGACCTCAAATACAAACAGGCGGTCGAGCAACTCACCAGAATCAAGACGGACGTTCAAGTGAAGGTCGAGCAAGAAGACAAGTCCGATGACTTTTCGCGCGAGCCCGCAGCGAAGCACCTTGATAAGCCTCTCATGATGTCCGTCGATCGGCACGCGTGGGAGGAGAAGGTGCGCAAGTACACGGCGCCTTTTGCCAAGTACGGCGACATCTACGCCGCCAACGCGACTTTGCTGGCCGACGTCGAAACGCGTTGGTACGTCAACAGCGACGGTTCGGAGATTGAGGTTTCGAAGCCCTTTTATCACCTTTACCTCACGGCGCAGATGAAGGCTGACGACGGCATGGAACTGCCGCGCTACGAATCCTTCTTTTCGTTTGACCCGGAGGGCTTGCCTTCCGACGCGGCGGTGCTCAAGACCGTCGATCAGATGATCAAGGACCTGCGAGCCCTGCGGGTGGCGCCGATTGTTGACCCTTACACGGGTCCCGCCATCCTGTCGGGCCGGGCGAGCGGAGTCTTCTTCCACGAAGTATTCGGCCATCGCATTGAGGGCCATCGGCAGAAAGCCGAAAATGAAGGCCAGACGTTCAAGAAGAAGGTGGGGGAGAAAGTCCTGCCCGAGAACTTTTCGGTTATCTCCGATCCGACGATGCGTCAGTTGGGCGCCGCGGGACTCGCCGGGTACTACGACTTCGACAACGAGGGTGTGCCAGCGCAGCGGGTAACCGTGGTCGACCACGGCGTCTTCAAGGGCTTCCTGATGTCGCGCTCGCCCATCGAGGGATTTCCGCACTCCAACGGGCATGGGCGAAGACAACAGGGCCATTTCCCCGTGGCCCGGCAATCGAACCTGATTGTCCAGGTCGATCACCCCGTTTCGCGCGCCGAGCTCAAGAGCCTGTTGATCGAGGAAGTAAAGAAGCAAAACAAGCCTTTCGGACTCTACTTTGATGACATCCAGGGCGGGTTCACGCTCACTGGCCGTTCCATTCCGAACGCCTTCAACGTGCTGCCCATCATGGTCTATCGCGTCTACCCCGACGGCCGGGAGGAATTGGTTCGAGGGGTGGACCTGATCGGCACCCCGCTTACGACCTTCAGCAAAATCGTTGCCGGCGACGGCGAGACCGCGACTTTCAACGGAATCTGCGGGGCGGAGTCGGGATCAGTGCCGGTGTCGGCCTCTTCGCCGGACGTGCTGGTTTCGCAGATCGAAGTGCAGAAGAAGGAAAAGTCCAACGCGCGGGCGCCCCTCCTTCCGGCCCCCATCCAGTAATCGCGGGGCTGAGGCTTGAGGGGGCAGTCGAGGAGCAAGATGATGCGGAAGATGTTTCGGCGGCTCGGAATCTGCCTGCTCGGGGCGCTCACGCTGGCGTTGCCGGCCCGCGCTGCCGACGACGTGGTGATGAAGGCAATGCGGGACGAGTTGGATCGCTCCATGAGGCAATTGCAGCTCGAAAAGCTCGACAAGCCCTATTTCATCGCTTACCGCGTGCAGGACCGGACCCAGCTCAGCGCCTCGGCCACCTTCGGCGCACTGCTATCCGGCGGCATCTCCCGCGCCCGCTATCTGACTGTTCAGGTCCGGGTCGGCGACTATCAGCGCGACAACAGCAACTTCCTGGCGTTTCCGCTCCACGCCAACGGCCTGACCGAAACGCTGCCTCTTCCGATCGACGACGATTACCAGGAGCTGCGGCGGCAGATCTGGCTCGCCACCGATGGGGCTTACAAGGCAGCGCTCGAGACGCTGTCGAGAAAGCGCGCGGCTCTCGAGAATCGTACCACCCGCGAGAACCTTCCCGACTTCAGCCGGGAGCAGCCGACGACCGCGCTGGAACCTCCTTCACCCGTCAAGATGGACCTGGCGCGGGCCGAGGCGCTGGTGCGGGACCTTTCCGCGATCTTCCGCCAGCAGCCTGAAATCTTCACCTCCTCAACCAGCCTGGAGGTCAGCGACACCCGCTCCTGGTACTTCAATAGTGAAGGAAGTGTGACCACGCAGGAATTGTCCGCGGCAAACCTCATGGCCGGCGCGCAGACCCAAGCGGTAGATGGAATGATGCTGCCAGATTGGGTGATGGCATCGGCGCACTCGATGGAGGAGCTCCCCAGCGAATCCGAACTGGCCGTCCAGATCCGCGCCATGGCCGACCGTCTCACGAGGCTGCGCCACGCGCCTCTGGTAGACCGCTACACCGGGCCTGTCCTTTTCGACGGCGGCGCCGGCCCGGAGCTCTTCAGCCAAGTCCTGGCGCCCAAGTTCCTCGACATGCGCGTTCCGGCATCTAACAACCTCCAAATCGAGACTTACGCCGCGCAGAGCGCCAGCAAGTTCCAGGACAGGCTCGGCGCGCGTGTGCTGCCGACATTCTTGAGCGTCGTGGACGACCCCACGCGGCCCTCCTACCAGGGAACGCCGCTGCTGGGCGGTCATACGGTTGACGACGAAGGTGTCCGCGCCCGCCCGACGACGCTGGTGGAGAAAGGCCTCCTCAAGACCTTGCTCGCCACCCGCGATCCTGTGTCCGGCATACCGCAAAGCACCGGCAGTTTTCGCGCCTTCGGCGCTCAGCCCAGCAATCTGATCGTGGCCGTCGAGAACGGCAAGAGCCAACAAGAACTGAAAGACCAGTTGCTCAGCCTGGTGAAGCAGCGGAACAAGGAATTCGGAATCGAGGTGCGACGCGTCGGCCGCGAAATCTATAAGGTTTACCCTGACGGTCACGAGGAGTTGGTGCGCCAGGGCCAGTTCGATGGCCTGGATGAGGCCGCCTTCAAAGATCTGGCCGCGGCCTCCCGCGACCTGAGCGTCCACACGATTCCCTTCGCAGCTTACGCCGGGCGCCTCTATATGGGGCAGCCCGGAATGCCCCTGGTTTCTTTTGTTGTTCCCTCCCTGCTGTTCGAAGACCTCACGCTCAAACCCACTGCAGGTGAGCTGCCCAAGTTGCCGCTCTCCAAACCTCCCTTTTTCGACAAGTGATCCGAATGTCGCCGCGGGGCGAAGCCTGGAGGGCCGCTCGGCGCGCGGCCTGCCTTCTCGGGCTTCAACCCCTCCTCCGGGGGAACCACTGGCCGAGCGCCGCTCGGCCCTACATTCCCTGTTCCGATGGCCATCCCTACGCGGGTGCCGCCAACTCTCAACCTTCAACTCTCAACTGATAGGTTCCGCGCTGTTCGCTATCGGCATAGGCAAATCCCACATTCGAACACTTGGAGCATGGACTCTGCCCGCGGGACCGTATAACCGCCATTAAATACAAGGGGTTAGGAAAATTCCCAAGTGGCATCTCTCTTGCCTCTAATCCCGGAGAGGGGTGGGTGCGCGCTGAATCATGAACGGTGAGTCGAGTCATTGAGTTATCGGGCGATCTGAGATCGAAGAGATTCTTGGCGTTCACTCAATTACTCGATCGCCAAATCGATGCCCCCGTGCGAGGGAGACGATGAGTACCTTACTCCAGGATTTGAAGTACGGCCTGCGGATGCTGGCCAAGAGTCCCGGCGTCACGGCGGTGGCGGTGCTCGCGCTGGCGCTCGGCATCGGGGCCAACACCTCGATCTTCAGCGTTGTGAATGCGTTGCTGCTTCACCCATTTCCGTTTGACCGTCTTGACCGGTTAGTGGCCGTCTGGGAAACGGCTCCCAAGCAGAACGAAGACCACATCGCACTGGCTCCGGCAAATTTCCGCGACTGGAGGGAGCAAAGCCATTCGTTCCAGGAGTTAGCGGCGGGGCACGGCTGGGAAGTGAATCTCACTGGCACGGGCGCAGCCGAGCGGGTGGATGGCTACTCGGTCACGCCGAATTTCTTCCCTCTGCTTGGAATGCAGGCGCAGCTTGGGCGCGCGCTGAGCGCGCAGGACTTCGAGCCCGGGCGCACCTCCGTGGTGGTGGTCAGTTACGGCTTCTGGCAGCAGCGATTGGGCGGGAATCCCGGGGTGATCGGCTCCCGTGTGCGCCTGAACAGCCAGGAATTCACCATCATCGGCGTGATGCCCGCGGACTTTGAATACCCCATGGGCGTCGAGGTTTGGGGGCCGCTGGATTTGCCCCTCGCCGAGCAGGCGGGCCGCACGAATCATTATCTGCAGGTGCTCGGGCGGCTCAAGCCGGAGGTTTCGATTTCGCAGGCGCAGGCGGAGCTCCAGGCCATTGCCGGCCGTTTGGCGCAGCAGTTTCCGCAGACCAATGCCGGCCACAGCGCCCGGCTGGTGAACCTGGTGAATGAACTCCTGAGCGGGTCGCGCGAGTTTGTTCTGGTGCTCATGGGCGCTGCGGGGTTCGTTCTGCTGCTGGCCTGCGCGAACGTCGCCAACCTGCAACTGGCGCAGGGCAGCGCTCGCCAGAAGGAGATCGCCGTGCGCGTGGCGCTCGGCGCCACCCGCGGGCGGATCGCGCGTCAGTTGCTCATTGAAAGCGTGCTCCAGTCGATGCTGGGGGCCTTGGTGGGGGTGGGCCTGGCGTATACAGACCTCGAATGGCGCCGGACCAGCATTCCGGCGTTCATTATGAAGTATATTCCGGGCATTAAGCATATGCGTGTCGATGGGTACGTCCTGGCGTTCACCGCTGCCTTGGCGGTGGCGGCTGGAATCCTGGCCGGCCTGGGCTTTGCCTGGCACGCTTCGCGGGCTGATTTGAACGAAACGCTCAAAGAATCCGCGCGCGGCGCCGGTCCCAGCTCGTCCTCGCACCGGCTGCGCGGGCTGCTGGTGGTCACGGAAGTCGCCCTGGCGCTGGTGCTGCTCGCGGGCGCGGGCCTGATGGTCGAAGGCTTCCGGCATCTCGCGAAAACCAACCTCGGCTTCGACCGGCGGAACGTGCTGACGTTCCAGATCGCGTTGCCGGAATCGAAGTATCGCGAACCGAGCCAGATCCGTGAGTTCTACGATCAGCTCATCGAGCGTTTGGGCTCACTGCCGGGGGTGGAAACGGCCGCCGCGGCCTTAACCCTGCCCGGCCAATGGAATTGGGAGCGCACGCTGTATGCGGCGGAAGGCCAGCCCCCCGCGGCTCCGGGCGAGTTGCGTCTGGTGACCAAGGAGGCTGTAACGCCGGAGATCTTCCGAGCGCTGCGCATCCTGCTGGTTAAGGGGCGTGCTCTCACCGCCCAGGATGGCCCGAACTCGACACCCGTGGTGGTGTTGAACGCCAGCCTCGCCAACCGGCTCTGGCCGGGCGAGAATCCCCTGGGCAAGCGCCTGCACTTTGGCTCGAATGAGAGCGTTGCGCCCTGGTGCACGGTGGTGGGTGTGGTGGGTGACGTCAAAACCGGGCCCTGGGACCACGAGGCTCCACCCATGGTGTATTTCCCTCTTTCGCAGGTGACCTACAAATCGCTTTCTATCGCCGTGCGCACCACGGGTGATCCCCTCGCCCTCGCGACCACCGCGCGCGCCCAGGTGCAGGCCTTGGACCAGGAACAACCGGTGTTCAACGTACGCACGCTCGAGAAGATCATCGACGACGACCTGAGCGGCGTGAAGGTCTCTGCCGACATGATGACGGTCTACGGCCTCATTGCGCTCGTCCTCTCCGCCTCCGGGATTTTTGCGCTCATGGCGTACTCGGTCTCCCAGCGCACGCACGAAATCGGAGTGCGCATGGCACTGGGAGCGCAGCAACGCGACGTCCTCAAAATGGTCGTGGGTCAGGCCTTAAAGCTCGCGATCGTCGGCCTTGCTATTGGCGTTCCTGCCGCGCTGGTGCTCTCTCGCGCACTCGCCAGCCTCCTGATGGTCATTCAATTAGATACGCCTGTTTTCGTGGGATTAACCCTCTTGCTCGTTTTCGTTGCCGCCTTCGCCGCCTACATTCCCGCGCGCTGGGCCACCCGGATTGATCCCATGGTGGCGCTGCGGTACGAATAAAGCGGTCAGCAATCAGCGTTCAGCAGTCAGCCAAGAACGGATGACCCACCCAGAAGTAGCAGAACCCCGATTTACAAATCAAGGACAACATCACTGGAAACACTTGGGGCGCGGCCCTTCAACATTTATAATTCAGAGTCTTTGATCACCGGGTCGGTGCAGAGCAGAGGAGGTTTCCGCAAATGAGTTGGTTTCTCAGCGTGGTTCTCGCAATCTTGTCCGCCGTCATACCCGTCGCCCAGGCTCCGGGAGAAACTGCGATCGAGGCAGGCCGCGCACAACTGAATGCCGCGCTTCAGCAGGAGTGGGAGTATGAGCTTCGCGCTCACCCCGAGATGGCCACGCAAATCGGCGACCCTCGATATAACGACCGGCTGAGCGATTATTCGCCGGAATTCTTCGCCGCCGATCTCAAGCATGCGCAGCAGGCGCTCCAAACTTTCGAGTCGATCGACACCACAGGTTTCCCGGAGCAGGAGCGCCTGGACAAGCTTTTAATAGTGCGTAAACTCCGCGAGAGGATCGAATCCGCCCGGTTCAAGAACTGGGAGATGCCCATCGACCAGATGAATGGAGTGCACCTGGGCTACGCGGAGCTGCCCTCCGAGACCCCCTTCCGCGCGCTGAAGGACTATCAAGATTATCTTTCCCGCCTGCGCCTACTCCCGCAGGTCTTTCAGCAGATCACGGCGAATATGCGGGTCGGCCTCCGCGACCATCTGGTTCCACCCCGATACCTTCTGGAAAAAGCCGCCCTCGAGGCCCAGGATATTGCCGGAAAGTCTCCGGAAACGAGCCCGTTCACCAAGCCCGTGCGCAACTTTCCCGCCGGCATTTCAGAGGCTGAGCAGAAAACCCTGCACGACGCGGTCGTTGCCGCGGTGAAGCAGGAAGTAGCGCCGGCCTACGCGAGGCTGGCAGAGTTCTTGCGCACCGAATACGCTCCCAAGGGGCGCACGGAGTACGGCGTCTGGGCGCTTCCGGATGGTGAGGCCCGCTATCGTTTCGACGTCCGGCGTATGACCACGACCGACCTGAGCCCGGAAAATATCCACCAGCTCGGGCTCAAGCAGGTGGTGGAGATCGAGGCGGAAATGCTCAAGCTGGCTCGCCAGCAGGGCTTCAGCGAATTGCCCAGCTTCAACGACCATATTCGCAAGGACACGCATCTTTATGCGCGCTCGGGCGAGCAACTTCTGGATTTGTACAAGCATTATGCGGACCAGATGTACGCCCAGCTACCCAAGCTCTTCACGCGTTTGCCCAAGAACACGCTGGAAGTCGTCCCGATGGCGGAGTATCGCGCTCCCACGGCCGTGCCCGCTGACTACTCGATTGGGGCGGCCGACGGTTCCCGCCCCGGCCGCATCAACGTCAACGAGTATGATCCGCAGCACCGGCTGCTGCTCAACGTGGAAGCTATCGCCTACCATGAGGGCGTACCGGGTCACCATCTTCAATTCTCGATCGCGCAGGAACTAACGGACCTGCCGGCTTTCCGCAGATTTGCTTCCTACGACGCGTATTCGGAAGGTTGGGCGCTCTACGCGGAGCGATTGGGCAAGGAAGTCGGCTTCTATCAGGACCCTTACAGTGAATATGGGCGTTTGCAGAATGAGATGTGGCGCTCGGTCCGACTGGTTGTGGACACGGGCGTGCACTATAAGCACTGGTCGCGCCAGCAGATGGTGGACTTCTTCCGTGCCCACACGGCGATGGACGACCAGAGTGTTGAGACCGAGGTGGATCGCTATATCGCCTGGCCCGGGCAGGCGCTCGCTTACAAGCTCGGACAGATGAAGATCGTCGAGCTGCGCGAGCGCGCCAGGGAAGCGCTCGGCGACCGTTTTGACCTTCGGGCCTTTCACGATGCGCTGCTTGGCGAGGGCCCCCTGCCTCTTGACGCGCTCGAAGCCACCATGAATCGCTGGATCGCCGCGCGGAAAGCCGGCGGACCCTCTGCTCGGTGACTTTGCTGTCAGGCATGAGGAACCTGACCAAGCCAGCCGAGCAATCCCGGCAGCTCGGCTGATTTCCCCATCCCCCGCGCTTATTAACGACGAGGCCCTGCTCATTTGGCGTTACCTGGTTTATAATGCGCTGCAGGTGGCCTATGCCCATTCTTAAACTTTCCTTTGAGAATTCTGTTCTGCGCGAGCTTCCGATCAGCACCGACCCCGTCAGCATTGGGCGGTCTCCCCAATCCGACATTTTTATCGACAACCCGGCAGTATCGTTCCATCACGCCAAGGTCTTCAACCAAGGCGGCCTCTATTATGTTCAGGACTTGGCCAGCCTGAACGGAACGTTCCTTAATGGCGTCCGGATTTCGCAGGCGCCGCTCTCCCACGGCGACACGATCACGGTGGGCAAGCACACCGTGCGTTTCTCCATGGATCGCCCGGGAGAGACGCCGCAGGTCGTCCCATCACACCCCGGCCCGGAGGCGCCAGACTCGGTGCCGAAACTCGAGGGCACGATGATCCTCGATACAAAGATGCGGCGTGAATTGCAGGAGAGACTCGCCAAGGGGCAGGCGGCGTCAACCGCGCCAGCCGGACGGGTGGGCAAACTGACCGTGCTCAAGGGTAGGACGGTGGAGAAGGAACTCTTGCTCACCTCTCAAACCTCCATGGTGGGCAAATCCGAAGGCTGCGCGCTCAGGTTGAAGGGCTGGTTCGCGCCGAAAATTGGCGCCATCCTCACCAAGCATGGCGAGGCTTACTTCGTGTCTCCCTCGGCAAAGGAAGTTTCTATTAACGGTCAGCCCTTGACCGCTAAGACAGAACTCAAAGACGGTGATCGGGTGACGGTCGGCAAGGTGGAGATGCAGTTCACCTTGGTCGCATGGTAACTGGCGTCACAGGCTCCCAGCCTGGGGTCAGCAATTACCCCACCGGGCATTCCCCTCAAATGGCGCGCGGCACTGCTCACCGTGAAAACCCAAACAGTGATCTCCCGCCTGTTCGGTGTATGATTAGGGCGCGTCACTCGAGTAATCCTGTCTTTGATTCTGGCGTGCCCACGGAAGCGTGGAGTTATCCCTTGACCGGCCGCAACGATCCCTGTCCTTGTGGAAGTGGAAAGAAATAGAAGAAGTGTTGTCTGACCCGTGATCAGGCCGTCCAGGAGGCTTTCCTGCGAGATTCTGAGGATCCAGGTCCGGCCGTGCATGATCCTGAACTGGAAGCTTGGAAAGAAGTGGACGGCCGGGTGATCCGAAAAGGCATGAAGCGGCTCGACCAGGAAAAGCTCAACGTCCAAAAGTTGGTCGAGAAGTATTGGGGCAAGGGGACTTTGGATCGTTGGAAAAGAGAAGGAACGACCGAAGAAGAGATGACGGAGTTTCATGCCTGGTTGTGGGTCGACTGGAGGAAGACGAGCCGGAGTAAGACCTTGGCCGAGGTCATGGCCACGGATCCTTCCCTAAGCAGTGAGGAGAAACAAATCCTAGCTGGGTTGAATGCTTCGCACAGGGCTGTTTATCAAGTCTCGCGGCTCGACCCGGGCCGAGGAGTGGAACTCGAGAACGTTCTGGAGGGCGGCAGGATTTTCATTCACGACCGAGCTGTATCGCTTTCCGCTGAAAAGTGGGGGCTCATTTTCTGCCGCGCGTACCCGGCTGGCCCCTACCATTTTGTGGCTGGTGGGGCGCACGCTTTTCCGCCCAGGGAAAAGGAGTTCGTCAAGCGCTACCTAGCCTACGAGCTGGAGAAATACCAGCGACGCCATCCATATACTGGCTGGTGGGAATTCCTCCGGGCAAAACCGGAAATCTTCGGGCGGTTAACGGTGGAGCTTCACCAGCGGATACGCCGGCTCCCCCAGGTCGTCAACACCGATGGAGAGCCGGTGGCCCTATGCCAGGTGCATTTTGAAGTCAGCGATCCGACAGCCTTCCTGGCCGGATTGAAGGCCCATCCGGAACTTGAGGAACTCACCGAGCCCGGGCAGGAAGAAGTCGAGTTTACCTGGGCAAGTCGAAGGGGAGCTGAGAGTATTCATCTGGGCCGTATCGTCCTTACCGGGGACAAACTGTTGTTCGAGTGCAATTCCCGAGAGCGAGCCCAGCGCGGTAGGAGTCTGTTGGAACAGGTAGGACGGCTCGAACTTCGAGGCGAAGAGATCAAAGATAGTCAGCAAATCCTTGAGGAGGCCAGGAGGGGAAGGGAGGAGGGATTGGCTGAGGAAGCTGATGAGCAACCTGCGCCACCCCCTGAGGCTCAGGCCTACCTGAAGGAATTCCTAAGGCGGCATTACGAAAAATGGGTGAACGAGCCTCTACCCGCGCTCTACGGGAAAACGCCTCGCGAGGTGGCGAAGGATCCGCGCGGCCGACAGCAGCTCATCGACCTGCTCCGCCACATGGAATATATGGACCGGCGGGGAAGCGATCAGGGCGACGTGTCTTATGACTGGAACAAGGTGAGGCGCCGCCTTGGCCTGCCGGAAGAATGAAGGTTCTCCCCCGGGCTGGTCACAGATAAGGGTTCCTGCAGAGATGGCGACGCACGCCAGCGAGACTTGTATATTGATGGGGCAGAGCGCAATTGAAGGACTAGCCGGAGAGCCTCTTCGAGGTACTGGTGTCATTGAGAACAGGATAGGATCCCCTCCGCCGCGACTCGGAGAGGGGCCTGCCCGAAAACTCCTGACTCGGCTCTGCCCTTCGCGGAGAAATCGCTTCAACACGAACCCGAGCGGGCCTTCAATCACTCCGAGTTGAGGAAGCAGTATTCGAGTGGGGCGAGCGGCTGGAAGGCGCTTCCCATAGGGTGTGTGTCCGCAGTTCGGTCCAAGTCAGCGGCCGTGAAACCACCAACGAGGAGAAGCACGATGCCAACAAGAAAACGGTTTACTTGCGGAATCGCTGTTCTTTGCCTGGGGCTCATCCTTGCGTCGAGCATGCCCGCGGCAAGTCCTGCTGGCAGCCAACCTGACGAGCCGTCAGGGACGCTGGCTCCAACTCCCCCTATGGGTTGGAATAGTTGGGACTGCTACGGACCCACCGTGACGGAAGACCAGGTGAAAGTCCAGGCCGATTACATGGCCAAGAATCTTGCTCAGCATGGGTGGCAGTATGTCGTTGTCGATATCCAGTGGTCTGAACCCACCTCCGGGGCGCACGGTTATCATCCGTTTGCCCAACTGGTTATGGACCCGTACGGACGCCTCATGCCCGCCACCAACCGGTTCCCTTCGGCCGCCGACGGCAAAGGATTCAAGCCGCTTGCCGATTACGTTCACTCGCTGGGATTGCGCTTGGGGATTCATATCATGCGCGGGATTCCCAGGCAGGCAGTTGGCCAGAACACACCCATCCTCGGAACCAGCTATCACGCCCAGGACATTGCGGACAGGACGAATCTCTGCAAATGGTTGACGGATATGTATGGCGTGGATACCACGAAGCCGGGTGGCCAGGCTTACTACGACTCGATCCTGTCTCTCTACGCTCAGTGGGGCGTGGATTACATCAAAGCCGATGACATGAGTTCTCCCTTCCAGGGCCCGGAGATCGAGGCCCTTCACAGAGCCATTGTGAAATCCGGCCGCCCGATTGTTTTGAGTCTCTCTCCAGGGCCGGCGCCTCCCGAGCGTGCAAGAGAGTTGGCCGCGAACGCCCAACTCTGGCGCATTTCGAATGATTTTTGGGACCGATGGAAGGATCTGAAAAATCAGTTCGAGCTGTGCAAAGTCTGGGCGCCTCATAGCGGGCCTGGTCACTGGCCTGACGCGGACATGCTCCCCTTGGGGACAATCGGCATAAAGGCGGAAGTCGGCAACCCGCGGCAGACCGACTTCACGCGTGACGAGCAATTCACGTTGATGACCCTGTGGTCGATCTTCCGTTCTCCGCTGATGATGGGCGGAGACCTGCCCTCACTCGATCCGTTTACTCTCTCCTTGCTGACCAACGACGAGGTATTGGCCGTCAATCAAAAGGGTTCGGGAGGTCACGAACTGTTCCGGCGCGGCGATCAGATCGCCTGGGTGGCAGACGTTCCTGGCGCGCGGGACAAGTACGTTGCCCTCTTCAACGCGGGCGAACAACCAGCTCAGGTGGAGGTTCTGTGGAAGGAAGTCGGTTTCGACAAAAGTTGCAGGGTGAGAGACTTATGGCAACAGAAAGATCTGGGCAGTTTGGAGGATAGACTTTCCATGGCCGTCAATCCTCATGGCGCTCGGCTGTTCAGAGTCAGTCCGCTTGCTTGAGGCGAATCTCGTATTCGCCCTCGGAACGAATCCGTTTTGGCACGTAGGGGCGAACCTTGTGTTCGGGTAGTGTCCTAATTTCGCTTGGAGGACTCTTGGAGCCGAAGGCTCACATAGGCTCTACCGGCCTGCAAAATGTTGATCGAGCTGTTATGATCTCTTCCGAGAATCAAACCGCAGTGCGGGCACGAATGCGCGCGCTCGGACAAACTCTTGTGAGCCGTCTCACCACAACCCGAGCAGCGTTGCGTCGTGCCTCTGGGGTCAACTGGTATCGCCCACTTACCGGCCCATGCTGCCTTGTAAGAAAGCTGAAACAGAAGAGTGGCCCATGCGGCATCCATAATACTCTTAGACAGGTTTCCCCGAAGCATAGACTGGATTTTCAACGCTTCAAAGTAAATCTGATCGTACGTCGAGACCAGGGCTTTCGAGACATGATGACAGAAATTCAATCTCCGGTTCGCAACCCGCTGATGTGCGCGGCGCAAGGCTTCTTTGGCCTTTCGGCGATTCTTGGAACCTCGCTTCTTGCGGGCCAGCGCCCGGTTAGAGTCCGCAATCTCGTTCTCAGATTGCCGAGCCCAGCGAGGATTCGGGATCTCTGTGCCATCCGAGAGCGTGGCGAACGTTTTCAGGCCTACGTCGATGCCTACGTCGTTGCGCATCGGTAGCTTCTCAGGCACCGGGCCGAGCTCACAGACGATGCTCACCTGCCAGTTCGAGCCGACGCGCTTGATGATGCACTGCTTCGGAGTTCCCTTGATCTCCCGGTGTGCACGAAATCGGAAGCTACCAAGTTTGGAGATTGCTACGCGGTCTGCGTCAACCTTGAATCGCGGAGCCGAAATCGCCATCGAGTCGTAGCGATCACGAGAACGGAAACGCGGAAACCCCGGCCTTTGCCCCGCCTTGCAGCGTCTGAAGAAAGCCCTGAATGCACGATCAACCCTCCGCAGCGGCTCTCGGGCGAGGTCAACAGGCAGCATGGCTACGTCGGGACGAAACTCGCGGATCTCCGTTAATTCCGCTGTCTGGTCGTTGTAGCAGATGCTCTTCCGTTCGCACTTCCAGGCATCACGGCGCTCTTGAAGCGCAGCGTTGTAAATCTCCTGGCAGATAGCAAGTGCGGCTTCCAAGATACGAGCTTGCTTCTTCGTGGGTTTCAGTGGAAATCGGTAGGCGCGACGGATCACACTGGAGCTTGTCATGGGCTGCTCATTCCAGCTCGTGACCCGGCCCGCTCGGGGTTCACGCCTCGGCGGGCCATCTTGCTTAGAATAGAACCGTGGCGACGAAATAGCGAGCGAAAATAGGACACTTCCTGTATTCGGCCCCTATGAATTGTAATCGGCATGCCGGGGGCGATCACGAGGTTCGCCCCTACGGGCCACGGGGGGTTGGCATTCGGGGCTCGGGAGAACAAGAAACACCCCCAAAGCAATTTTCTGCTTGCCTATTCGCCTTTTATTCGCCTATAATCTGAGGGCAGAAGTCAGTCGCGAGCGGTGTTGGTCTGCGGAAAGCTCAGTGGGCAGCGGAGACGGCAGACACTTGGTGTTTGAACGTTGTAGTCTGAGAGCTGATGACTGAGAACTGTCTTCCTTCGGAGATCGAGCCATGGCACTGACGCGCCGTCAAAAGCAGGTTTTTGATTTCCTGGTCGAGTTCATCAACGGCCATGGCTACTCGCCGAGCTTCGAGGAGATCGGCGCGGGCCTCGGCCTGTCGTCGCTGGCGACAGTTCACAAGCACCTGCAGACCCTGGAGAAGAAAGGTTTCATCCGGCGCGGTTACAACCAAAGTCGCTCGTTGGAAGTAGTGGCGATTCCCGCTTCCGTGCCCTTTGGCAAGACCGCGGTGCAACCGTTCGGGCGGCGGAAGTCGACTGGGAGCGAAGGCGAAGGCGACCCGGCGGCCGGGCCTGCTCCCGTACCTGTACCCGCGCTGGTGCTCGGCAACATGGAATTCCCCCTGCTCGGCCGCATCGCGGCGGGCCAGCCGGTCGAGGCGATCCCTAATGCCGAAACTTTCTCCTTCGGCGACTTCACACGCGGGCGCGGCAGTCTCTTCGTCCTGCGCGTCAAGGGCGATTCCATGGTCGACGACCACATCTGCAACGGCGACTACATCCTGGTGGAAGGCGCGCAGACGGCTGAGAACGGCGACATCGTGGTGGCGCTCATCGAAGGTACCGACGCCACGCTCAAGCGCTTCTTCCGCGAGGCCAACGGCAAAGTGCGGCTGCAGCCCGCCAACGCGCAAATGGATCCCATTCTCCTGCCCGCGCGGGAAGTGAAGATTCAGGGACGCGTGGTGGGCGTGCTGCGAAAATACTAAACCCGAGCATATCCGCATGAGACAAGGGCGCGCAACCCTTCGGCTGCTGGTGATGGCGGCCCTCGTGTACTGGGCGGGCGCCGCCCGCGCGGAAGAGATCATCCTGAAAGACGGCCAAAAGATTGTCGGAACCATCGTCGGCTACGAGAACAACATGTTCCGAGTCGAGACCGACTACGGCGTCGCTCTGGTCCGCAAAGACAAGGTTGCATCGGTTAAGATCGTGAAGCCCGACGATGCC
>JAIQEZ010000001.1 GCA_020073545.1 Terriglobia bacterium | reverse complement strand
AATCTCCCCGATGTGATCTACTTCAAGGATCGGGAGAGCCGCTTCACCCGGATCAACAAGGCGCACGCCAAAGTGTTTGGGCTGAGCGACCCTGCCCAAGCGATCGGCAAGACCGACTTCGACTTCTTTACCGACGAACACGCGCAACAAGCCTTTGCCGACGAGCAGGAAATCATCAGAACGGGCCAGCCGATTCTGGCCAAAGAGGAGAAGGAAACCTGGCCGGATGGCCGGGAGACCTGGGTCTCCACCACGAAGATGCCCCTGCGGGACGCCACCGGGAACATCCTCGGAACTTTCGGTGTCTCCCGCGACGTCACCGAGCGCAAGCAAGTAGAGGTGGAGATGCAGAAAGCCATGAAAGCGGCCGAGGAAGCCAATCGCGCCAAGAGCGAATTCCTGGCCAACATAAGCCATGAGCTCCGCACGCCCATGAATGCGGTCATCGGCCTGACGGAACTTGCGCTCGCCACGGGCTTGGACTCCGAGCAGCGCCGTTATCTGGAACTCGTGGAGTCGTCGGCCAACTCGCTGCTGGCGCTGATCAACGATATTCTGGACTTTTCCGAAATCGACTGGCGCAAATTCGAACTCGAATCCACTCCCTTCTCCTTGGCGGAGGCGGTGGATGAGGCTCTTCGCCCCCTGTCGATTCAGGCGTATCGCAAGGGGCTGGAGATGGCTTACGGGGTATCGCCCAGGATTCCGTCGGCGCTACTTGGTGCCCCTGTGCGCCTGAAGCAAGTCCTGGTGAACCTGGTGGGGAACGCCATCAAATTCACCAAGCAGGGCGAAGTAGTGGTCCGCGCGGGGCTGGAATCGCAGGAGGCCAAGGCTGTTGGGCTGCACTTCACTGTGGCCGACACGGGGGTAGGGATTCCTGCCGACAAGCTGGAGATGATCTTCGAGGCCTTTACGCAGGTGGATGGCTCCATGACCCGCCGCTTCGAGGGGTCGGGGTTGGGATTGGCGATCTGTGCGGAGCTGGTGGGGATGATGGGAGGCCGCATCTGGGTGGAGAGCGAGTTGGGGAAAGGAAGCACCTTTCACTTTACCGTGCGCCTGGGTCGGGTGGAAGGCGCCGCCTGCCCCCGTGAAGAAGCGCCCCGCGACCTTTTGTGCGGACTGCCCGTGCTGGTGGTGGATGACCATGCGGCCAGCCGCGAGATCGTGGGGGAAATCCTGCGCCACCTCGGGATGATCCCCACCCTCGCGGAAAGCACGGAAACCGCCCTGGCAGTGATCCGCAGCGCGCAAGATTCGGAGTCGCCGTTCCGATGGGCGCTCCTCGACGCGCAAATGCCGGGCGGGGACGGCCTTTCTTTGGCCGAGCAGGCGCGCCGCATCCCGGGTTTTTCGCCGGCGATCTTGATGATGCTTCCTCCCCATGACGCGGGGCGCGAGGCGGCCCGTTGCCGGGAACTCGGAATCAAGGACTATCTCACCAAGCCGGTCCGGGAATCCGAACTGGCAGAGGCAATGGTCAGGGCGCTTGATAAGTCCGCGTCGGCGGGAGAGGGGCACGCCCAGGTGCGTGGCTCCGCGCAGGAGCTCGGGCGCGTCTTACGCATCTTGCTGACGGAGAACAACGAGGTGAGCCAAGTACTGGTGACGCGTCTTCTGGAAAAGCGCGGCCACGAAGTCGTGGTGGCGGTCGATGGCGTTGAGGCTCTGGCCGCCCTGGAGAACACGAACACGGTGGGCTTCGATCTCGCGCTGCTGGATGTGCAGATGCCCCGGATGAATGGGCTGGAGGTCACACGGGCCATCCGTGAGAAAGAGCTCAACACCGGCCGGCACTTGCCGATCCTCGCCATGACGGCCCTCGCTCTGGGGAGCGAGGAGGAAGGCTGTCGGGCTGCCGGCATGGACGGCTATATCGCCAAGCCCATCCGCGCCAACGACTTCTTCGCGATGATCCAGCGGGTGGCCGCGCAGCCAACTGGTGCAGGCGCGGCTGCGGAGTCCACCCGGAGAGCGCAGGGGGAGCCACACCACAAACCAGTGTTTGATAAGGTTCGTTTTCTGGACCGGTTGGGGGGGGACGAAATGCTGGGGGCGGAGGTCGTGGGAATGTTTCTCGAAGAGTGCCCCAAGCTCATGAAGGGAATTCGCCAGGCGTTCGCCCAGCAGGATGCATCCGCGCTGGAGCGGGCCGCCCACGCGCTCAAGGGTTCCCTGGGGGACATGGTGGCGTTTCAGGCGTTCGACGCCGCCCGAAATTTTGAGCAGATGGCGCGGGAGGGAAACCTCGGAAACACCGGGGCGGGGCTGGCGATCCTGGAAAGCGCGATCGACCGGCTGATGACGGAATTGCGCAGACAGGAAATGAAACCGGCGTGAAACCCTGATTTCGGGATCGGGGTGAAAGGTGCGGGGGCGGGCTTCGCACTTGGCCGGGGGACAACCCGACAAGCTGATTGAGGCGGTGGAAACTCGGCCGACCCACGGCGCAGCACGCATGGCGGCAGATTGCGCTCAGCTCACGGAAGGAGCCGCGTTGCTGGGCGCCCAGCGGCTGACGGCCATGCTCGACGTGGAACGGACGCGAGCCTTACGCACTGTCGAGCAATTTCTGGGTCTTTGGCCTAGGTCGGATGTTCTCTTGCATTATTTAGCAGACTAGCGGAAAACCTTTCTGCCACCTTCCGCAATCCAAACACTTTGCCTGAGTGGGGGCTTCTTTCCGACAGCCTTGGGGAGGGTGGGGATCAAGGTGGCGGACCGGGGGCGAGCTTGGCAGCGTGCCCGCCCTTGTGCCATGATGGTGAGGGCCGTCGTCGTGGCTCACACCTCTTTCTCCGTTGATTATGCGCGGGACTCGGCTGTCCGGGGGCGAGTCGAATTCGCGGGGGATCTGCCGTCTCACCTGAGGAGGCCGAGAACCGCAACGCGCAAGACGAGGGAAGGAGTCTCTGCCACGATTTGAGGTGCCACGTGTAACCTTTCGTGGGGGGAAGGCCGTCCAAGCAGTAAGGGCAAATGGAAAACCTTGAAGAAAGGCACCGGTGGGAATATATGAAAACCACTTTCGGAGTCTTGGTGATGCTAGTCCTGGGAACTGCCCCGGCATGGGCGGTCCTGGGTGAGTACGAGTCGTCGGTGGGTCTGGACCAGCAGGTTTTGCGTGGTGAGATTCGCGAGGAGGTCCGCCAGGGTTATAAACTCCATCAAATCACCTCGCCGAACGGCACCATCGTCAGGGAATATGTCTCCCCGGAGGGCAAGGTATTCGGGATCTCCTGGCAGGCGCCGTTCATGCCCAACCTGCAGCAGTTGTTGGGGTCCTACTCGACCGAAGTCCAGCAGGCCGTGCAATCCCGGGCGCGCCGGCGCGGCGGGCCGCTGGTCGTGCGGACCGACAAACTCGTGTTCGTGAGCGGCGGTCACATGCGGTTTTTCCGCGGGCGCGCCTACGTACCCAGTCTTCTGCCCAACAATATCTCCGCGGAGGTGGTGCGATGACCCTCAGGAATGGTTCGACGGCCACGCTGGGCCGTTTTCTTGCAGTCGTTACGGGCTGGATTTTTCTGGCGGGTTGCGGCAACAGTGGTGGTGGAGGAGGCGGGACCACCCCGACGCCCGTGCCCAACACGGTGGCTCTGGAGGTGAACTCGGGGCCTGCCAACAATGCTGTAAACGTGGCTTTTGCGGATGTCACCATCTGCATGCCGGGCACCACGAATTGCCAGACGATCCCCAACGTTGAAGTGGATACGGGTTCCTACGGACTGCGGCTCCTCTCATCCGCGGTCAACTTCTCGCTGCCGACGATCACGGACTCCAGCAACAATGTCCTGCAAGAGTGCATTCAGTTTGCCGACACCACATACGTCTGGGGACCGGTGGCGGTGGCAGACATTGAGATGGCCGGAGAAAAGGCATCGTCAGTTCCCATTCAGCTAATCAGCGCTAGTCCGACGATCGCGGTGCCTTCGAACTGCCTCTCCCTCGGCAACCCGGGTTCGTCGGGGAATCTCAATACGGTCGCGGCGCTCGGCGGCAACGGTATCCTGGGCATCGGCAACTTCCCACAGGATTGCGGCCCCAACTGTGCTGGGGGCAACAGCTTCGCCGGATATCCGTACTATTTGTGCCCTGGCGGCGTCTGTGGGTTTGCTACCGTGCCCCTGGCGAGTCAGGTTTGGAACCCCGTCGCGCTCTTTTCCCAGGACGACAACGGCGTGTTGATTTCCCTGCCTGCCATTCCCGCGGGCGGACAGGCCACGGTCTCCGGGTCGCTGATTTTCGGAATCGGAACCCAAACCAACAACGCCCTCGGCAGCGCACAAGTCTACGCGACCGACGCTTCCGGCAATATCCAAACCACTTACAGTAGCGTCGCTTACCCGGGGTTTTTCGACACGGGCTCGACGGGCGTCTACTTCCTGGACGCCACTACCCTGGGCCCGACGGGGATCATCGAGTGTGCGGACGCTCCCGGTTGGTACTGCCCAAGCTCGCCCGTCAGTCTCACGGTCACCAACAACACGGGAACAAATGGCGTCGAGGTGCCGCTCACGTTCAGCATTGGCAACGCCGATACGCTGTTCGGTAATCTGGCTTTCACGGCTTTCAACGACCTGGGGGGCGATAGCGGGACTGGCGCCTCGACGGACTACGCCGACTTTGGGATGCCCTTCTTCTATGGCAAGAACGTGTTCGTTGGGATCATGGGCGCGACTCCGCCGAGCGGCGTCTCCGCCACCTTCGGATACTACGCGTACTGAAGCCGTTCCAACTTGTCTTGCCTGGCATTCTTACCAAGAGTTATCTTTGGGACCGCGTAAAATGCAGAGGCCACAGGTTGGGAGAGTAAGTTGGAACCGGACCGGGCGGAATGGCTGACGAGAACTACGCGACGGCATACCGCCCTCAGCACGTGACGTGGAGCGGTTGTTCAGGCCAGCGGCAGACTCCGCTGGTCCCCCTCTTCCCGAAGCGTAGAATGAGAGGGTCCTTCCGCTCCAGCGCACGGCACACTCCTGGCAGGGCTTAGAGCCGACCACTACCCTTCCTGGACTACAATAGCGCTGCACGTTTCTGGAGCGCAGACTCTCGCTGAATGGAAGGTCTATGCGACGCAAAGCAATCTTGTTGGTGAAGTGGCTTGCAGTCTTGGGGCTGGTTTTCTCTCTAACCCGGTTTTCGTTCACCCAATCGCCGGGGGAGGATCGCATTGTGCGGGCGATTGACGACGCGTCGCCGGTGATGCTCCGCGGCAACGTCCACCCCATGGTCCAGCCGCAGTACGACCAGGGTCCCGTGGAGGACTCGTTCAAGCTGGAACATGTCACCCTGATATTCAAGTCCACCCCGAGCCAGCAGGCCAGTTTGGCGGCGCTGCTCGACCAACAGCAGAATCCCTCTTCGCCAGACTTTCACAAGTGGCTCGCCCCGGAAGAGTTTGCCAACCGCTTCGGGTTGAGCCAGCACGACCTGGAGAAGGTCGTCACTTGGCTCGAGGCACGGGGACTCAATGTGACCCAGAGGGCCCGGGGCCGCAACTGGGTGACCTTCTCGGGCACCGCAGCCCAGGTCCAGGCAGCGTTTCACACGGAGATCCACCTCTACCTGGTGAAAGGGCGGACCTACTATGCCAATGCCTCGGTTCCTGCCGTGCCCAGCGCCCTCGCCGAGGTGGTCCTGGGCTTTCGCTCGCTGGACAATTACCGCCTCAAACCGCGCAGCGTCGTCCGCAGGGTGAATCCAAGTCTCAGACCGAACTTCACCTCCAGCGTGAGCGGGAATAATTTCCTGGCGCCTGCCGACTTTGCCATCATTTACGACGTCAGCGGCCTTTACAGCAGCGGAATCGATGGCACGGGGCAGTCGATCGCGGTGATGGGGCAGACCAACATCCTGATGAGTGATGTCGAAGCGTTTCGCAGAGCCTCGGGGCTGCCCGCGAACGACCCCACGGTCATTCTGATTCCCGGCTCACCCGATCCGGGCGTCGTCTCAGCGGACATCACCGAGGCAAGTCTGGACGTCGAATGGTCGGGAGCCGTGGCCAAAAACGCGACCATCCTCTATGTGAACTCGGGCACTGCCAACGGCGTTTTGGACTCGCTGCAGTACACCATTGACCAGAACCTTGCACCGGTCATCAGCATCAGCTATGGCGCCTGCGAACAGGACTGGGGTTCCTCGAACCTGCAGTTCGCGGAGGTGCTTGCCCAACAGGCCAACTCACAAGGAATGACCATTGTGGCCGCCAGCGGGGACAGTGGTGCGACGGACTGCGATTTCTCCACCAACCCGAATATCCCCGTGACGATTGCCACACACGGCTTGGCCGTGGATGCGCCCGCCAGCCTTCCCGAAGTAACGGGAATGGGCGGGACGGAATTCAACGAAGGCTCGGGGACTTACTGGCTCCCGGCCCCCGCCCAGGACGTCTCCCCTTCGGCCCTTTCCTATATTCCCGAGGTCGTTTGGAATAGCACGTCGCAAACGAACGGCCTCCTGGCCGGAGGTGGCGGAGCGAGTGCCATCTTCCTAAAGCCAAGCTGGCAGACTGGGAACGGCGTGCCCGACGACAACGCCCGCGACGTCCCGGACGTTTCCTTGAACGCCTCCACCGACCACGATGGATACTTGTTCTGTTCCCAGGGGAGCTGCGTCAACGGATACCGCAACAGCAGCCAGAACTTACTCGTGGCGGGGGGAACCTCCGGTGGCGCGCCCACCTTCGCCGGCCTTGTTGCCCTTATCAACCAGCAGATAAACTCTCCGCAGGGCAATGTTAACCCCGTTCTCTATGCCCTGGCGGCGAGTTCACCAGACGCGTTTCATGACATCACGACCGGAAACAACATGGAACCCTGCCAGGCGGGTACTACGGATTGCCCCGCCGGCGGCCCGATCGGCTATAGCGCTGCGGTGGGATACGACTTGGCGAGCGGACTCGGGTCGATCGATGCCTTGAACCTGGCCACGGCGTGGAGTGCGTTTTCCTCCACCAACAGCGAGGATTTTCGGCTCGGGGTGACACCGTCCAAACTGACGATCCATGCCGGAAGCAGCGGCACCGCCACGATCGCGGTGACGCCGATTAACAACTTCTCGGGCAGCGTGAGTTTCACCTGCAGATTGTCGAGCACGCTCGCGGGAACAACTTGCTCTGTGAACCCCACCTCGGCGAGTCCGGGCGGTTCGACGACCGTGACGATAACCACTACGTCCTCAGCGTCAACCTTTCCGGCCCCTCCCCACATCAACCGGTTCGGCGGATGGCTGCTGGCAATCTTGGCGCTGGCTTGCCTCCTACTGATGGTCCTGCCCAGACCACGTCGGGGTGGACCACAGTCCCTCCTGTGGAGCGCGGCCCCCCGGCAGGTGGCACTCGGGGTGATGCTCGCGGCCCTGTGGGCGGCCAGCCTGAGTTGCGGAAGCGGCGGCAGCCCGAGCTCCGGCGGCACGCCCACACCCACACCCACGCCGGAAACCGGGGTCGTCATCGTGCAGGGCAGCGGTCCGAGCACGAGCCACAACGTGCCAATTTCCGTGACGGTGGATTGACAGTCGAAGAACCTCCCGCGGCGGGAACTGAGGAGGCCTCGCGGACTTCTTGGCGCGGTCCATGGTCTGTCTTCGTTCGTATCGGCCGCGCAGGGCGACTAGAGCTTGCTTCCAGTGCCGTTCCAACCATCTGGCGCTAACTCCTCCGAGACAGCAAGTGGATTTTTGGAAATGCACTTTCTGCCGCCTGTTTAGGAGCGATAAGTTGGGACGGCTCTAGCTGCCGTCCGATCCTTCTTGCGCCTCTCCCTCAGCCTGATCGGCTTCCTGCTGTTGCTGCGTCAACTCAGATCCTGCGTCGGGATCCGGCGGTGCCGTCCCTTCTGGCACGGCAACTGCACCGGGAGGTGGACCCGACGGCAAGCCATTTTGACCCTGATTCTTCGCCAAAGTCTGGAGGCCGGCATCAATCTGCTCCCGGAACTGGTTGTGCATTTCTTGCAGCACACTCACGTCAATCTCCGTGGCGGAATTGGCGGGGCAATCTCCTGCTTTGCTGGTGAGGACATTTACCGCGACCTTATCGCCATCGATCAAATTGTCTCCGGTGCGATAAATGACGTCCCCGGGGGTCAGCGCGCAGGGTTGGCCTCCCTCCATTACGTCCAGATTCTCGGATACCACGAACATGCGTTGATTGGGATCCAGCGCCGCAGGCGCCACTTCATTGCCGGCCGTTGGCGGCAAAGCGTTGGGCCCCGGGGGTTGGGAGGGCTGGGCCGCAGCCGCCTGTTCAGCCGCGAGCTGCTGTCTGACCTCCTCAGCAATCGCTGCCTTGACCTCGGGAGTAAGAGTCACCTCTGTTGAACTGGTTTGGACCTCCGGGGTGGCGGCTTCCTCTCGCTGCTCCTGGTATTCTCTTTCTTTATCCTTGCGGGCCTGGTAAGCGAGCCTGAGGTTCTCTGCGAGCAGGAAATCGGTCAACCACAGCGCGGCGGTCGGGTAGACAGGGGATGGAGCGAAGTAGCCGCCGTAGTACCCGTACCATGGGTCCGGCCCCCAACCCCAGGTGAAGACCACCGGCCTCGGCCAGGGATTGAAGGCCCACCAGTAAAACACCGGACGGTAGTAGTAGGCCGGCACGTAACGGTAGTAGTGGACGCCGTGGTAGTAATACGGCCGGTAGACGTGCACATAGGGCCGGCCCCCGACCACGTAGGTTCGCGAAATGTAGCCCCCGGGTCGCGTGAGCGGCCGCTCAACGAAGCCCCGGTTGCGTCCATACGTGACGACTCGGACGCCTCCAGGCCGCACCGCGACCGTCTGGCGCCCGCCGCGCAGGCCGTGATTGACTGTCATCACGCTGTGGTCCGGGCGGGTAACCTGGAGGGAATGCACCCTTCCGTCGGGACGGAAGTTCGCCTGCATTCCTGGCCTCGAAAAGCCCGTAACATGATTGTTCCTATCAACCGTCCACTGCTGACCCTTCCCGCCTCTGTATGTCGCACCTCCGCCTGGGGTCGCAGCTCGCGTAGCGTTCGGGGGCGGCCGGAATGCGGGGCGGTTGACGAGGGGACCTCTGTGTACTGCCGTCGGCGGATTGGTACCCACGCCGCCGGAGGGCCTCACCGCCGGATAGCTCGCGCCGGGACGTTCGTGCACTGCCGTCGGAGGATTGGTGCCCGCGCCGCCGGAGGGCCTGACCATGGGCTTCTCAAACTTAGACTCGGAGGGGTTCGTTCGTGTGGATGGGCCCGCGCCGCCGGAGGGCCTGACCGCTGGATAGGTGGTGGCGGGACCTTCATGCACTGCCGTCGGCGGATTGGCACCCATGCCACCGGACGGTCTGTCCTTGGGCTTCTCAAACTTAAACTCGGAGGGGTTCGTTCGTGTGGATGGGCCCGCGCCACCGGACGGCCTGACCGTGGTAGCGTTGGCCGGGGGCTGGACGTGCGTGGGGGGCGGATTGGTGCGCTGCACGTTAGGGGTCACGGGTCGGACCTGCCTGGGCGGCGGGACAGGTTTCGGTGGGGGAGCACTGGTCTTGCTCGGGTGATTTTCCTTCTCCTTCTTGTCCTGCTCCGCCCCACTGGGTGCAGGCGCCACGAGCAGAGCCAAGAGCAACACCAACAGGGTCATCCAGATCTTGTCGCTAGACTTGCGCGAGTTCATCACAGCCTCCTATGGTCGCCGGCTTCTGTGGGATGCCCCACTCGGTGACCTCATGGGGCCCACAGGCGCCGGATATTGCTGACCAGCTTTGCCTTGTCCCTACGCTCCGGTGCTTCCTTAGTCGAGTAGATAGCACTGGCTAAGGCGCGGATGCCTCCTATGGCTCCCGCTACTCCTGCGAGCTAGCCAGAATCTCCCCGACCGGTGTCCGAGGGAGTAATCCGGCGCCTGAGCCTTGCCGGAGCAGATGATGAAGTTGGAAGAGTTAACCGCAGGACGGTAAGGAGCTCCACGAACCGCTGAACAAGACGCCTGGGAGTGCACGTGCACACCTCCGGAAACACACGAGGGAGGATGTCGATTTTTACCACAGACGCCACAAGCCGTCAACGGTTATTGACGGGCTAACAACGCGGTAAGGGGTGGGCGCGGGTCGGGATCTCTCACCACGGAGGGGAAGGGCGGGGTTAAGACCCCGCCCCTCCAGCCTCCGGACGAAAAGCAGCAGAGTGTGGTGAGAAATGCGAGCTAGCGCCCTCGGTTTCTGGCGAGCGAGAGCAGGACTTGCGCCAGGCGGCGGGAGTCGTGGCGCGCGACGCGGTCTTCGAGCAGCAGGTTCGCGCCCAGGGGCTTGACGCCCAGCGCGCGCACCGCCTCGAGGTCGAGCTGGACGGGCTCAGCGCGCTCGGCGGCGTAGCGCTCCAGCAGCGCCCGCGAGAGCGGCCGCGTGTTAAGCACGACGTGGTCGAAGAGCTTGCGTCCCGCGTGCTCGTGCAGGGCGCGCACGTGGTCGGCGGCGGAGTAGCCGCGCGATTCGCCGGGCTGCGTCATCAAGTTGCAGACCAGCACCTTCACGGCGCGCGAGCGCGCGATCTGCTCGGGGATGCCGTGCACGAGCAGGTTGGGGATGAGTGAGGTGTAGAGCGAGCCCGGCCCGAGCGTGATCAGGTCGGCGTCACGAATCGCCGCGAGCGTTTCCGGCAGCGGCCGGCAGCGGCTAGGGACGATGTGCAGGCGCCGGATGGGAACGCGGGTTTTGGTGATGCTGCGCTCCCCACGGATGACCACGCCATCCACCCGCACAGCCTTCAGACGCACGTCGGAGAGCGTAGCGGGAAAGATTTCACCGCGAATGGCCAGGACTTCGCTTGACAGACGCACGGCCTTGGAGAAGTCGTGCGTCAGGTGAGTAAGCGCGGCGAGAAAGAGATTGCCCAGGCTGTGGCCGCGCAGGCCTTGGCCGCTCGCGAAGCGGTAATTGAAAACTTTGGTGAGGAGTTGTTCGTCTTCGGCCAGCGCCACCAGGCAGTTGCGGATGTCGCCCGGCGGCAGGATACGGAAATCGCGCCGCAGGCGCCCGGAGCTTCCACCCTCGTCGGTGACGGTGACGACGGCGGTGAGCTGAGTGATCTCCGGCCGAAACTGCGCGAGGCGTGCGGGCCTGCCTACGCGGGCAGGCTCGGTGACGTGGTGTTTGAGGCCGCGCAGGACCGCTGACAAACCCGTGCCCCCCCCGATGGCGACGACTCTCAACATGGGATACGTATCCTTGCGTGTAGCTCGGCGTGGCAGGTTCGAGCGGGGGGCTTAAGAACCTGCCGGATAGAGCAGACGCCGGAAGCGGGGATCGGAGACCAGCCCGTGGAAGTCTTCGTCGTGACGCGCCTGGATGCGGTTTTCGGGACGCAAGGTCACCGCCGCCCCGAGATGCTCGAACGCCGCGTCCGTGTTGCCTTGTCGCGCATGCGCCGCCGCCAGCGCGTAGCGGATGTGATCCTGGCGGGGCTTCAGCTTGTCGGCTTTGCTCAGTCGCTCGATCGCGAGTTCCAGGTTGCGGGTGTTCAAACAGGCCACGCCCAAGGTGTAGTACTCCTCGGCCGACTTGGGAGCCGACGCCGCCCGGCCCGACCTGTGCTGGCAAAGGCGCAAGTGCACCCGCGCGCGCTCGGCTACCTCGCGGGCCTCGCTGTTGACCAGCTTCTCAAAGATCTCCGCAGCCTTCTCGTAGTTCTGTCTCTGAAGGGCCCGCACCGCGGTTTCGAAATTCCGCACGGCGCTCTGGTATTGGACGTCGATGCGCTGCCTTTCGGGATCGACGGGCGACATGCCCTTGTGTCCTGCCTTGGCCCTTGCGTGCGAGGTGGGCCTGACCGGCCTACGGTCACGCGATCGGACAATACGGCGGGAGCCGTTCCGAGATCCCATGGCGGAATGAGTCATCCGCGACGCTCGCTTGGGCGAATTCCCCAGGGCGGTTCTCTTAGCTGCCTTAAGTGTTTTCATTTCAGTATGTTAGGCAGTCGGCGGGGTATCTGAAGACACCGCCCCACCTTTTGCCATCTCTATATATAACAAATCTAGGTACTTGGAGTCAAATCGTAGTTTAGATTAGGAATTAGAGGAAACCGCGGCCCATGACCCTCAAGGCTGTCTCATGACTCGACTTGCATCGGCGTCTCTGACCGCCGGGCCGGGTTTTCGATGTACTTCGGCGCTCCCCCTGGGGGGCCGGCGCCGAAGTATATGGAAAACCAAGCTCCGCGGTCTTTGACCGTAGCTGTGTACGTTAGCGAAACATTTGAGCATTCAACGCGGCGGAGCCGCAGGTGACCGCCCGCGCCTTTCCTCCCCCTGAATCCTGAATCCTCGATCCTGACTTCTGCTCTTCGGGACGACGAAGAATCCGCATTTGCCCTCCGCCCGTGCTCTTCTCCAGCCCCCAGCACCTAGTCCCTGTTCTTCAGCCCCCGGACTCCGGACTTGCTTTTCCCCACCCTCGCCCCTCTGGAGTCCGTCTCAGAACTCAGGCGTAGCTGAGGTGAGGGAGAGGTGTTGGGCCTAAGCGTGACAGGGGTGCGGGTTTCCCGGCGCGCGGGGTGCGGGTTGAGGGGCCCTGCGAACGTCGGCCCGCCTTCCAAAGCTTCTTCAGGTTATAAGCGGTGCACAGCAGCGCCCACTGCGTCCGAACATTTTCCAGTCCCCGCACCGTCCAGCGCCGGAAGCCCTCTACCTGTTTCAAGATTCCGAACACCGGCTCGACGATGACTTTGCGCTGCCGCAGCAGCGCCTGCTTGGCCGGATCGCGCCGCTTGCTCCGTTGCCGCCTCACCGCCTCGTGTTCCGCACTCCATTCGATCCGCCGCCCCTTCTTGCCCCGACTGCACAGCGCCCGCACCGGACACTCCTGATAACTGTGGCAACGATAGCGGCGCACCGCCGGACGATGCGGACCCTTGTTCTCCCTACCCTCGAACTGCAGCCGCTCACCGCGCGGGCAGATGACTTCATCCCGCTCCGCGTCATATTCGAAGTGGGAGCTGTCGTACGCCCCGCGATCCGGACCGCCCGTCTCCGCCCCCCGCGCCACCAGCACTTCATAACCGCGCGCCTGCGCCTCTCCCAACTGTGCCGCCGAGGAGTATCCTCCATCGGCCACGTTTTCCTCTGCCACCGCGCCCAGGTTCGTTTTCGTCTCCTCCAGCATGGGCACCAACAGCTGGTTGTCGGATTCCGCATTCACCGCCGTTGCCGCTACGATGATCCCCGCCTGCGCGTCCACCACCGCCTGCGCGTTGTAGGCCGGTTCGGTGCGCCCTTCGCAGGGCATCAGCCGGGCCTCCGGTTCGCCCGGATGCAGATGCTCGCGCTCCACTTCCTCCATGCGTCCGAGCGAGGCCCGAATCGCTTCCCGCAATTGCTCCGCCTCCTGCAACCGCTCCGGCAGCCGGTACTCGCCCGTGGCTTCTTCCTCCGCCGCTTCCACCGCCGCTTCCATCTCCGCGATCGAGGCCTCCACACGCCCCAACGCCTGCTCCAGATCCGAACGGTGCTCGACCGTCCGCCGCGACGCCACCGCCCGAATCTTCGTCCCATCCACGGCGTGGCAGATCATCCCCACCAGACCCTGCTCGGCCGCCACCCGTACCCCGGCGCGAAACACTTGCCGCAGCGCCCCGCGAATTCTCCCGCCAGAACCGCCACAGCGTGTTGTGATCGGGTGCGTGCCGCCCCGTCAGCCACACCAGCGACAGGTGCTCGCGGCACGCCCGCTCCAACTCCCGCGTGCTCCGAATGCGCGCCAGGTATCCGTATAACCACACCTTCAACAGCAGATCGGCGGCGTAGTTCGGGCGGCCTTCCTCACTCTCCCGTGGCCGGAAGCCCAACTCCGCCAAATCCAGAGCGTCCACAAACTCCCGCAGGAAGCGCGCCGGATGATCCGCAGGTACCCACTCTTCCAAAGATTGCGGCAACAAATCCATCTGCTCGTAGTCGGCTCGTATCGCTTGGCTCATGACCTCTCGCTGAGCATTTCGTCTGCCACCATCGAGTTTTGAGACAGCCTCCAAGGGGGCGAGGGCAGTAAAACCCAATCAATGCTCCCCTCGGTCGCCCGCCATCAAGATCGGTGGACCTTCGGCCGCGGCAGCAGAGGGAAAGGGGGCGAGGGGCTCTTCGCCCCAAGATGGGATCCCCCGTTACGTCATAGCATCTACGAAATCGTTTCGAAGGCCCGGGCGATTTCATCCTCCTGGTCCTCGAAAACGGTGCGCAGGTCAAGGAGCAACGCGTTCTCTTCCACGCGAGCAATAATGGGTGGCTTATGGCAGCGGAGCATTTGCTCCAGTTCTTGAGCGCTGTGCCGGGCATGTGTGACTGCCACGAGTGCAGTTGGCAGTGCCTGTCCGGGTGTTGAGCCGCCCCCCATCACGGAGTCCCCCTCGTGGACGACGGCGCAGAACCCTGGCCGCGCGGAGACCCTTTCTGCAAGACGCGCGGCCCGCGGGGTGATCTCCACTCTGGAGAGCCGCATCATCCGCAGCGCCGGAATCGAACCAAGCTGGCCGCGCAAATATAGGGAGACGGTGGCCTCCAGCGCGGCGATCGTCAGCTTGTCCACGCGCAGCGCGCGGAAGAGCGGATTCTTGCGGATGCGCTCGAGCGGCTCGCGCTTTCCCACCAGGATCCCCGCTTGCGGGCCTCCCAGCAGCTTGTCGCCACTGAAAGTTACCACATCGACTCCGGCTTTCAGGCTCAGGGTTGCGGGGGGCTCATCCCGCACGCCCCAGGGAGAGAGATCCACCACACAGCCGCTGCCCACATCTTCCATAACGAGCAGGCGGTGCTTACGGGCCAACTCTACCAGTTCATCCAAACCGGGCCGTTCCGTAAAACCCACGATACGGAAGTTGCTGGGGTGGACGCGCAATAGCACCCGCGTGCGTTCGGTGATGGCCGCGGCGTAGTCGCTCGAGCGCGTGCGGTTGGTTGTGCCGACCTCGCGCAACAGTGCGCCGCTCTTCGCGCAGACGTCCGGGATGCGGAATGACCCTCCGATTTCGATCAGCTCGCCGCGTGAGACGATGACCTCCGAACCCTCGGCCAGCGTGTTCAACGCCAGGAAAACCGCGGCGGCGTTGTTGTTGACCACCAGCGCCCGCTCCGCGCCCAGCAGTTGGCCGAAGAGCCGGTCGGTGTGCGCGTCGCGTTTGCCTCGTTCGCCGCGTTCCAAGTCGTACTCCAGGTTGGAATAACCCGCGGCGGCCTGCGCCAAGTGATCGAGCGCTTCCCGCGCCAGCGGCGCGCGTCCCAGATTGGTGTGGAGAATCACGCCCGTGGCGTTGACGACCGGCTGAAGGGAAAAGCCGGCAGCGGTTTCCGCTTCCCCCAGAATTTCCTTCTCCAGCCATTCGCCCGAAACGCTGGCCAGGCTGCCGCTCAAGATCCTTTCGCGCAGGCTCTGGAGAACTTTGCGCGTGGCTTCCACCACCAGCCGGTGGCCGACCCGCCCTTCGAGTTCGAGCAGCATTTCGCGACTCAACAGCTCATCCACCGCCGGGATCTGGCGGAGCAAGTTGCCGACCTCTGGCCTGGAACTGTCCCTGGGGGAGTTCATAGCCGTTTCAATCCTTAACCCTTGAGGCAACAGGCATGGACCCCGCGATCCTGTCGTCCGCGACATTTCAACACAGTCGGCTATGACCGTCAACTTTCCGATTGACGCGCCGCGTTTCCAAAGGGGTATAATTTTCATCCCTGACTGGGACTTGAGGCTTTCCTGTGACGGTTGACGAGGAACTCAACAAGCTGGAAGACGCTATCCGCCGCCTCAAGGTTGAATACGAGGTTTATTTCAACGGCGGCGCTCCGCGCCCCCCTCACGACACCCTGTTCCGGGTTGAGAACCTCATCAAGCGTTACTCCACCGACCAGTCCAAGCTGAATATCAGCCAGCGTTTCCGCTTTTCTGCTCTCGTGCAGAAATATGCGGTCAACAACCAGCTTTGCAGGCGCAAGCTTCAGGAAAAGGAAGAAGGCCGAAGCCTGACGGGCATGCCGAGGCGCCCCGTGGAAGCCCCGGTGAGCGATGGTGTCGTGCGCGTGGTCTGCTCTGATCCGGGGGCGGAGACCGGGAAGGTCGAGCAACTCCTGCGCGCCATGCGCGCCGCCAAACGGCAGGTTGGGGAGCGCCCCGACGGCCTCGATGCCGCCACCTTTCGGAGATTCATCCAGGAGAAGACCAAACAAGTCAAAGCAGCTCTGAACTGCGACAAGGTGCAGTTCTCGGTCTCGATCGAGGAAGGCAAAGTCAAGTTCAAGGCCACGAAGGCGGATTGAGGAGTCGTACAGCACCCCCGGGGCTTTTCCCCTTCGCTCCCGGATCATTACCGTCGCCGCTTTTCGAAGCGGCGTTATGCGCTCATCGTCGGATGGCCATCGCCGGCCAAGCCGTCGGCGTGGCGGCGAGGGTAAGTTCATCCTCTCGGTTTCAAAGGAGCCTTCATGCGCAAGATTTCTCGGGCGCTGATCAGCGTGAGCGACAAGACACGCGTCGCCGAATTGGCTGCCGGCCTTACCTCACTGGGCGTCGAACTGCTCTCCACCGGCGGCACCGCAAAACTCCTCCGCGAGAAAGGCCTGAAGGTGAGGGACGTCGCGGATTTGACCGGATTCCCCGAAATGCTCGACGGCCGCGTTAAGACCCTTCATCCCAAGGTTCACGGTGGCCTCCTGGCCATCCGATCGAACGCTCAGCACCAGGCGCAAGTCAAGGAGCACGGCATCGAGTACATCGATATGGTCGTCGTGAATCTTTATCCGTTCGAAAAGACGGCGGCGAAGCCCGGCGTGATCCTGGAGGAATTGATCGAGAACATCGATATCGGTGGTCCCGCGATGATCCGCTCGGCAGCGAAAAACTTCGAGGACGTTGCGGTTCTCGTGGACGCTGCCGACTACCCAGCCGTTCTGGAAGAGCTGCGGAAGAATGGCGGCAGCATTTCTCGGGAAACCCGCGGCCGCCTGGCACGAAAAGCCTTCGCGACCACGGCCGCTTACGACGGCGCCATCTCCACAACCCTGCAGAAATCGGCAGATGGAGAGTTGCCCGAGGCGCTCCACCTGGACTACCGGAAACTGGCAGATTTGAGGTACGGGGAGAATCCGCATCAGAAGGCGGCGATCTATCGCCATCCCGACGCGGCGGGACGGGGCCTGGCTGCTGCACCGCAACTCCAAGGCAAGGAACTTTCCTTCAATAACTTGGTGGACCTGGAGGCGGCCTGGCGTCTTGTCCAGGAATTTGAGGCCCCGACTACCGTCATCATCAAGCACACGAACCCTTGCGGTGTAGCTATGGGCAAGACGCTCGTCGAGAGCTACCGGCGCGCCCTGGAGGTGGACCCGGTCTCGGCCTTCGGCTCGGTGATCGCCTTCAACCGCGCCCTGGACGGACCGGCCGCGGAGGAGTTATCCAAGTTGTTTATGGAAGCCGTTGTGGCCCCGGGTTTTGAAGCGGTCGCACTCGAGCGGTTGGCTAGCAAGAAGAATCTTCGTCTCCTTGACATGTCGGCGACAGCCGGTGACGACTACGGGCTTCAGCTCAAGGTGGTGGGAGGCGGGTTGCTTGTCCAGACGCCGGACACCCTGCCGATACAACCCGCCTTATGGAAATGTGTCACGGAACGCCCGCCCACAGCGGAAGAGATGGAGGCACTGATCTTTGCCTGGCGAGTCGTCAAACACGTCAAGTCCAACGCGATCGTGTACGCACGCGCCGGAGTCTTGGTGGGGGTGGGTGCGGGTCAGATGAGCCGCGTGGACTCCGTCAAGCTGGGAGCCAACAAGGCGCGAGAGTTGAAGCACGCACTCGAGGGTACAGTGCTCGCGTCCGATGCCTTCTTTCCCTTCCCGGATGGCGTGGAGGAGGCGGCGCGGGTGGGCGTCACGGCGATCGTCCAGCCGGGCGGCTCGGTTCGCGACAACGAAGTCATCGCTGCGGCCAACCTGCATCGTCTGGCGATGGTCTTAACCGGGGTGCGGCACTTCTCGCATTGACGCTTGGCGGCTGCAGAACGGTGCGGGTGAGACTCGTTTGGCGGTAGGCCGACCTCCGTCTAAGCTGCCGCGGAGGTCTGAGGAAAAGCGGCCTGAAGTTCTTGCTTCTTGCGAGAACGAGCAACTTGTTGACGGGCGCAACTGCACCGTCAAGACTTCGGGGCGTAGTAACCGTCGCGGGCCACAATTCGGTACTTCACCACCTTGCCCTTCTCATTGACCATCCTCAGGGGGTTCCCCCCATCGTCCACCACATCAATCTTGAGCTTGTGGAACTTCCCGTCTTTAGACGGGTTGGTGGGAACGAAACCCAGGCTGTATTGCATGCGAAGCTGCCGTCCGATCTGCTGGTAGATGTCCGGCAGTTCGCCTTCGAAGCGCGGGAAGTAGGCCTGCCCGCCGGAGTACTTGGCAATCGTGTTGAGCGCATTCTGGGCTTGGAGAGTTGTGATGTTGCCGCCGTATGGAGAACGAACCGCTAGGAACTCCAGGATGCTGACGGGGTAGATGGCCGTGTCCGAGGCCCTCACGATCTTCAGGCACTGGTCGTAGGTCTGTTTGCTGAAGCTATCCATGCCACTGACTATCGCCAGAATGGCCTTCCGCCCGTGCACCTCCTTCATTCGGTCCAGGACAAAGGCCAGCGCATCGTAAAGGTTGTATTCGCTGAAGCCTGGAATGCGCAGCGAATCCAGCCCCGCTCTTACTTCCCCGCGGTCCTGGGTGAAATCCGTCACAATTTGGGGTTTCATGTCGAAGGAAACGACCGCCACCCAATCCTTGGGTTGGATGAAGTTCAGAAAGGGGTAAGCGTTTTGGAGCGCCACGTAGAGGAGGGCCCACGACCTGCTACTGAACTCAATCAGCATGCAGACGGTCATCGGGGCTTCGCCGGTCCCGAAGTTCGTGATGGCTTGCGGCACGCCGTCGTCGGAAATCTGGAAGTTTTTCTTCCCCAGGCTCGGGATGGGGTTCCCACTGTTGTCGACCACCATCACATCCACGTTGACCAGGTTCGTGGACGTCGAAAGCGTGTAGATCTCATTGGGATTGATCTTCTCGGGTTTCTTCTCGGGCTGCACCGGAGCGGGCTGGGTCTTCTTGGGAACCAGGACGGTCTCTCCCACGTTCGGCTGCGGTCCCGAGGTTGGCTGCTGCTCCGACTGCGATTGTGGCTGGGACTGGGCGAACCACGCGGACGGAAAGCTCGCCAAGGCGAGCACCGCGACGACCGCCAGTGCCACAGAAAGTAGCAGAAAGCGTTTCTTGTTTGTCATGCCGCACACTCCGCGTTGCCCTGAACTCTGAGTATGTATAATGCCACTCATGCCCGGTCGGGTCAATACGAGGGGGCGGTAGATCTGGTAGAGGGCCATGTCAAGCCTGGCCTTCCACGCAGTCCCGCGAGCCCGACGCCTCCGCCCTCCCTCGCCCACAGTCCTGACCAGCGCCAGATTCGAGGTGGTGCCCCTGCCGGGGGTGCCGGGGGTGCGTGCTGACCACTAGTACCCCCGTACTATTGCCAAAGTGCAGGGCGGCTTTTAGAGTGGGTGTGTAAGTAAAGAGCGGTACCCGGAATTCGTAGATTTCGCTTGACAATTGGCCCCTGTTGGCCAAAATGCAAGGGGACGGAGTAGTGCAAAGAAACATATTGACACTCACTAGGTAATGCGATAGGCTCTCCCGCCAGTTAGCCCCTCATTCACGATTGCACAACTGGAGGAGAGCCCATGAAGAACTTCTTTCTAGCATTTTTATTGGCGTTATTCGTAATGCTGAGCACTGTTACGACCCGGCAGAGTGTCGCCGGCATTGGTGGATCCCCGGCGCCGCTGCCCCCGATGAAAGCGCTAGGCATTGGCGGATCCCCGGCACCATTGCCGCCGATGAAGTAAGTTGCTTCCGGTCGAGATGAACGACGCGGAAGCAACCGAGTAGTTCGGACGTTTCCGTGACGCGCATGAGCGACCAGATCCTAATCCACGGCCTTCAATACGGAATCTACATTCTGGAGGCGGGAGTGTGCGTGCTGCTCGCTGCGCGAGGAGGGTGGCGGCACCTCAAAGGCCTGTTCTTATACGTGACGCTGCTGTTTGGTCTGGACGGGGTCGCGCGCCCCGCCGTGCTCAATTATTTCGGCCGGACGTCTGTGCAATACGCCTATTTCTACTGGCTGACGGACGTCGTTCTGGCGCTGGGCGCTTTTTTGGTGATCTGCAGCTTCTTCCAGCGTGCCTGCGCGCGGGAGGAGAAGCTGTGGCGCTTCGTTCGCCTCCTGCTTTTCTTGGTCTTCGTCCTGGTCGGGGCAATCTCGGCTCTTTCCCTTACCCGCAATTATACACAACTCTTCACATCATTCATTATTGAGTTCAGCCAGAACCTCTACTTTACTTGCCTGGTCCTGAATACCCTGCTTTACGTGATGATCCAGCAGCTCGCGATTGATGACGACGAACTCGGACTGCTGGTTTGCGGAATCGGTGTCCAATTTGCGGGCGAGGCCGCTGCCTTGGCGCTGTACCACGTGACTCTGGGGGAGAATTTCGCGCGTCTGCTTTTCAACTTCTTGAACCCCGCATGTACGCTGGGAATGTTATTGATCTGGGTTTATGCCATCGGGAAGACGCCGCAGGCAGCTCCGGCCCGTTCGCGGGCTGGAGAGGATGCTGCCTTGGCTGAGGCTATTGCTGACTAGCAAGCTGCGTAGAGGTGGAACATGTTTATGGCCGCCCTGATCTTGATCCTGTCGACGGGGCTCTTTTTCTTTTACATGCAGGCTGTTTGCCAGAAGGTACTGCGGCGGCAGTTTGCGCAGGAGTATTTCCAAGCGATCGTCAACGCTAATCGATTGGAATTCCCGTCGGTTCGGAAGGCGCTGGAGGATTTCGGCGTTCCGGTTGAATACCCACGGCTCATGTTGACGCTCAAGTGTGACTTCCTGGCTCTCACTTATCTCCTGAAAAACGCTGCCAACGTCAACCAACGCTACAGCTACGAAGAGCGTCTCTTGATCCTTTACTTCAAGTTGGTTTTTGTTTCCCTCATCACGCGCCACTGGCTGAGGTTGCGCGAAACGTCGGCCGCCTTGAAGTTGACTGCCATTCTTGAGTACTTTGCTAATGTCGTGGGTGAGCGGGTCAACACGGTGCGCTTTGGAAACCTGACGGCTTCCGAGTATCTCCTGAACCTCTAGTTCTTCCCTTCCCATAGAGGGCAGGAGAGATCCCTCTCTGCACTTCTGCCCGTTTCCTTTTCCGATCCTGCTGGTTTACGTGCGCTGCCGGCGCACTTTGTGTTGACCCCACTGTCAGACGGGTGTATGAATCGTAGCGGTCAATCCGTGTGCCCTTCGGGCAGAAAGTGGGCGTGGCTATGCTCAAAACCGCCCTTCGCGTTGTGACCCTCGTGTTGTGCGCAGTCATTGGCCTCTGGGCAGTCGGTCATGGAGTTGCCCTGGTAGCCATGTTTCGTGCGTCCAGTCACGAAGACATGCTCCAGTACTTGCTCGAGGTGAGCGTTTCGATTGCGGGGGGCGTCTGCGTGCTCTCGGTTGCCGTCGAACAGCTCTATTGCTGGCGAACGCACCACAAGGACGGCGGGTTGATCTGAAGCTGGTCACTGCCTGTGCAGGCAGGCGTAGGCAGGCCGCCGCTCGCCCGCGTTCCGCTCGGCGGGACGAACTTCGTTTGACCCTCCGAAAGATCTTCTGGCACGCGCAATGAGCGGCTCCCGAGACGCTTCGTCATCCTGCGGCGCGGTTCCCTGCTGTGGGACCAGAACCACAACCGCAACGCTTTCTCCATTTGTCCGCGCCTGGTCTCGTTCAAGGGAGGCAGAGGCGCTACCCGTTCTCTGCACAGGTAATCGACCTTCGGGCCGAAGGCCGTACCGTCAGCGGGACAGCACGGGTTTGTCAAACATCAGCGGACGGTGGTATCCTGCCGCTCGCCGCATGTCTTCCCCCGCGGTTTCATCATGATGCCGGAATCGCCCGTCACAGATACCGGGACTGGAGTGGAAGCACCCCTCGCTTTGGGCCGGGCGCGTACCGTGCTGTGGCTTTTGACCGTCACCTGCACGGGCGGCGTCATCATGGGGCTCGAGCTGCTGGGCTTCCGACTTTACGCCCCCCATTTCGGGTATTCGATCTACGTGTGGGGAAGCATGATCGCTGTCATCATGGCGGCCCTGGCAGGCGGCTATGCTCTGGGGGGCTGGTTGGCGGACCGCAGCCGAAGTGACACTCTCCTATACATTATGATTCTCTCCAGTGGAATCTACCAACTGTTCATCGTATACACGGCGGGGTATTTCCTGCGATTGCTTGAGAACGCCGGGGTCTTTACTGGCACGATTGTCGCCAGTTTCATCATCTTTGTCCCGCCCATGATCGCGCTGGCCGGAACCTCGCCTTTCGTCGTTCGCCTCCTCGCCCGCGCCGGCCGGGTCGGTTCATCAGCGGGCACGGTCTACGCCCTATCGACGGTCGGATGCATCGTGGGAGTGCTGGGCACCACTTACTATTTGATTCCCGTTTGGGGAACGCACGCGACGCTGCAAATCCTGTGCGCGATTTCAGTCGGGATCGGGGTCGCGGGGCTGGCGGTGCGGCGGCACGCGGTTCTGTTCGGGGTTTTGATCCTGATGCTGCTGGCAGCAGCGCCCAAGGAGGAGCTGTGCTTTTTCGAAATATGGAGGGCTGAATCAGTCTACAACGAAGTTCATGTCATCCATTACGCAGGTTACCGGTGGCTCACGCTGAACGATTTGCGCAACGCCCATACGACTTTCAAGGATGATAGCGTTTGGTCGGGATCCTACCTGGACGTTTTCGTTTTGGGCCCGGTGCTGGTGCATCAAACCCATCTGTTGGTGCTTGGGATGGGGGCCGGGGGGTCCATCCGAATGACGCGTCTGGTTGATCCGAACGCGCAGGTGGACGCAGTTGAGATTGACCCGCTCGTGATCGATGCCGCGCAACGCTTCTTCGGTCTGCCGACGCGCGCAAGCTGGCTGCGCGTCCATCTTGCCGATGCGCGTCCGTGGCTTGCGCACCACCACGCCACCCACAATCTGGTGCACGTGGACCTTTATCAGGGAAGCCCCTACATACCCTTCTACCTCACGACCGAAGAGTTTTTCCGTCTGGTGCGCGCCCACCTGTCGCCGGACGGCCTCTTGATGATGAACGTCTACGACTGCGGCCCAGATCGCGAACTCCTGTTTTCCGTAGGTGCAACACTGCAACGCGTGTTTCCCACCGTGCTGGTGTATTCGCGATTGCCCGAGAGTTTTATGCTGTTTGCCTTTCCGGAGAGAAGACCTCTCGCCTCAGTCCGGGCGGAACTTGCGCGCGCCCATGGTGATCCGGGAGTCGTCGGGATGGCACAAGCCGCTGCTTCCGGAATCAGCGAACTGCAAACGCCTCCCGGTACACTCGTCTTCACCGACGACCACGCGCCGATCGAGCCGATGACGCGGCGAATGCTGGCGCATGCCTTTCAATGAGATTGCCCTTCTCAGGCGGGCAGTAAATCGCAAAAGCAGAAGCGATTTCTTCGAACCACCTCGCCCAGCCTGTGGCCGATCGGCTGCGTGAAGTTGGGACCGTCAACGACAAAGGAATGGAACTCTCCGTTCTCGCCGCAGGGATCGACATTCGCTGGAAGATCCCGCAGGAATTCCTCATCGAAAACCCTTCCGGCGAAAGGCGCGTCGAGAACGCTCGTATCCACGCAAACCACGACCGCCTTGAATCCCAGTTCGAGGAACGAGCTGGCCAGTTCATGCGAGTCCCGTTTCCAAATGGGAAAGAGGCCCTGCATGCCAAGCTGCGCCAGGTTCTTTTCCCGGTATTGCCTGAGGTCCTGCAGGAAGATGTCGCCGAACGCGACCGTGTCGATCCCCTCGCGCAGCCTCTCTTCGAGGAACGCGCGCAGGCGGGACTCATACACACCGTTCGTAGCGTCTTTGGGAATGTAGATTTTCTGGAGAGGTAAATCCAGGGCTTCCGCCTGGCGTTCCAGCAGCACCCGGCGCACCCCGTGCATGCTGATCCGGTCGTAGTCTTCGGTGATAGTGGTCAGCAACGCCGCCACGCTGTAATCGCTTGCTTTCTGAATCTCGTAAAGCGACAGGGCGCTGTCCTTGCCACCACTCCACGAGAGAAGAGTCTTGTTTGGCACTGTTGCACCTCTCCAGGCCTGGAGGACGCGTTCCCGTCGATGGCGCTCGCCCTTGGCGGCTGTCGTCTGGCGTGCGACGAGGTGACCCGCCCCTCACTCCGCGGGGAGACTGAACTTGACACCGGCGAGAAAATTCAGCGGCAACGCCGGGTACCCCAGAACTTCCTCGTACTTCCGGTTCAGGAAATTGTCGAGCCGGCCGTAAATCTCTACGCCGTGTGGCAGGCGATAGGAGAACCCGCCGTCGGCGCGGATGTACTCTTTGTTGGCAAACAGACAGGGCAGGCCGATAGTGCATGCATAGGTCCCCAAGTTCGGCTCGATGTCCAGCACCGGCCCGCGAATTTGCGCATTCGTGTTGAGCGTCAGTCGTCCTCGATGCCAGGTAAGGTTGTAGGCTCCCGAGTTCCGCGGCCGGCGAAACAACTCCTGCCCAACGTGAAACGGTGCCGTCACCTGTGTTGATCCGGTGAGCGCCAGAATCGCTGTATTGTCCAGGCTATATTCCGCAGACATCTGCAGTGATCTCATGGGATGTATCCGGAAGGAGAGTTCCATCCCCTGCGCGCGCGAATTGCCGAGGTTATCCGAGACGAACGTGCTGAGGTTGGTCAGCGAGCCTCCCAGCGTCACGATCTGGTCTTCAAAGTGGTTGTTGAAGTAGGTGACATCCAGCACCGCCTTGCCATCGAAGAATCGCTGCTCGACACCGGAATCGAAGCTGAGGCTCCTTTCGGGTTTCAGATGAGGATTATTGCTGAAGGCCAGCTCGAACCCATCGGCAGCGCGAATGCCCGTGCCGAAGCTCCCGTGCAGGCGAGTCCCATCCAGCCAACCGCCGCGGGACTTGTGAACCATATACGCTGCTGAAACTCGCGGGTTCAGTTTCGTAAGGGAATTGGCAGGCAGAAGCGGGCGACTTCCGAATTCGTCGGGAGGCAGGGCGTGAGTGCGCAAATCGTCCACACGGAACCCGGCGATCAGGTAGAGACGGTTGGTCGGACTCCAGCGGTTCTCCACGAAGTACGCCAGACTCGTACGGGGAAGCAGGAACGCCTGGCCGCTTGAATCCGTAATATACGTGTTCTTGATCTGTTCGCGGCTGAACTCAAACCCGGCTACGAGGAAGTCTTGATGGGAGACTGTGACTTCACTGCGGGTGTTCACCACGCCGCGCAGATTGTTGCCGTAGGAATCTCCGTAGGGCGAACGAAAGTAGTAGTCATTCGTGGCCAAGCTGGCGGTTATGACCTGGCGGAATCGAGAGGAGAATTGCTCGGAATAACTTCCCCCATATCCGAACAGGTTTTGCTTGTCCCGTGAGATTCGATCGATCCCGGCAAAGAGGTGGTCGGGGTCGGACCCGTAAGGCCCGGGCGCGCCGGCGTCATTGGCGTTGCCGAAGAAATGGACATCCACGCGCCGGTGCGGGCTGCGGTGATAGCCGAGGCTGAGGAAGGCCGTCTGGTTGCGGTATCGATCGTTCGCGACAATGCCTCGGGAGTCCAGCCGGGAAAGGTCGTAGCCCCAACTGAAGCCGCGGGTGAGGCCGCTTCCGTCCGTTACGAAGCGGCTCGTTGTAAAGCTCCCGCCTTCCGCCTGCAGGGTGAAATGCGGCGGACCCTCGCCGTGCCGGGTCACTATATTGATGACTCCCGTGACGGCATTCGAGCCGTACAACGCGCTTTCCGGACCGCGCGTCACCTCGAGGCGCTCCACGCCATCAGCCGGCAGCGGGGCCAAATCAAAGTCGCCGCCGAATTCATTTAACGGAATGCCGTCCACCATTACCAGGTTGTAATTGGAATCCCCACCGCGAATATAGACTCCCGTCACACCTCCGCGCCGGCCGGCCTGGCTCACCTCCACACCCGGAATGCCGCTCAGGACATCCAGCACGTTCTGGGCAGCGCGGTCGCTGATATCCCGGTCCGTGACCACGGAAACCGAAAAACCGACCTGCGAGGTCAGCGAGCCTCCCAACGAGGCCGAAACCACGACCTGCTGCTGGACGGCACTCAAATGCAGGTGCAGATCGAGGGTGCGGAGTTCCGGCCCGAGAACTTCCACCTCCGACGCTGGGGAAGCAAGTCCCGGCGCATGCGCCTCCAACTCGTACTTTCCATCGGCGAGGTTCGCAAACTCGAACGCTCCGTGTGAATCGGTTTGTCTTTCGTCCACGACAACCAGGGATCTGAGCAAGGCTACGCGCGCTTGCGGAACCACGCTTCCGCTGGGGTCAAGAACTGTTCCCGCCACCGATCCTGCCAACGCTGCGCGTGCGCAGAGAAACACAAAAAGCAAGCCGGCCAGGGTCGACGGCCTGCTGGCCAAGTTCCGAGAGGCTTCGTTCTTTGGGGGGACGGCCAGAGCCAAGACTCGCGACTCCCGGCCCTTGTAATCGGACTGCATCACAGGAGGCTCCTTCTCCCCGCTCTCTCGGCGGGGCACGCGGAAGGAGTCCGGACGAGAAGGCACAAACATAAAAAGCCTTCCCATCCCTCAAGGCAGAATCGGAAGGCTGCGCAGTCTTCCCCAGGACTCTTTCCGTCGAAGAGTTAGGCTGAGTGAAAGTTCCTGGGCAGGTTTCCTGGCTTTCGGGTCATCACCGCATCCTCAGCCTTCCCCTTCTGCGCAGGGCAGAACAGTGGCTGGCAACCTCGCCTGGGAGGATGTGGCTCGCCGATCACAGTGGCGGGACCGCGGCCGATTTCGACGGCCTTTCCTTTTCCCCGTCGTCCAAACGGGGCACCGCAGGAACCCAAGTTGTCAAAGAACCAACAACGCAAACGAACTTAGCACGAGTGATGGAGCGGTGTCAATGTTTCAACATTCTTAGTTCACCCACCGCCCAGGACCGCCTTTCCTCTCTTGGTTGCGCGTGTACACGTCGAATTTCCTGCGTAGCCGGGCACGCCGCCAATCGTGGAATCGGAGCTGCCAGCGATAGGGAAGCGAACTGCCGCGCAGATAAAGGAACCCAAAGAGCATCCCGCCCAGGTGCGCCACGTGACTCACGCCGGACCCAGGAGTGCTGAAAGAGCTCACAAACTCGATCGTTCCCATAATGGCCACAAACCACTTGGCCTTGATGGGGATGATCATGTACAGGTAGATGGGGCGGTCAGGAAAGGTCATTCCGTACGCCAGCAGCAACCCATAAACGGCTCCGGAACAGCCAATGGTGGCCGTAGGGATGGCAGGGGGGAAGAGCGCACTCAAGGTCACATCGAGAATTCCCGCGCCGACGCCGGTCAGAAAATAGTAGAAGAGAAACCTTCTCCCTCCCCACAGGACTTCGAGGTCCGAACCAAACATCCACAGCGCGAACATGTTGAAGATGATGTGGAACCACCCGCCGTGCAGGAACAAATAGGTCACCAGCTCCCAAAGGTAGAACCTGTGGAGCACGTCGCTCGACCTCAGCGCGAACCATACAAAGGGATAGGCAAAGTAATCCGGACCAAGAACCTGCAGCGGAATGTAGGTGAGAACGAAAATTGCACTCGTGACCAAGATCAGCCACTTGACCATCCGCGTGAGCGGCGGGCCGAATGAGTATGCGACTTGCCGATAACGAGGCATCGCTAGAAGCGTACCACAGGAACGGGGACAAGTGACGAGTGACAAGTGAAAAGCAAACCGAGGGTTTGAGTCCATCCGGCCATCGGGTCATTGAGCCATTGACAATCACGCGCTGGGTCGATCGCTCCATCGTCTTCGCTGGTCACTGGTCACTGCTATTCAAGCTTCTTGCGTCCGACAGCGAACAAGGCCCCAGCCATCCCCAGGAAGATCAGCAGGCCGAAGACACTGGAGCCGGCAAGCCCGGGCCAATACTTGCTTCCGATTGCAACCTTTTGATCAACCTCGAATCCCACGAGGGCGGCGAGGATCAGGCCACCGATGGAACCGCCGGCGATCAGCCCGGCGGCAAACAAGGCGCCGCTTGAAACTTCGCCTTCTTGGCGCTTGGTGATCATCTGGAGCAGCCAACTCACGACGCCGCCCATAAAGATGGGGGCGGTTGTGGCAATCGGCAGATACGAACCGACCGCAAAGGCCAGCGAGCGTACGCCGCAGAGCTCCATGACCACGACGATGAACACGCCGAGCAGCACCAGCCCCCAGGGGAGGCTGCGGCGCAGGATCCCATTGATGACGGTGCTCATCAGCACCGCCTGGGGCGCGGGAAGCCGTTCGGAGCCGATGCCCACGCGTTCCTGGAAGTCAATCCGCTTGTCGACGGGATCGTAGTAGTAGCGACCGTCCGGAATGGCGTGCGAGCCGATGACGTTGATCACCTGATAGCTCTTCTCATTTTGTGAAGCCTGGCCCACCACGCGCATCTCCGTGGTCATCTCGATGTTTTGCAGGGTGAGCGGCTCGATCCGTGTGTAGGCCCGATTGAGCAGCACCAAAGTGAATCCGATCACCAGGACAGAGGTGAGGGCGCCGACGATCATGGCCAGTTCCGCGCGCCGGGGAGTTGCCCCCACCAGGAAACCTGACTTCAACGATTGCGAAGTAGCTCCACCCACCGCTGCGGCGATGCACACGATGCCGCCGATGGAAATCGCCACGGCAGGATAGGCGCCGGAAGTCCAGCCCGCGGCAACAAAGAGCAAGGCCGTCAGCATCAGGGTCGCGATGGTCATGCCCGAAATCGGATTGGCGGACGCCCCGATCAGTCCCACGATGCGCGCGGACACCGTCACGAAAAGGAAACCAAAAACCACGACCAGGATAGACGCTACCAAATTTCCGCTGACGCCGGGGTTGATCCGGAAAGCAAGCACGGCCCAGACGATCAGGATCATCGCCAGCGACCCGCCGAAGACCACCGTGCCGGGGAGTTCTCTCTCCGTCCGGATCGCCGCGACGGGCTCCGCCCCGCCTTGGCCTTTTCTCAACTGGTGTAGGGTCGAGCGCAACGCACGGAAGATCGTCGGCAGAGTCCGGCCCAAGGTGAACAGTCCCGCCGTGGCCACGGCGCCGGCGCCAATCGGCCGGATGTAGGCGCGCCAGATCGCGAAGGAATCCATGTCGCGGATCAGGACGGTGCCGGGGAAGATGGGCGCCCCCAGCCCGGCTCCAAAGAACTTGATCATGGGAATTGTGACCAGCCAGGAAAGCACGCCGCCCGCAAAAATCATTCCCGCCGTCCGCGCGCCTATGATGTAACCCACGCCGAGGTATTCCGGCGTGACGTCCGCGGCCAGGGTGGCCCCGGGATACCAGCCCGGCTGGTAGATCGGTCGTGGCCGCCAGAAAAGCAGGGCTTCATTTAGAAACTTGTAAACCAGCCCGAGGCCGAAGCCGGCGAAGACTTTTCCCGCAAAACTGCCGCCCTTCTCGCCCGCGATAAGCACATCCGCGCAAGCCGTTCCTTCGGGATACGTCAGCGCGCCGTGCTCCACCACGTTCAACTGATATCGCAGGGGAATCATGAAAAGGACGCCGAGCACGCTTCCGACGAGCGCCAGCAGCAGAACGCGCGGGACATCCGAGACCCCGAGCGAATAGCCGAGGAAAATCAGCGCTGGCAAGGTGAAAACCACACCGGCCGCAATGGATTCGCCCGCGGAGCCCGCCGTCTGCACGATGTTGTTTTCGAGGATGGTTGATCGTCCCAGCCACTTGAAGATGCTGATGGCAAGCACCGCGACGGGGATTGAGGCGCTCACCGTCAGCCCTGCCCGCAGTGCCAGGTAAACAGTGACCGCACCGAAGACGATTCCCAGTAGAGCGCCCAGGATGACCGCGCGCGCTGTGAATTCGGGAATGACGGCGTCTGCCGCAACGTAAGGTCGAAAAGATGTGGGTTCAGGTTTTCTCACGGGTTCAGTGGCCATAGTCTTTGTTCCTCGACGTCGCTAAGCCTCGGGCTAGATCGCTCCCTGACAATGATTTCACTCCCGCGATCACTCAAAGTTCAAGGTGACACGTGCACGAGGGCGGACGGCTCGCCGTCATCCACCCAGCCTGGCACGGGCCTTTTCATTCACGCGCCTGCCGTCAACATTCTTGCCTGCCAGCTTCGCCATGGCCGCCTTCATGGCCTTGCCGAGATCCTTCGCCGTGCTGGCGCCGGTCTCGGCGATGGCGGCGGCAACGGCCGCATCGATTTCTTCCTCACTCGCCGCGGCAGGTAGATAGCCTTCGACAATCTTGATCTCGGCCTCTTCCTTGTCCGCCAAGTCGTCTCTTCCGCCTTTGCGGAAGGCCTCGGCAGACTCGTGGCGCTGCTTTACGAGAGTCCGCAGGACGGCCAGCGCTTCCGGGTCATCGAGCACTTTGCCCAGCTCGACTTTCTTGTTCACCAGAGCGGCTTTCATCATGCGCAGCACGGAAAGCTTGAGTGCCTCCTGCGCCTTGAGAGCCGCCACCAAATCTCTTTCAGTTTTTTCAACGATAGACATAGTAACTTTTCCTTGCGAAATTTCCACGCGACTATACCACAAAGACCACGCTCCGGAACTGGGCATCGCGCGGCGGGGCCCGAACAACCACGCGCTATCTCCAAGGCGCTACGGCCGGGGTTCCGCGGGTGGACGCCACTCGGCCAGAATCGCAAGAAGGCTGGGCGAATCATCGATCCCGGTTGTCGAAAAGCCCCCGCCAAAGGGGGCAGGTGCTTATTGCCGTCGGGCTCCGCGAATCCCCCGCTTTGCTTGAGCAATCTGCGACGCACCTTGACACGCCTGCAATCCGGCTGCTAGTGTCGTTTTGAGGAAGGAAGAACCTGGCGGAGTATCCGGGTCCATGAAGCTTCAAACGATTCTGATGGCGATTGCTCTCGGAGTTGCGCGGCTGGCCGCTCCGGCGGCAGCGCAGCAGGAAAAGGAGCCCCCCAAGGCGTCCAACGCACGTTTTGGGGATCCCTCATCCACGGCGCGCATATATCAGGGTTTTCTTTACGGAGTTATCAAGGAGCTGAACGAGAAGGAGATGATCCTGACGAAGACCAAGTTCGGCACGGACCAGACCTTGAAACTCGGAAAGAAAACCAAGTTCATCCGGGACGGCAAAACCAGTTCGCTCGACCAATTCAAAATGGGCGACGAAGTTTGGGTGGATGTTCAAAAGGAAAAGAAAACCGGCGACCTGACCGCGAAGAAAGTTGTCACCGGCGCTGACGTCATGGCGCTGCCGTGAAAAGCCCCGGATGCCTTTCGGCTCGGGCTGTAACGCGCCAGGATTCCGCCGGCCTGAAGGAACATACTCCCTTCCGCAGTCACTGGCCTCTCCTTGAAAAAAGCCACACTGATTTACAATCCGATTGCCGGGCGGCAGCCTGCGAAGCGGGAGCGAGAAGTCCGGCAGGTTTCGGGCATGCTGCGCGACGCGGGGATTGAAGTCGAACTGGCTCCCACCACGCGACCAGCCATGGCACAGGAGTTGGCACACGGTGCGGTCATCCGTGGTGTAGACCTCGTCCTCGTCTGCGGCGGCGATGGCACCATCAACGAGGTTATAAATGGCCTCGCGCCGAGTCAGATTCCCCTGGGCATTCTACCCAGCGGTACGGCGAACATCCTCGCCAGGGAGTTACGGCTGCCCCACAGTCTCATGCGCGCGGCCCGCCAGCTTCCGCAATGGTCACCGCGGCGCATTGCCCTGGGGCGGGCTCGGTGGGGTGGTGCGCGGTCTCCGCGGGAGGGCGGCAATTCCTCGACGGAGGTGTTCTGCCGGTATTACGCCAGCGTGGCGGGGGTCGGCTTTGACGCACACATCGTCTACAAGCTTTCTTCCCGACTCAAGCTCGGTTTTGGCGTCGCCGGCTATGTGCTGGAAGCCTTCCGCCAGCTCCTGCGCTATCCCTTCCCGACGTTTTCCTGCCGGCTGGACGGCCACGCGCAGCAGGGCACTTTCGCGGTCGTTCATCGCACCCGGCTCTATGCCGGCTGGCTCCATCTCGCGCCCAGCGCAGACCTCTTTGCCCCGCGCTTCGCCGTGTGTTCGTTCTCGAGCCGCAGCCGCGCGCGCTATCTGTTTTACGCCTTGGCCACGCTGGCACGCCAGCACTTGCGCCTGAGGGATGTCGAGCTCCACCAAAGCGCCCAGGTGGTCTGTACTCCCGGTGACACCGCCACGACCATTCGCTTCGAGCTCGATGGCGAACTGGCGGGGGCGCTGCCCGCCACGTTCGAAATCGTGCCGGACGCGCTTACCGTCCTCGTGCCGTGACGCGAAGTCCGAGATCGATTCTGCAAGCGCGTCAGGCGTAATATAGCATTTGTCTTCTCTCTCGGGGAGCCGGACGCAAACGTGGATAACCTGACTCACACCCTGACCGCGATAGCCATCAGCCACACGGGGCTCAACCGGAAGACGCGTTTTGCCACGCTCACGGTGATATTGGGCGCCAATGCTCCGGATATCGATCTGGTGGCGCGCCTCAAGGATAGTGCGACTTACCTGAAATACCATCGAGGTATTACCCATTCTTTCCTGGGCATCATAGTATTGTCCATTATCCTATCAAGTGTTATGTACTTTATGGGCAAGAGGGTTCGCCCCAGGCCCAACCTTCCCCTGAATGCCGGGTGGCTGATGCTGGCAGCGTTCCTGGGAACCGCCAGCCACCTGCTGCTCGACTTCACCAACTCGTATGGCGTTCGTCCCTTCCTGCCCTTCAGTGGACGCTGGTATGCGGCGGATATCATGTTCATTTTCGACCCGCCCTTGCTGGTTTTGCTGGCCCTGGGGATGGGAGTACCCTGGGTACTGCGGCTGGTTTCAGAAGAAGTCGGCGCACGCAAGCCGCGCCCGATGCGTGGCGCGGTCTTCTCCCTCTGCGCGATGACGCTGTTGTGGGGGGTGCGCGACTTCGCCCACCGGCGCGCGCTGAGCATCCTTGACAGCCGCACCTATTCCGATCAGAACCCGCAGAGGTTCGGAGCTTTCCCATCTCCGGGGAATCCTTTCGCATGGACCGGTGTGGTCGAAACCGAGACGTCCTTCCTCGTCCTGCACGTGAACGCGTTGGATCCGGATAACCCTCCGGAAACAATCCGGACATTCAACAAGCCGGAGCCGTCACCCGCGCTCGAAGCTGCCATGCAGACTCGCACCGGCCGCATCTTTATGGACTTTGCCCGTTTTCCGTGGGGAAAGGTCGATGAGAGTGGCGAGGGTTTTCTGGTGAGCTTGCGTGATTTGAGGTTTTATCGCGGCTCTGCGCAGTCTCGAAGTTTCGTGGCGGAGATCGAACTGGACAACACGCGGCAGACCCGCTCGGAATCCTTCCGCTTCGCCTCGCCAGTGCGGCCAGGCGAGGATTGAATCGCGTTGCAGTATGATTCTGCTATGCAGCCTGAGGTGAGTTCCCGTCGAACCGGCGCTTCCACCACCGATAGAGCAGCGCCATCCCAATCACCATGACCGCGGTGGCCAGCGACGCCCAGCCCAAATTGTGACGCAAGTAATCCTGCGCCCGGACGCCGTAGTGCGCGCCCAGCCACGCCTCCGCGGCGAATCTCAGCCCGCGGCCCGCCAGCAGCGCCAAGCCGAAGTGCAGCGCGTTGACACGCAGCAGACCGGCGGTCAGGATGAACACTTTCAGCGGCGCCGGCGGAGGAAGCAACGACGCCACCAGAATCGCCACGAAATCGTTTCGTCGCAGCCAACCTTGGACGTGGGTGACGGCCTGCGGCGTAGTCTGGCGCCAGAAGAAGGTTCCACCCCTGCGGGCGATTCCGTATAGGAGATACGCCCCGCAGATCGAGCCCAGCGTGCTCTGGAGCCCATAGAAAGGCCACCGGGCAGGCTGCTTGCTGGCCATTACCATGAGGGCCAAATCATTCACGACCGGAAACGGAATGAACGAAGAGTCCAGAAACGACATCGCGAACAATCCCCAACCCCCGTAGAGGACCAGCACTTGGCCGAGTTTCGTGGAGAGAGACTTCAGCATGCTTGCCAGCTTGCGCCCCGCGTTGAGGACCGCACATTCTATGCGGTCGTACCGAACTGCGCAACGCCCGAACGCCCTTCCGCGCCGCAACCCGGGAGACTGCTGCTTGGTGCACGGCGCGCTGCGTCGCTCCTGGCACACACTGCAGGTCCCGATTGACACAGCAGCCGAGGAGTGTTATAGGACGCATCCGCGACGTCAGCAGCGCTGGGTGCTGAAGGATTGCTGCCGACGAGGGCTGTTTCGCATTCCCTCTTGCGAGGAGCTACCCATGGATGTCTTTGACAAGCTCAATCAGCAGACGCTTCAGCGTCGCGACCGGCAGTTGTTCTTGCTGGCGCTCGGGATGATCCTCATCCTGGGAGCGGGCATGGCCTTGCTGATGTATCCCATGGTCTTCGGCAAGACCGCAGGGCCGGCTGCACCGCCCTCGCGCGCTCTGTTCTTTGGCTTTTGCGTACTGTGTATCCTCATGGTGGCTTATCTGGTGAACCGGCAGCGCGTGGTCCAACAGCTCCGCACCAGACTTTTCGAGGAAAGGGGACAGATGGCGCGCCTCCAGGAGCAGTCGAGCGCCGAACTGCTGGGAACCTTGTTGGGACTAAGCCATTTTCAGGATCGGCTCGCCATGGACTTTCGCCGCACCCACCAGACGAACGAGCCGCTCTCTCTCATCCTCGTGCGCCTGGACCCTGCGAAGCCGTTCGCCCAAGGCCCGCAGGCCCAGGTGGCCCTCGGCGACGCCGCTAAGGTTCTCGGGCGAAAACTGCGCGGGGAAGACTCTCTTTACCGTCTCTCCGTCGACGTTTTCGCTATCGTCCTGCCCAACACCAGCCGAGCGGTGGCCCAGCAAGCCGCCGACCGGCTTTCCGAAGGCCTTGCGGACGCTTCCGGCGCCACCAACCGCTTCACGGCGGAAATTCAGGTGGTGAACTATCCCGAGCACGTCACCGCAGCCTCCGAGATGGAACGCCACGCTGCCGCCCTGATCAAGCGGGACTGAGTAGCGGCAGAGCCCCCCGTCCCCGCGCGCCCTACCGGCTTCCGTGCTTCACGCCCACCATGTTTTGCACGGGATCAACAAGCGGGAACACGCGGAATCATGCCGGCGCAGAACCGAGCGACCGCGCTACTTGGGCGCTCTTTCACTTTCGCCCACCATGGGAACAAAACGGACCGGCAGCAGATTCTCCCGCTCGAGCCCTTTCGGAGCGCGGCGAATGCGGATCAAATCCTGCTCGAAGCGGCCGACCGGAACCACCATGCGACCTCCCACGCGGAGTTGTTCGACGAGGGCAGGTGGCACGTCCTCCGGCGCAGCCGTCACGATGATGGCGTCGAAGGGCGCCGCTTCCGGCCAGCCGCGATAGCCATTGCCGATCCGAACCCGCACGTTGTTGTAGCCCATTTCCTTCAGCCTCGCCTCCGCCTCCTTGCCCAGCCGCTCCACGATCTCCATCGAATAAACCTCGCGTACCAGTAGCGACAACACCGCCGCCTGGTAGCCTGAACCCGTGCCAATCTCGAGCACGCGATCCTGCGGTTTCAATTCCAGGGCCTCCGTCATGAAAGCCACCACATAGGGCTGAGAGATGGTTTGGCCGAGGCCTATGGGCAGAGGCGTGTCCTGGTAAGCAACGGGCTGCATTTCCGGCGGCACGAACCGGTGACGCGGAATCCTTCGCAAGGCCTCCAGCAGGCGCGGGTCTCGAATCCCGCGGGCAATGATCTGCTCTTGCACCATTCGCCCCCGCGCCTCGCGAGTCGCCGGCGACTCTGCGGAGTCAGCAGTGGAACGCGCGTTCCTCAGCTCCGACCCGCCAAGCGGCGGGAAAGGAAAGCTGCAAGGGAGCAGAAGAACGATCAGCAGGAACGACCTCAACGTCCGGGGCGGGCGGCGGCGGCAGGGAGCCATGGCGGCCTCCACGCGCATGTTACCACCAGCAAGCAGGAAGGGAACGGTGTTTCACAAGAAACCAGGCCGTCATTCACTCCGCACTACGCAGGTGTGAAGGTCGCCGAAAGCGCGTGTACATGCCGCGCAGGGCCTTTGCCACGGCGGCGTCCGCGCGGGCCGGCAGAAAGGCTTCCGCAAAAGTCCTGCCGCGTGTGATGCCGATCCACACCGTGAGCGCCACCGCCGCCAGCCACACCAGGGCGTTTTGCGGGGAGGCCAGCGGCCAGTCATAGGGTGTGTAATATTCATGCCGACTGAAGGGATAAAAGTAGACAACCGGCCAGTCGCGGCCGCTGCTTACGAGATCGCACACCAGGTGAAGGTGGAAGGCTAGCAGCGAGAACAGTAGAACTTTCCAGCGCTCGCGAGCGCACGCAGTCCATATCACGGTTCCGACGACCGCTGCAACCACACTGTGCGTCAGCACGTGGTGATACTCACTGTACGTTGCCGCTCCCCCCAGGAGGGAGAGCGCGTCCAGGTCCGGCGCCACACCTGCCCAGGTCACCAAGCGACGATCGCGGCGCTCCGGCAGACGGTGGCCAATCAGCCAGGAAATCGCCAAGTGAATCGGAACCTGCATGGAAGCCTCCGAGTCTTCAACGCTGTGATGACCTTTGAAGGCGCTGCTACAAATTGCCGGAGCCCCGAACAAGCTGCGATGGTAACCCACCGGCCACGCTGGCGAAACACGCTGATCACGAGAACCAGCCCAGGACACCGATGCCTGCTGCTCTTGACTATCCCCGCACCGGGGGTTACTCTCAAGTCGGGTTAGTCCATCCCAACCTCGCGAGCGAAGGTCCGAAGGGTGGCCGCGGACATACTCGAACGTGTTTCACTTCTCAAGCTAGCGGCAGGTTAACCGGGAGGTACGCCATGCTTTCTGTTCGCCTGGTGCAGATGATCGAAGACCACGCGGACGAGTTGACCCAGGGACTCATTGCGAGTCTTCAGAGCAATCCGCGAACTCCTCATTACCATCATCTAACTTACGAAGAGCTGCATTATCGGACCTACTCCGTTTATCGGAATCTCGGCCATTGGCTCAGCCACAAGAGTGAGGAACCGATTGAGGCCAGCTACACCGACCTGGCGAAGCGGCGCTTCGCGGAAGGCGTTCCCCTGCATGAAGTCGTCTTTGCGCTGATCTCCACCAAGAATCACCTGCACGACTACGTTCGTTCCGTGGGCCTCATGGATTCCGCCGTGGAATTGCATCAGGAAAGGGAACTCCAGCGCTTGGTCGGAAACTTTTTCGACAAGGCGATCTACTACACGGTCAGGGCGTATGAGCACCAAGCGGCTTCCTCGCACGCGAAGAGCACTATGAAGTCCACGGTTTGATCGCAGCAGGGCGCCCTCTGCAACGGGGAATCTCGGCAGGTAGCCGTGCCGCGCTCGATCCTGAGGTCAGTGTGCCACGGTGGCCCTCGTCCAGGGGTCGTTTGCCGAAAGGTGCAGCGTAACGCGCTCGCCCGCTTTTAATTTATTCGTGATACCCACAATCACGAGAGGCTCGCCACCTTCCACCTGCTTGACGCCCACCACCTGGTAGCGTCCTGTGGTGGGGACGTTTTCAAACGTATAAAACCCTTCGCGGTCCGTCTCCGTGCTTGCCACATAGGGTAGCTTGGGTACGAGGGCCACAGCCTCGGCGAGGCTCTGGGCGCAGGTGTTATAGGCGCGCAGGGGGTCTGCGTTGGGCTGCGCAACTGCGCGTCGACAGCGCAACTGCAAATCCTGGAGCGGCCGGCTGTCTTCAACTTTGAGCAGGTAGAGTTTAAGCTTCAACACCGGGTCGGATTGAAGCTTCCGCCCGACCACCTCGTCGACCGTGATGCGGCCTGCGATGCCCGCAAGCGGCACGTTTACCGTCGTCCGCAAGGCCTGGCCCGCCCACAAGCACGCACAGGAAAAAAAGCGGCACAGCTTATCCAGGTAGTATGTTTCCGCATGCTGCACCTCCGACGCCAGGTCGACCCGGCAGGGATTCCCCGAATGCAGCACCCTCGGTCGCCCCAGGGGGGCGGCGGCCATCCGGTACTGTGAACCGGTCCGGCGTCCGCCGCACCGGGATGTTTTAGTTAAACTTGACCAGAAGATACCACGGATGGTGTGAATGTCAATAGATATGTCGTAGATACATTCTAATTACCGAGAGCCATTCGGATATCTACCGGGGAACGCGGTCCCCGCATTGGCATAGCTCTGAACTCCGTTGCCACTCGGCATCCGGGAGGCGAACGGCAGCAGCAACTCTTCCAGGGCGAGGACGCAAAAGAGGGCTTGACTGCTTACGTCCGGGGGTGTACACGGAATCCCAAGGTGAGGTGAGAATATCGGGTCATTGTGCCATCGGGCCATTGAATTGGATAGAAAAATGGCGCAATGATTCAATGACCCGATGAATGAATCATGAGAATTGCCCTTTCAGTTTCGGAGAAGGAAAAAACTAGAGGCTCGGAATCACCTTATTACAGGGCCCTCCTGGCGGTGGGCGTGAAGGCGGACGAAATTGAATTGGTTTCGGCTTCTGACGCGCACCGCGTACGCGCCGAAGATTACGACGGCATTTTGTTTGCCGGTGGGGATGACGTGGATCCGTCCTTTTACGACGAGGTGAGGCGATACGAGAGCGTCCATGGCGATCGCGCTCGCGACGAATTCGAATTCGGGCTGCTCGATCGCGCCTTGACGCACCGTCTCCCCATCCTCGGCATTTGCCGCGGTATACAGATGATCAACGTAAGGTTCGGCGGCACGCTCTACCAGGATATGAACCAGGACGCCGCGCCGCAGTTTGAACATCGGCAGACAGATGAAGGCAAGACGCGTCAGGAACCGACCCACACCGTGCTTGTGACCGACCCCCAATCGAATCTGGGGGCGATCGTTCAGGGGACTTGCCCCGTCAACAGCCTGCATCACCAGGCTGTCAAGCGCCTGGGGCGCGGGCTGAAGGTGACGACACGCTCGGAGGACGGCTTCGTCGAGGCCGTGGAATCCGCCGCTGACTATCCCTTCCTCGTGGCTGTACAGTGGCATCCGGAGGAGATGGTTGACCACTCCGCGCAGCAGCGCGGAATCTTCGTGCAGTTCGTAGCCAAATGCCGGCAAAGGAGCAGCCCGACATGCCAGCCACGTATGAGACAGAAGAGATCGAGAAGGTCAAGGCGGCCTGGATTGCCGCCGTGAGAGCCGGAGATGTAGGTCGTCTGCTGCGGCCCGTAGCGGTACGGCCTGCCGTGCCCTTTCGTACCATCATGGACTGGTAGGGGTACGGGTTGCCGCACCCTTTTGTAGCCTTATGGGGCGGAAGGAGGGTAGGGCAGGCCCTACCTCTACAGGCTCCTCGCACTTGTCCCTAGCCAAACGCACCAGCGCGGGCTATGCTTAGGCCTTCGTCCGAAGCCCCAAGGAGCAAGGGACAATGCCGACCAAGATTCATTTCGTGAAAGGCGACATCACGGAAATGACTGTTGACGCAGTCGGTAGCCCCGCAAACACCGACCTCGCGTTGGAGGGGGGCAGGTGTCATTCAACGCAAGGCCGGACAGCGCATCCAGGAGGAGTGTGACCGCTTGGCGCCGATCCGCCTCGGCGAGGCGGCAGTTACCACGGGTGGAAATCTGAAAACTCATTACGTGATTCATGCGGCGAGTATGCGTCCGGGCGAAAAGGCCACTGCGGAATCGATTCGCCTCGCCACCCGCGCCAGCCTGATGCGGGCGGAGGAGAAGGCGATCCGCGGCATGGCTTTTCCCGCGATCGGAACGGGCGTGGCGGGTTTCTCGGTGGAGGAATGCGCGCCGATCATGCTGAAGGTCGCGCTCGACCACACCACGATGCGCACCAGCCTGGAGAAAATCTACTTCGTGCTGTTCGACCACGCAGCGCTCAAGGTGTTTGAAGAAACCTACCAGAAGCTGACCGGCCGGCCGACCGCGAAAACCACGTGAAAGAAGTCAGGAGTTAGATACAAATAGTGAATTGTGAATAGTGAATGATCGGTGGATGGGTTTTGCAGTTTACCATTCACTATTGACCATTCCTCAAGCCGTCTCCTGGCTTCTGACTCCTGACTTCTGAGTTCTGCTTGCGCGACACACCTCTCGAAGGGCTGCTTCTCGATACCCTGCGGCGCACGGGCGCAATCACCTTTGAGCGTTACATGGCGCTGTGTCTCTATCATCCCGAATTCGGCTACTACACCCAGGGGCGTGAGCGCACCGGCGCGGAGGGTGACTACTTCACAAGTTCCGACCTACACCCCGTTTTCGCACGACTGCTGGCGCGCCAGGCCGCCGAGATGTGGGTTTGCATGGGATGCCCGCAGCACTTCACCTGGGTGGAGATGGGTGCGGGGCGTGGGCTCTTTGCGTGCGATTTTCTGAGTTGGGCCAAGCGCGCGCTGCCGGAATTTGCCGCAACACTCGATTACGTCGCCATCGAGCCGGGCCCGCGCGAGCGCCAGCGCATTCAAGTGCGGCTGGCAAGCCTGGGACTCGAGCGCGAGGTTCGGCTCCTGACGAATGTCGAAGAACTCGCGCCCACCGCGGGGTGTTTTTTCTCGAACGAACTCGTCGACGCTTTTCCCGTCAGCGTGGTCACACGCACGGGCGGACATCTCAAGGAAATCTACGTCATCGCTGAAGGCGGAAAGATGCGCGAGGAGCATGGTCCCATCAGCGACCCGTCCATTGCTGCATACGTCGCTCGGTACGCGAACCAGCTCGAGGAGGGCCATCGCGTAGAGGTGAACCGGCAGTCCATGGAGTGGATTCGCGTCCTTGCCGCAAAGCTGACGCGAGGTTTTGTGGTCACCATCGATTACGGTGACACCGCGGAACGTCTCTACACAGCGGAACGCCCACGCGGAACGTTGCTGGCTTATCGAGGGCACACCGCATCAGAGGATTTCTTCGGCACGCCGGGCGAGAGCGATTTGACTACGCACGTGAACTTCAGCGCGCTGGTCGATGCCGGAAGAGCCGCGGGGCTCGACCTGACGGAGCTCACAACGCAGGAGAGGTTCCTGCTGGGGCTCGGCGAGGCCAACGAGTTCGCGGACGTTTACGACCCGGGTCAAACGGGACTCGAGAAGCTGCAGGCCCGGCTGAAGCTGAAGCGGTTGATTTCCCCGGCAGGGATGGGAAACGTCTTCAAGGTGCTGATTCAGCACCGCGGCATTTCAAAGCCGCAACTGACGGGGTTGAAGTACGCGCGCAGCGAGGCCGGCTGAGCATACAGGCAGCTTTCTAATTCCGCCGCTTTAGCTGTGGCTCTTGTTGTTCTCGCTGTGGTGGCGGCTGTGGCTGTGCCTGCGGCTGCTGTTCTTGCTGTTGCTGCTGCGCCGAGTAGGCCTTCTGGACATGGCGGTTGGCCTCGTCGAGCGCTCCCTGGGTGTTGTCGTTGGTCTGCAGCGCGCGTTGATATTCGTTGAGCGCGCGGTCGCGCTGGCCAGTCACGTCGAAGATCTTACCCAATTCCAGATGCGTCCATACCTCGATCCACTTGGGGTCCAAATCGCCATCCAGCGCGCGCCGGAATTCCTCCATGGCGGCATTATAATTGCGCAACTTGAAAAACACCTCACCGAGGCGGTAGTGGGCCAGTGAGCTGTTCTTATTGAGGTCCAGCACGGCCTGATACTGCTTGATGGCTTCCAGATATGCCTGCTGTTGGACGAGTTGATCGCCCCGTGCCAGCTCGACCTGATACTTGGTCTTGTCGTCGTACTTCAGGAGGCGGCTGGCCGGGTCGACTAGGACGCGAACGGGCTTGGTGCGCGCGTCGATAGTGAAGTCCGCCGTTGTCCCCACCATCTCGACTCGTTGGTTAACGGGTTTGGAGCCCTGGCATATGACCCGGACCTCGACCGGCATCCGGAAGATGTCCAGGTCTTGTTGAATCTTTCCTACCACCTGGTATCCCTTTTGGAGCTTATAGACAGCCCAGGTCCGTTTAAACTGTGGCACGCCGGTCGAGCTGACCCATTGCGCGAAGAAGTACGTCAGCTCCTGCTTGGAGACACTCTCCACCAGCCGCTGAAACTGGTCCGTGGAGAGGGATTTCCACGCGTATTGCTGCGCCATCGTCCGCAGCGTCCTGCGAAACGCTTCGTCTCCCACCACCCAGCGGAGCATGTGGAACACCATGGCCCCCTTCTGGTAGACGATCGACTGGTACTCGGGCGTGAACTCGTGAAGTTGTCCGGCCTGCGCGATGGGCGCCACCTCCTCATGCGTCAGTGCGCCAACCTCAGTCTCTCGCATCAGATCTTCAAAGGCCGCGTCCCCGGCTGCCTGCTGCACGTACATGGCCTCCGAATAGGTGGCTAGACCATTGTCGAGAAATGCGTCATTAACGGAAGCGGGACTGACCAGGCACGGCCACCACAAGTGTGAAATCTCGTGCGCCAGCAGCCGGTAATTAACCGGGTGCGTGAACGCGCGTGAGGCGAGTGCCACCACGCCCGGTGAGGTGTTCCCACCCACCGTGCCGTTTTCAATTTCCACGATCGCCAAGTGGGCACGGGGCAGCGGGCCGAACTCATCGCTGTAGAAATCCAGGACCTTGGCCGCCGTGTCGCCATAACTGGCGGCAAGGCTCTCGTGGCCGGGCTTGAGGTAGAGGGCGATGTCCGCCCCTACGGCTGTGGCAGGTTGCACCGAATAGTGCCCCGCAATCACTGTCCCCGGGAATGAGGCTTGGTCAAACACGAAGGTATAAGTCACCTTCCCCGCTTCGCGCGCGGGCGTAGAGGCTTTTCCGGAAGCGATCACCGTCTCGTCCGACGGGACGGTGATGTTCATCGTAGCGGCAAAACGATTCACGGCATAACCGCTGACGGGGAACCAGCGGCCCGGGTAGAGAAGGTAAGAACCCTCCGTCCCCACATACGCCAACTTCAGACCTTCCACCGGGCTGCCGGCGTCGGAAGCGAGCGACCCGGCGTAGTTCACGCTGATGGAAGCCAGCTTGCCCTCAGGTAACGGGTTCAAAAGCGACAGGGTCAGAGCTTGGCCGTCCTGTTTGAAAGTGATCTCCTGGCCCTTGACGTCCAAAACCTTCTCGACGCGTAGATTGCTGTGGAGTTCGAACGTCAGCGTAGTGAGATCGGCCTGGGGGAGGACGTCCACGCGCACCTTCGCACTCAGGATGTGTGTGGAAGGAAACAACTCTGCATTGATGATGTAATTAGTGACTTCGAAACGTGCCGTGGGGCCTTGCGCCCGGCCCGACGCCGCGACCATCGCGAAAACCAGACCCAGAAGCCCGGCTTGCAGCAGCCACTGGCGATTGAAGCATACAGCACCCGAAGACGCAGGCGGATTCACGGATCTGATTCGAGTCATGCTTGGCTCCTCTTGCGGAATCGTCGCGTTGTGCGCTCCGGGCTGGCGTTGCCATGTCGGGGAAGGAAACCCTGCCATGCCCTGGTTTTTCTCGCGCCACCTCGCCCGCAACGCAATTCAATGTTGTTGACGCCTGACGGGCGCTCCGTGTCCCCGCACTATCCTCGACGTAGAGACCGCCTGATGGGTTTCGCCCTCGCGGCCATTCGGAGGTACAACAATTCGATTGGATTATTCGGCGGTCTTACACGTTGCATCCCGCGAGGATCAAATTGGGCGGGCCGTCGATGCCTCAACCCTCCATCCGGGTTGTCCCGAACGACTGCAGTAAACGTACCACAGCATCGGCGGCACGTTCGATGGCCCCTCCCGGCCCCAACCGCGGCCTCAGGGCCCGGAACCCCTGGATCATGGCCTCGCGCGCTTCCGGATGTTCCAGCAAATATTCTACCCGCGCCGCGACATTGGCGGCACTGAAATCGTGCTGCATCAGTTCGGGTACAATCTCTTTCTTCGCCAGGATGTTTACCATGCAGTAGAAGGGCACGTTCACCAGGAGCTTCCCCACGAGCCAAGTGACCGGGGAGACGCGGTATACAACCACCATGGGGCGCTCGCGCAGGGCCGCTTCGAGCGTCGCCGTCCCGCTGGCCACCACGGCCACGTCCGCATGTTGTAACGCATCGTAGGTGGCGTGCACGGCAGGGCGGACCGTAGCCCGACCCACGTAACACTCCAGCCGGGTCGTTTCAACCCAGCCCGGGTCGATGGTTGGGGCCACGGCCACGATGAACTGCAACTGGTGATGCAGCGTCAGGCGCGTGGCGGCATCCAGCATCACCGGCAGGTTTGCGGTCACTTCCTGCTTCCGGCTACCCGGCAAGAGTGCTACCGTCGGCACGGAGGCATCCAGGTCCACTTTGGCGAAGAACTGCTCGCGCGTCAGGTGTGGCCGTACCATGTCCACCAGCGGATGCCCGACGTACTCCACCGGCACGTCTGCCCTTCGATAGATCTCTTCCTCAAAATCGAAGATGACGATCATTTTCGCGATGCGCGCCTTCAGCTTCTGGACGCGCCGCTTGCGCCACGCCCATACTTGCGGGCTCACGAAGTAAACCACCGGGACTTTGCGTTTTTTGAGTTGTCTCGCCATTCGCAGGTTGAAGTCAGGGAAATCAATCAGGATGGCAAGTTGCGGTTTGCGGTGGTCCACCTCCTCCAGCAGCCGACGAAAGGCCCGATAGACGCGCGGAATTCCGGAGATGATTTCGGTGATGCCCGCCAGGGAAAGCTGATGCGCATCCACAACGGTGTCCGCTCCGGCTTGGCGGAGCGCATCGCCACCGCACCCGAAGACTTCCAATCCGGGCAGTCGTGCCTGTAGCGCGCGCGCCAAGCCTGCACCATAGATGTCGCCGGAGCGCTCTCCCGCCACGATCATGATGGCAACTTTAGGCATTTTTCTTGCGGCACGGTCACCGTGCCGGGCTTAAGCGTGCGTTCCGAGGAGCCCTGCAAGGCAAGGGGATGGTAGCCCAGCTTGCGGTGGCAATCTCCGAACCGGCTGCATACGCCGCACAGCGTAGTTGATTAGGAGCGCTCTGGCAAGGACTCCGCCCCGAGGACGGCTCGGGCCACAGGGAACTCCTGGTCCTTGTACTGAAGCTGGTAAAGCTTGAAGTAGATCCCACGCTTCTGCAGCAATTCCTGGTGCGTGCCCACCTCGCGCACATGGCCCTTGTGCATCACGACAATCTTGCTGGCGTTCTGAATCGTCGAGAGCCGGTGCGCGATCACCAGCGAGGTGCGGTTCTCGATCAGGCGCCGCAATCCTTCGCGCAGCAGATGCTCGGTCTCGGGGTCCACGCTCGAGGTAGCTTCGTCCAGGATCAGAATCCGGGGATTGTGCGCGAGGGCGCGCGCAAAGGAGAGCAGTTGCTTCTGACCCACGGAGAGCGTAGCGCCGCGCTCCTTCACGGGTTCGTCAAATCCCGCCGGCAGACTCTCGATAAACTCCAGCAGGTTGACCTGTCGCGCTGCCGCGCGCACCTGCGCGTCGGTGATCCACTCGCTGCCCAGCCGAATGTTGCTCGCGATGGTTCCCGAAAACAGAAAAGGGTCTTGGAGCACGATGCCAAAATTCTTGCGCAGGTCACGCAGGCGCACTTCGCGGATATCGAGGCTGTCGAAGGCGACCCGGCCGTCCTGCACGTCGTAGAAGCGCAGCAGCAGGTTGGTGAGTGTCGTCTTGCCGGCGCCCGTGTGGCCCACCACGGCGACCGTCTCGCCGGGCTCAATCGTGAAGCAGACGTTTTCCAAGACCCTGTGGTTGTCCTTGTAAGCGAACCCAACCTGCTGGAATTCCACCTGCCCGCGCGGATGCTCGAGTGGCTTGGGCTCGGCAGGATCCTCGATCGTCACCGGCGTGTCCAGCAGCTTGAAGATGCGCTCCGAGCTCGCCATCGCCGCCTGCAGCAGGTTGTACTTGTCGCTCAGATCCTGGATGGGCCGGAAAAAGCGCTGCGAGTACTGAATAAACGCAATAGCGGTACCTACACTCAAGACGCCGCGCAACGCCATCCCACCGCCCATGTAGAGAATGATGCCGACGGCAACCGCCCCCAACACTTCCACGGCGGGATAGAAGAGGCCGTAAGCCAGGATGGAATCCTTGTAGGCTTCCATGTGTGCCCGGTTGATTTCTTCAAATTCGTCGAAGCTGCGCTCCTCGCGATTGAAGAGTTGCAGCACGGACATGCCGGTAATGTGCTCCTGCAGATATGCATTGATGCGCGCGATCGCCACGCGAATGCGCCGATACGACTCCCGCACGGCACGCCGAAATGCCGCGGTGATGATGACGATGACCGGCAAGACCGAGAACGTCAGCAAGGCGAGCTTCCAGTTCAGTTCTAGCATCACCACCATGATGCTGAGCAGCGTGAAGAAATCCCCGAAGATGGCCACGACGCCGGAAGCGAACAGGTCGTTCAGCACGTCCACGTCCGTCGTCACGCGCGTCACCAGGCGGCCCACCGGATTGCGGTCGAAGAAGCTCATCTGCAGCCGCTGCAAGTGGAGGAAGATCTGCTTGCGCAAGTCGTACATCACCTTCTGCCCCACCATTTGCATGGCAAACGACTGCGAGAACTCCAGGAAAAAGCTGAGGAACACCGTGGGCAGGAAGAGCACAAAAGCGATCTGCGCGATGCCCGTCATCGGATTGCGGCTCAGGAAACGCGCCAGGACGGGCGGAAGGTGCTGGCCCCCCGTCGGGTCAAGGTAACGGTCCACTTCCACCTTTAACAAATACCCTGGGACGGCCTGCAACATTCCGTAGAGCAGGATGGCGATCAGCGCGAACAACGTCATCCGCCAGTAGGGACGAAGGTACTGGAGCAACCGCCGCATCAGCCGCGAGTCGTAGGCTTTCCCCAGCACTTCTTCTTCGTGGAATGTGTTACTCATTTCAAGATTGATTCATTGAGTCATTGGACCATTGCCCTCAAGCGTTATGCTTGTACTGCTCCGGATCTTAGGGCGGGCAATTCACCCCACGAACGCCAATGAGTCAATGACCCATTCACTCAATGCCTCAATTCCTTCATGCTTCCTTCTCCAGTTCTTCCTCAATCAACTGCTTGTTGTAGAGCTCGGCGTAATAGCCGTTCAGTGCGAGCAATTCCGCGTGCGTGCCGCGCTCCGCGATTTCCCCCTCGTGTAGCACCACAATTTCATCAGCGTTCTGGATCGTCGAGACGCGGTGCGAAATCAGGATCGTCGTGCGGCCTGCCATTACACCCGCGAGCTGCCGCAAGATGGTTTCCTCCGTGTAGGTGTCCACGCTGGAGAGCGCGTCGTCCAGAATCAGGATGCGCGGGTCGCGAATGACCGCGCGGGAAATGGCCGTGCGCTGCTTCTGCCCGCCGGAGAGCGTCAGCCCGCGCTCGCCCACCATGGTGTCAAACTCTTTCGGGAAGCCGCGAATCTCCGGAAGGATATTGGAAATCTCCGCCGCGCGCTCCACCTGCGCCTCGGTCGCGTCCGGCGTGCCCAGCTTGACGTTCTCGTGGATCGTCTCGCTGAACAGGAAGGTCTCCTGCGGCACAAACCCGATGTGCTCGCGCAGGGTCCGGAGAGGGATCTCGCGGATGGGAACGCCGTCGATTAACAGCGTTCCCGGCGGCGCATCGTAGAGGCGAGGAATCAAGCCGACCAGCGTTGATTTCCCCGAGCCCGTTGCGCCCACCACCGCCACGGTTTTGCCGGCGGGAATGCGCAGGTTGATATTCTTTAGAATCGCGTGACCGTTGTAACTGAAGCGCAGATTGCGAAACTCGATGTCCCCACGCAGCTCAGTAACGGGATTCCTCGGCACCGCGCGGTCATCGATATCGGGCTGAGCCTCGAAAATCGTCATCAGCCGCCCCAGCGAGGCCAGCCCACGCTGCACGAGGTTCGTCACCCAACCCAGCGCGATGATGGGCCAGATCAGATAGGTCAGATACACATTGAATGCCGCAAAAGTGCCCACGGTGATGAGCCCCTGCAGCACGTGCCGCCCGCCCACCACCAGCACCAGCAAGAGCGCCAGCGCAAACATCAAGGCGATGACCGGCCACAAGAAGCTGGTGATCCAGATCAGCCCTTTGTTCTTCTCTACGAAGTCACGGTTCATCACGTCAAACGTGGCCATCTCTGCATCTTCCTGGCAGAACGCCCGAACCACCCGCATGCCCGAGATGTTCTCGCGTACGCGTTCCGTGAGCTCCGAATAAAGCGCCTGGATCTTCTCGAAACGCTCGTGAATTCGCGCTCCGAAGAACTTGACGGCCGCCGAAACGAACGGCAGCGGCGCCAGCGCCATCAGCGTCATCCGCCAGTCGAGATGGATCATCAGGCTGATGGTGGCGACGCCTACCACCACGGTGTTCGCCGAGTACATGATCCCCGGACCGATCATGTTGCGCACCGCATTCAGGTCGTTCGTAAGCTTTGACATCAGATCGCCCGTGCGGTGCTCGGTGTAATACCTCGGCGACAGGCGCATCAGGTGGCGGAACAAGTCATTGCGCAGATCGTATTCGGCGTCGCGGGAGATGCCGATCAGAATCCAGCGCATCCAAAACTGGAAGACCGCTTTGACGATGGATACAGCCGCGAGCAGGCCAACCACCATCAGCAATCGCCGCAGCGCCACGCTGCGCGCCAGATCGTCAATACCGGTTTTGATGAGCAGGGGAACAAGCACGCCCACTGTCTGGGAGACGAGCAGGCAGACGAATCCCGCGACGTAGCGCCCTTTGTAACGGGCAAGGTACGGCCGGAGTGGGCGGAGGCGTTCGAGCATCCGTAACCTGGAAACGCAAACTCCTTGATCTTGTCCCCAAGATTCAGGAGGGTCTAGATAATAGATTATAGCGGACGGCCGAAGATACAGGAACGGGGTTCTCTAAAGGCGACGCGAGGGGAGCGTGTCGGGTCCAATAGAAAACTCACTCAGCCGCATGTACGATAAGTTGGCGTTTGACCGCCCCTAAGGCACGGAGAAGGAGATCTTCACGCCACGGAGTGTACAATGTCGAACGATGAATCCGACAGCGCCTGGCAGAAGAGGATCGAAGAACTCAAACGCCGCGCACAAGAACTCGCCGGCGGGGAAATGAAGACCGGAGAGTTTGAGGAGTGCTTGCCCGATGTCAAAGAAGGATTCTGGAAGCACGTGGTCGCCTACGAGGAAGCTCCGTGGACGACACACTTCCAGCAACTCGAGAAATCAGGCGTGTCCCTTCCCGCGCCGGAGACTCTCAATGACCAGGAGTTGACGGCCAAGCTTTGGGAAGTGATCCATAAGCTCGCCGAACTGCGCGTCTTTTTGGACGACACCGACCATCTCAGCGACCGCGAACTCTATACCAAACTCTGGGGTGACGCCTTGCGGGAGGAAACGAAGGACATGCTGCTCGACGAGGACTCCGCTTGTCATATTCAGATGCTGGGCAGCGGCAGTGAAGAAGATACGCAACTCTATCTCAAGTATTTCGCCGACGAGGCGTGGCGCAACCATTGGCGTGAGGATTTCCCCGACGATCCCGTGCCTGACCACGAAGACCCGCCTTACGATCGCGACCGCCTTCTGCCCAAACCCAGTTTCGAATCGCCTTCCGATCCGCAATTGAACTAGCCCGAATTTCTCACCACGAACGAGGGAGGGCGGGGCTGAAGCCCCGCCCTTCCCACCGCCAGGGAAAACGCATCGTGTGGTGAAAAATCCGGACTAGAAAGCTTGATCCCGTACCGCGCCCGGTTTCTGGTGGGACGACTGCCGCCTAGGGAAACTCCCCGCGCCCAGCGCTCTGTGGTTGATTGTTTGCGGAAATAAGAAAACCCGGGCTACATCTCGCGGCGGCCTTCGATGGCTTTCAGCATGGTGACCTCGTCCGCGAACTCCAATTCCGAGCCCACGGGAACTCCCATGGCGATGCGGCTCACTTTCACGCCCAGCGGCTTGATGAGTTTGGAGAGATAGACAGCGGTCGCTTCGCCCTCGACGGTGGGACTGGTGGCGACGATGATCTCCTTCACCTTGCCGCTCCTCAGCCGCTCGAGCAGATTCTTCAGCTTGAGTTGATCCGGCCCGATGCCCTGCAGCGGCGAGAGGACACCGTGCAGCACGTGGTACTGCCCACGGAATTCTCGTGTCTTCTCCACGCCGATGACGTTGTAGGGAGTCTCCACCACGCAGATCACCTCCCCGTCGCGCCGTGGGTCCGTGCAGTACTCGCACGGATCGAGTTCCGTCAGGTTATTGCACACGCTGCACAAACGAATCTTGTCCTTGGCGTCAAGGATGGCCGCGGCCAGGCGCTCCACGTCCTCGCGCGGCGCGCGTTCCAGATGGAAGGCGATGCGCTGGGCGGACTTCTGCCCGATGCCAGGTAGACGTTTCAACTCGTCGATCAGGCGAGCCAGCGGCTCGGCGTAATCCTTCATGGGTTTCGAAACTGGAAAATCGAAACTCGAAATTCGGAGCTAGTCCGATGCATCGCCGCCAGCTTCCATTTTCGAGTTTCGGATTTCGGCTCTTATCAGGTCAGGCCAGGAAGGTTCAGCCCGCCGGCCAGGTTCCCCATCTGGCTGGCCAGTTGCTCGTCCACTTTTCGCGAGGCTTCATTGACTGCTGCCAGGATCAAATCCTGCAACATTTCCAGATCCTGCGAAGCAAAGACGTCCGGATCAATCCGCACTTCGTGGAGTTGCTTCTGGCCATTCATCTTGACGGAGACCATGCCTCCGCCCGCCGAGGCTTCCACCACCAGCTCATCCAGTTGCCTCTGCAATTGCTCCTGGAATTGCTGCACTTGCTTCAGGATCTGTTGCATCTGCTGCAGGTTTTTCATTGCTCACTCCCGGTTCAGGTCCTTCACGTCCACCACGATGGCGTCGAACTTCTTGCGAAAAGCTTCCACTCCCTGATCACGCTCGGCGCGTTCGCGGGCGCTGGGACGTTCTGCTCGAGCCACGATTCCCTGCTCCCCAAGTCTAACACAAATCTTTACGGGTTGGCCCAGCACCTGGGTGCAGGCGGAGCGAAGGGTCTCAAGCTGTTCCCGGGCCTTTACGAGGTCGGCATAAAACGAATCCTTCTGGGCAAAGATGATGTCCACTTCGCCATCTTTGATTCGGAAGCCGGACAGATGTTCCAGACAACTGCCCAGAAAATTCGACTGGCTGTACACCACAGTCTTGATGGCCGCCAAACGTGCGTCTTCGCCGGCGTGCTCGGAGGGCACGGTCGAGGCGGGGCGTTCCGCCGGCGCAACGGGCGCAGCGGCTTCACGCGCAGGCGCTGCCAAGGATTCGTCCGCCGGGGGCCTTTCAGAACTCTCCGCGCGGACCTTGCGCGGCGGTTCCGGAGTGGAACGTGCGGGCGCGGTCGTTGTGGCGCGCGGGGCGCTCGAAGTTTTCCCCGATAGGCCGGAGCCACTGAGCCCGCCCAGCAGCGATTCAATCGATGCCAGCCGCCGCGAGTGCACCAGTTTCATCAGTGCCAGCTCCAGGTGGAAGCGCGGGGCGAGCGCGTAACGCATCTCGCTTTCAGCACGCAGCAGGATGTTGAAGAAACGCGAAAGGTCTTCCTCACTGAAAAGCCCGGCGAGTTCGCCGATCTGCCGCCGCTGGTCGTTGGGAACCTGCAACAGCGGGCTTTCTGCGCCGCAAGTTCGCGCGATCATCAGGTCGCGCATGAAGCGCGTAAGCTCGCCGCAGAAATGCGCAAGCTCGTAACCTTCCGAAGCCAGTTGCCCTACGCGGTCGAGCACCTGACGCGAGTCCGCCGCGTCGACGGCTTTCACGATATCCATCAGCAACTCCGCGGGCACCACGCCCAGCACCTGACGCACGCGCTTCTCATCCAGACGCTCGCCGCATGCAGCGATCACCTGGTCGAGGAGTGAGAGCGCATCGCGCAGGCTGCCTTCCGCGGCCTGGGCGAGCGTGGAGACCGCGCCGTCGTCGGCGGCAATCTTCTCCTCCTCCGCCACCACCCGGAGTCGAGCGCAGATCTCCGCGTAATCCAGCAGGCGAAAGGCAAAGTGCTGGCAGCGTGACTGAATCGTGGAGGGCAGCTTGTGCGGCTCGGTCGTCGCCAGGATGAAGAGCGAGCGCGGGGGCGGTTCTTCCAGCGTCTTCAGCAGAGCATTGAAGGCCTCCGTGGTGAGCATGTGCGCTTCGTCGATGATGAAGATCTTGTAGCGATCGCGCGCGGGCAGGTAGCGCACCGCCTCGCGCAGCTCACGAATCTCGTCGATGCCGCGGTTCGATGCGGCGTCGATTTCCTGCACGTCCACGGAGTTTCCAGCGGCAATTTCCACGCAGGAGGGACACGTGCCGTCCGGCGCGACCGTTGGCCCCTTGAAGCAGTTGAGCGCCTTAGCGAGGATGCGCGCCGTGGTCGTCTTGCCCACACCGCGCGCGCCCGAGAAGATGTATCCGTGCGCGACACGATTCGTCTGGATGGCGTTTTTCAGCGTGTCGGTCACCAGGTGTTGGCCCACCACGTCGTCAAAAGCCTGGGGACGGTATTTGCGGGCGATGACTTGGTAAGACATGGGAGGAGGATTTTGGATTTTCGATTTTGGGTTTTGGATTGACAGCGTCCGGGGGAGATGAAAGTCGCCCCTAACCAAGGGGAAACTGACTTCGTCAATCCAAAATCGAAAATCGCAAAGCCAAAACAGTTTGGGCCAGACTTCGGGTTGATCTGCGGCACACGGAGAGGTTCGTTACCGTTGCTTCCTTCCGGACCTGGCGGGGTTCGCGAACATCCGTCGCACAGAGCCCGAAGTCTGACATGTCTTGCACACGCACCTCTCGGCTGCGTCGAGCAAACTCAGCATGATGGTAGCACGTGCCCTCGTTCTCCGTCGACCCTTTTGAAAGATGTTGAGAAAGGACCCGTGGGAGCAGCGCTTTGCATGTCCCGATGCTGGCGGTCGCGATGAGCACACACCCTTCGCGTCGCAGCCTGCACCTTCGCGATCGAGAAGGTGTCATCGCGTGGCAGCGATTCGCCGCGCGTTACGGTTTAGGTTTGGAGAAATTCCCCCAGTTGAGAGTCAGGTGGTCGTTCTCGACTTCGACGTCGAGGGTGGGAACGAAGCCGCCAGGTGGCAGCATCTGAATCGCCTTGCTGAGGTCAGTCGCTCCATCCTTGGTCACGATGTGAATGGAAACTTCGGATGCGCCGGCGGGCACCGTGATCGTTCGTGAGAAAATCCCTTCGTAAGCGCCTTTGATCGCCAGAAAACCACCCTTCTTCTTCCCCTTCAAGCTGCCCTGGAAAAGCGTCTGACCACCGCCGGAGACCGTAAACGTGGCTTCTCTCAGATCATGTTTGCAGTGAAGCTGAACGACACGGGGAACGGTCGCGAGCTTGGCAGCCTCGGCTTTGGCGGTTGCTTCTACGCTAGGCGTCGGAGTCACGGGCTTGGGAGGAGGCTCGGCGATGGGTGCAGGCTGTGGCGCAGCAGGCGCTGGCGCTGCTGCCTTCGGCCGTGGCTTGGCCGCCTGCTTCGGCTTGTTAACGACGGGTTTCTTCTCAGTTTCCGCAGGAGGGCTCACCGGTTCCACTGTCATCGAACCGGGGGGGGCCGGAGGTGGCGGGAGCAATGCGATGTGCGGTGGCGGCACGACGGCGCTCACGATCTGATGATACTTCCAATAACCTAGCGCCGCTGCGGTGACCAGCACGACTGCTACAGCGCCCAGAATGATGGGGAGGGTATTTGACTTGGCCGTGGGCGCGACCGGAACTTCGGCTTCAACCTCCTGGACCGGTTGGGGCACGACGGGTTGGGGCGGCCGCACGGCTACGGGCGGCGGGGTTGGCGCCCGTGATGCTGGCGACACCGGTTGCGCCGGCTGCAGCGGCGCCGTCGCCGCGAGGATCGGCACGGTCGTCGCGAGGGTTTGATCAACGGTCGGGGGCGCGGTCGGAACCTGAGAAGCAGGGACTGGCGCGGGAACGGCAGCCGCCTGCGAGCGCGGCTGGCGTCCATGCTGAAGATCGTCCAGGTCATTCAGCAGCTCGCGCGCCGAGGAGTATCGCTTGTCGCGGTCCTTTGCCAAACACTTAAGAACCACGTAATCGTGCGCGGGCGTCAGCAGGGGATCGACGCTGCTGGGCAGCGCGGGATTTTCGTACACGATCTTGAACATCACCGCGGCTGTATCGCCCATGAAGGGTTTCTGTCCCGTCAGCATGAGGAAGAAGATGATGCCCAGGGAGAACAAGTCGGCGCGCGCGTCGATCTCGCCGCCCTTCACCTGCTCGGGCGACATGTAGGAAGGCGTCCCCATCACGCCCACGGTCCGCACGACGCCTTCGCGCGCCAGCACTTTGGCGATGCCGAAGTCCGTGATCTTGATTCGCCCGTCCTCGGTCACCAGGATGTTGGCCGGCTTCAAGTCGCGGTGAACCACCTGATGCCGATGCGCGTAATCCAGCCCTTCTGCCACCTGGCGGACGAGGTCGAGGGTTTGCTCCACCGTCTTCACGTGGCCCGAGAGGAGGATGCTTTCCAGCGTCTTGCCCGGGACCAATTCCATCACGATGCAGCTTGATTTGGTCTCTGCATCCTCAAAGGCGTCGTGGATGGTGACGATGGAGGGATGCGCCAGGCGGCCGGCCGCGCGCACCTCGCGCATGAACATTTCCTGGGGGCTGTGTGTACCCTCGTCAGCGGAAGAGTCGAAGGAAAGAACCTTCAAGGCTACCTGGCGGCCGATAGTCGGGTCGGCAGCCTTGTAGACGATCCCCATGGCGCCGCGGCCCAACTCGCCAATGACGTCGTATCGCCCGATCTTCTTCATGCTTCTTTCTTCTTACGGACGGAGCAGTATCTTTACCGCGGGCGCGGCAGCGCGTGCATCTCCCCCGCGGAATCTCCACGGATGCTGCGCAGTCCAATGAATCCTTGCGCCGAATCCCGGCGCCGGGCCGAGTGCAGGCCTCCGCCTTCCTCTCTGCTCCGGGTGAAAGCACTTCTCCACCTTGCATCAACAAGAAGGCGCCTGCCCTGCATCCGGGCAACCTCCACGGTAAGCACTGGGGTTTCTTTCTGCTGCAACGCCACGATATCACAACTTGAACCGCGCGTGTAGTAGCGCCGCGTCGCGGTTTTGCGCTCCATCAGGAGTTGCCGGAGCCGAAAGCATCCTGTCCGTGCACAGTGTTCTTTAGCTCTTCCAATTCCTTTTCGAGCCGTTGCTGGCGGTGGTGGATCGTCCCGGCGTAGACCATAAAGATGCACCAGAGGAAGCCGTATGCCAGAACGAGATAGGTGTTGCACATGCTATCCCCCCAAGGATGAGCCCAGCGATCGCCGGAGATGAGCGATTTCGCGGCGCAGCCCCGCGAGTCGCACATGTTGTCGCAACAGGTAAGAAAACAGGCACAGGAGCGCACCCCAGGTTACCAACAACGTCACCCACATGCGTGGGTCGAGGCCTGAACCCTCGCCTCCCGCGATCACCGGCTGCGGATGCTGCGTCCGCCACCATCGAATCGCCATGTAGTCGATCGGCACATCGACGAAGCCGATAATGCCCACCACGGCGGCCAGCACTCCGGCACGCCCTGGGTTAATGACGTAGCTCCGCAGCATCAGATAAGCCACGAACAGAAGCCACAAGACGAACGTAAGCGTCAGGCGCGCGTCCCACGTCCACCAGATGCCCCAAACCGGTTTGGCCCACAGCGGTCCGGTCACCAGCACGCAAGTGCAGAACACGAAGCCGACTTCCCCCGCGGCGTGTGCAAAGTCGTCCGCAAAACTCGAGCGCTTCCACAAATAGCCCACGCTGCCCAGAAAGATCAGGAAATAAGCCAGTAGTGCGGTCCAGGCTGACGCAACGTGAATATAGAAGATCCGCTGCACTTCGCCCATGGTGAGTTCCTGCGGCGCGTAAAGAAAAATCATGTAGCCCGCCACGCACAGCCATGCGAGCGTCACGACCAAGTGCAGAGGTGGAGGGAAGGCTTTGTTCATAACTTATCGGCAGGCCGTTGGCCGTAATCAGTGGTCAGTGGCCACAGCCCACCGAGGTCCCCGGCTGCAACGGACAACGGACTAGTCTTCCAAAACATACTCGAACAACAGATACGACAACACCACAAACACCACGCTGAATCCTGCCGCCAGCTTGATCCAGCCTGCATAGTCGCCGACTGGGTCACCCTTGAGCGCCCCGGTCGAGGCCTCCACTCCTGCGATGAACACCGGCACGGCGACCGGGAATTGCAGCACGGGGAGCATCACCTCGCGCATACGTGTGTTGGCGGCAACTGCCCCGAACGTCGTGCCCACGGCGACGTAACCCAGCGTGCAGAAAAACGTGATCAGCGCAAACCACCCGATTGCAGGGACGAAGGAAAAGTTATACCAGAGGCTCGCGGCGAACACCACGACGACTTCGGCAACGCCGAGAAAGAACAGGTTCGCGAGCATTTTGCCAAGGTAGATTGCTCCCGGATCGACCGGCGCCAGCCGCATGCCCTCCAGCCCCGCGTTCTCACGCTCCGCCGCGAACGAACGATTGAAACCCAGTACACCCGCAAAGGCAAACGCAATCCACAGCAGGCCGGGCAGCAGGCGCACCGTCTCCTCGCGCGCCGGCTCGAAAGCAAAGTTGAACAGAAACACTACCAGGATGCCGAAGATACACATCGAGGCGAGCGTCCCGCGGTGGCGCCACTCGACGCGCAAATCCTTCATGAAAATGGCCCAGACGACGCGGAGAGTTTCCATTAGCGGTCTATCGATAGTAATCAGCGCTCAGCAGTCAGCCATCAGCTTCAAGCCTTGAGGAATGCAAGTCGCTTACAAGGACCCGTGTCCAATGGTGTCGTACAAAATCCGTGGCGCGGTTTCACCATTCACAATTCCCTACAGAGTTTTTCTTCCCTCCCGCGCAATTCGCAAAGCCGTGAGCGGAGCCATGCCGACCAGGCCGTCGTAACGAATCCTTCCGCCTTCGAGCGCCACCAGTCGGCGCGCGATCGCCGCGCCTTGCTCGAAATCGTGCGTGGAGAAAACCACTGCCTTACCTTGTTCCTGCAATCGCCGCATCAGACCCTGCAACGATTCGGTCGAGGCCGCATCAAGTCCCGTGAAGGGCTCATCCAGTAATAGAAATAGCGGATCGTGCAGAAAGGCTCGCGCCAGAGAAACGCGCTGCTGATATCCCCGCGAAAGTTCGCGCACCGGCGTCTTGGTCCGCTCGCGCAGATGGAAAAGGTCGAGCACGGTGGCAATCCGCTGCTGCAAGTTCGCTAGGCCGAACAGCCTCCCGACGAATTCCAGGTTTTCGCGCGTATTCAACTCACCGTAAAGAAAGGTGGCGTGGGAGGTGAATCCGATAGCCGCTTTCGCGGCTGCGGGGTTTTGGTGCACGTTGCCGCCGTCGTACAGAACTTTGCCTTCGCTTGGCCGCGCCAACGTGGCCAGCAGGCGCAGCAGCGTGGTCTTGCCCGCGCCGTTCGGTCCATAGACGAGCACGCAGTCGCCCGGCTCAATGCGCAGGCTCACGTCCGTCAAAGCTCGAAGGTCACCGAAATGCTTGGAAACGTCGCTCAGTTCGAGGGCGGGCCTAACGCCGGGTGTGTCGGATGGCATAGGATTCGAGCAGCGCGGGTGGAGCTTTCTTCAGGGTCGCCACCAATCGCGCTTTCAGTTCCAGGCGCTCTTTCCAGTAAGGCTTTTCCGCAATCTTTCCGGACGCGAAGAGCTCGTCCAAGTCTGCCAGGGAATTAAACAACGCCTCCACCTCGGCTTCAAGCTCCTTTTGAAGCTGGTCGGCGCTCTGCCGGGCTTTCAACTCGGGCCACTCCTTGGCTACATGCACGCCCAGCCCCCACAGCAGGACCAGCAGGAAGCAGGCGAGCAGCGGCCCGCCCAGCCGCGTCATGGAGTTAGGAAGGCTCTTCGCCTCCGTACCGGCTTGGCTGACTTCGGATTCGCCTGCAGCCGCCTCACCGCTGACGCTGGCGGCGAGGACGGTGTTGCCCTTCAGGTTTTCCGCCGAATATCTCTGGCTTCCGGTTTCCGCGTCGACGCCGGCGGGCGCGAACAGTGCTGAGTCCAAGGAGAGGCTCGGCGGCCAGACGAGCAGCTCCGCACGATCGATGGGATAGGCAACGGAGTCTTTCAGCTCCAGTTTGTTTGAAGCGTAATCCGCATCGTAGGCCACCATCATCACGGTCAGGCCTGGCTTGAGTGGATACTGAAGATAGAAATCTCCTGGCGCTTTGCCGGGATTTACGGTTTGCGGCAACGGCATGTTCATTAAGCCGGCAACTGCCGCCGTGGGCTCGCCGGCAGTTCTGGAAAGCCGAAAGCGGAACGTACCGTCAGGGTTCACGTAGCTGCGCGGCGGGTCAATGGAGTTGCGAACGGCGAACATTTCCTGCACGCGAACTTTGCCGCTCTCGGCGCGCACGATGAGGCGCGCGGACTGAATGCGCAGCGGCGGCGCGCTGTGCGTGGAGTCATAAACGGTGAGGTCTATCTGGGCCGTGCCGTCCGTGTCGAACTTGACCGGCGCATCATAATTGACATCCTGATAAGTCGCCTGCAACAGGTAGAAAGAAGTGGCGTCGAGACCGTTCGATGGAAAAACGAAATGGCCGCGGGCGTCGGTGACGGCGCTCGAGATTTGCTGCATCCCGCCGCGCGGCATCAGGAGACGCAGAGTCTGATTCGCGGCCGGCTTGCCGGTCGTGCCGTTCAGTACTTGCCCCTGGATTGTGCCACCGGCGGCGAGCAGAGGAGGACCTGAACCCAGCAATAGAAGGCAAGCTGCCAAACTTCTGATGAGCCTGGATTGAAACAAGTTCACTTTCGCTTGACCTGAAGACCTTTGCTGTAGCGCTGATCCCGCAAGGCGGGGTCAGCAAGTTAAGAGGGAAGCGATAATGCCGACCTCCGCCGCTGTCCGGACCGGTTCCGGTGGGCGCTAGAAAGCGCCTGCGCCGCTGTTAGACCTGCCTCAGCCCTTTTTTCGGGGAGCAGGTACTCGCGCTCCGCACTCGCCGCAGAATTTCACCGGCAGGGGATTTTCATAGCCGCAGGCCGGGCAAGAGTACTCTGCTTTGATCTGGACGTCGCGCTGCGTGCGCCGAGCGGTGATTTCGCGCTCAATTACCGCATCGTTCTCCTTGAGCTGCTCGGCTTCCTGCGTTGCCGCCATCAGCACCGTGGCCTCGCCGAGATAATTCGCGCGCAGCGCCTCGTAATCTCCGGGCGCGATCTTGCCGGACTGAAATTCAAATTCCAGGTCCTGCAAGTTGTCGTAGACCACCAGGCGCCGGCGCTTCAGATCGCCGAGCACCGTCACATCCACGGGCAGTGACCCGCCTGCGGTTTCTGCGCTCAGCAAGGGGAGGACAATGTAGGTGGCCATCCCCACCGCAATCAGAACTGCAATACCCAGCAACATAATGATCCTAATGCTCCGGGGCGTCCCCTCCACCTCCAGCCCCCGTCGGTGGGGAGAGGGGGTCCCGATGGGTCGGGACGGGTCAGGAGTATCCTGACACGGTCAGATTCAAACCGGCGCAGCACCGCCGACTGAGGACCGCAAACCCTTCTTGTGACCTTTCGGTGCGAGCGCCTAATCTCGAACCCCCAGGCCCGTTGATTTCATTTCCTCTTCCACCGCCGCGAGTACATTCGGATCAGCGGAGCCGGAAGTGGTCGGCAGCACGACGGTGGGCCTGCGCCGCCAACGCCGCACGATGACCACGACCGCGGTCAGCCCCAGGAGCAAGCCGATGCCTGGAAGAATCCAAACGGCCAAATTGAATCCCCGGGCGGGAGGAGCCGTCAGCACCTGAACGCCGTAGCGCAGAGTCAGATCCTGCAGAATCGCTGTTTCGCCTTTGCCTTCCGCAATTCCCTTCTGAATGTAAGCTTCCATCTCGGCTTTGGTGCTGCAATCGATGTGCGGGCACTTGGTCAGCGGCGCGTTGCAGCCGCAGGTGCACATCACTTGGTTGCCGATCGATTCCAGAGTTGGCTTACGCGGACTGTCTCCGCGTGCCACCGACGCGGTGGCGAGAGCGCCGATTAAGAGACCTGTGGTCAGTCTAGAACGCATCGCTCGCCTGTGCCGTCAATTCGTGAGCTGACCGCAACTCCGCCATCTCGCGCTCGACGCGGCTGGGAACGAGCGCCAGCAGCGTGCCCAACAACACCACCACGCCGCCGATCCACACCCACATCACCAGGGGATTGACAAAAACTTGGATGATCGCCTTGCCGGTGTCGGGATCCATCCCGGCCAAGACCACATACAAATCTTCCGCGAGCGTGGGGTGAATGGCCACGTAGCTCGTGGGCTGCTGGCTGGCCTTGTAGAAACGCTTCTCGGGATGCATCGAGGCGAATGCCCGGCCATCCTTCGTCACCGTAAGGAGTGCGCGCGTGTATTCGTAGTTGGGGTTATCGCCCGTGGTGAGGCCGTCACAGCGCAGCAGATAGTTCTTCACCCGCAGCAGGTCACCCTGCTGCATCAATCCTTTCGTTTCCACCTTGAAGGCCTGGCCCGCAAAGCCGATGAAGAGCAGCACGATCCCCAGGTGGACAACGTATCCGCCATAGCGGCGCGTGTTGCGCATCGTCAAGTTGTAGATCGCCAGGGCGAAGTTCTCGTGCGCGGTTTTCATGCGCGTGCGCGCACCCTTCCAAAATTCTCCCAGAATGCAAACACCGACGAAAACGGAGAGAAAGAGCGTCATCCAGGCGTAAAAATCGCGGACGCCGGCCGCCAGCAACACCCCGCCGGCCACCAGCGCTACAATCAGCGGCAGGGTGAAGTTACGCTTCAGACTTTGGAACGACGTCTTCCGCCACGCCAGTAGCGGGCCCGCGCCCGTGAGCAACAGGAGCAGCAAACCCATGGGAATCGCGACCTTATTGAAGAAGGGCGCACCCACCGTCACCGTCACATTTTGCACGGCCTTCGAGATCACCGGAAACAGCGTTCCCCAGAACACCGCGAAGACCAACGCCAGCAGAATCCAGTTGTTGAAGAGAAAACCGCTCTCGCGGGAGACGATCGAATCGAGCTTGTTCTCGCTCTTCAGGTGGTCGAGGCGCAGGAAGAGCAACGTAAGCGAGAAAAACAAAATGATGGCAAGGAACACGGCGAAGAATGGGCCGATGTTCGACTGCGCAAAAGCGTGCACGGAAGAAACGATCCCGCTCCGCGTCAGAAACGTGCCGAAGATGCTCAAGAAGAACGTCAGGATGACCAGCACCACGTTCCAAACCTTCAGCATGCCGCGCTTTTCCTGGATCATCACCGAATGCAGGAAGGCCGTCCCCGAGAGCCACGGCAGCACCGAAGCGTTCTCCACCGGGTCCCAGCCCCAGTAGCCACCCCAGCCGAGCACGGCGTAGGCCCAGTTGCCGCCCAGCAGGATGCCGCAGCCGAGCAACATCCACGGGACCATCGTCCAACGCCGCGTGGTGCGAATCCAGTTGTCGCCCAATTGCCGGGTGATGAGCGCCGCCATGGCGAAGGCGAACGGCACGACCATGCCGACGTAACCCAAGTAAAGCATGGGCGGATGAATCACCATCGGGTGGTACTGCAGGAGGGGATTCAGTCCGTTGCCATCCGGCGCGGTGAAGGGTTGCGTGCCCGTGCTCGTCACGAGCGAGAGTTCCTGAAAAGGGTTCGCCACAAAAAAGACGAGCAGAGAAAAGAATGTGCCTGTGCCCATCAGCACGGATACGACGTAGGGCATCAGTTGGCGGTTCTTCCTGCGGTTCTGCCAGACCGCCAGCGCGCTGTAGATGGAGAGCAGCCACGCCCAGAATAGCAGCGAACCTTCCTGCCCGGCCCAGAGTGCGGCGACCTTGTAGTAGGTGAGCAAATCACGGTTCGAGTGTTGGGCGACGTAGGCATTGTGGAAGTCGTCGGTCAGGATCATGTATTCCAGAGCCACCACCGCCAGCGTGATCATCGCGAAGAAAGCCAGGGTGGCACGCTCGGCGCTCCGGGCGGCGAGCAGACTCCGAAGCTTGCCCCCCACGGCTCCGGCAACCAAGGCAAAGGCCGCGAACGCAAGTGCGGCGATCAAGCCGACGCTACCTACTTGGTTCATAGAAACCCCGAGAAAGGCCGCTCTTGTTGGGACGAAAGCCGCCGATAGAATTTGGTCCTAACAGGTTACTGAAAAACTCCCGATGACTGTCATCCTGAGGAGTCCCGCCTTGCGGGACGACGAAGGATCCCCGCATATACTGGATGCCCAGAACTGCTGGGATTCTTCTCCCGCAAGGCGGGACCAGAATGACAGGTGAGTGGCATTCTTCAGCAACCTGCTAAGCCCTGGGGCTTATTGTGAGCTGCCGAGCCCCGATAGCGTGCTCTTTCCAAATTGATGATCGGGGCCGAGCGCGGCGACCGGGCTCTTGTTTGCTCCCTGGGAACCCGGTGCAGCCTGATACTTGGAAGCGCACTTGGCCTGGATTTTCTCGGCGCGGAACTCGCCGCTGGCCAGATAATCCCCGTCAATAATCGCTTGCGCGTCGTCTTTGAAAGTGTCCGGCAGGGTTTCGGTTCCCACATAGGTCACCGGAATGGAGTTCGCATCCTGGGCGAGCCGGAAGGTGAGTTTTCCGCCCCGGCGCTCAATCGACCCCTGCGCAACCAAGCCTCCGACCCGCACGTGGCGCCGCGCCGCTTGTCCCTGGGTGAGCTCGTTCACCGTCACATAGTAGGTCTTGCTTTGCTGGAACCCGGAGACGGCTTCCCAGGCCACAACAGCGAGAATAATGCCGATGCCGATCCCAAACTTCCACTTCTTGTTTTGCATAATTGTGATGCCCGTCTGCAGTCGGGGATATTGATTCCCGATATCCTGAAATGGTTTTATCCCCGGCAACCCCAAACAAAATTTTGCACCTGCCGCAGCCGTTAGTCAATGAGAAACCGGCAGCAGAAATTGATCCCGCTCAAGTGGCGTCGGCGCCGGGATGGCGTATTGCGCGGACTGACGGCGCCTGCCCTGGAGGCTCCGTTTCGCCGGCGACAACGAAGCATGGTAATCTGCTCGCGGGTCATCCTCCGCACTCTCCCGAGGCCGCAACCGGTCGTGATGATCCACGCTGCAGTCCTACCGCACAAGGAGCGAACCATGCACGCCAAACTCTGGTCTGACATGTTTGTGTTGGGGCTACCGGTCCTGGAAAAAATCCTGCGGCCGCTGATCGTTTATGGATTTCTGATCGTCGCGTTGCGGCTGGCCGGCAAACGCGAGCTCGCACAACTGAATCCTTTCGACCTGGTCGTGCTGCTGACACTTTCGAATACCGTGCAGAACGCCATCATCGGTGACGACAACACGGTCACGGGCGGCGTGATCGGCGCCGCTACGCTGCTGGTCGTGAACTACTTTGTGGTGCGCGGTCTGTACGGACACGGCAAACTCGAGCGCATCATGGAAGGCCATGAAGACGTGCTGGTCGAAAAGGGGAGAGTCCTCAAGCGGCGTTTGAAGAAGGAACTGATCACTCTGCCGGAGCTGGAGGCCGCGGCGCACCGGCAGGGCTTCGCATCGCTGGCGGACGTCGAGCGTGCCGTCCTCGAGCCGGGCGGAACGCTGTCCTTCATCGCCAAGCAGCCGGCTCCGGAGGAGACTCGTCACCGTGAAGTCCTCGAGCGGCTGGAGCGCCTAGCGCAGGAACTGGCTCAACTGCGCGCCAAGCCTTCCGCTTCGGAAGCGTAGAATGGCCCCGGGTACCGCGCAACCAAAGGAATCGCTCGTGCCAGGGGTCGCCGCGCAAGCGTCAACCAATCGACCGTATCCTCTACTCCCCGGACAATGGAATGGCTCAGAGAACGGCTGCACACACAGGGTTAAGTACGGCAATGTTTAGATAAGCTAGTCCAAGACCACCGCCTCAAAGCCCACCACCCGTTCGAAGACCGGATCATATGTATCCCTCCTCCTCCTTTCACCGAAACACTTCAACCCCACAGGGGGGATACGATGTACCTGGGCAATTCCAAGGGGCGAGGGGATTTGCCATTTCCAAACGCGTCGTTTATTCTGGTCAGAAGTCCTTGGGGCTTGGAGGTTCTGTGTGGGGGTGTTTCGTTCCCGAACAGGTTGATCTATGCGGAAACAAAGCGCGGTGAGGAAGTACTTGCTGCTGACCGCGGTCATTGCGTGCGTGGGCTTTGCGGCCAGCCGCCCGGCGCTCGCCCAGCCGGGGCGATGGAGCGACGAAGAGGCCCGCCGGCACGCCGGGCCCGGTCTCGACCTGATGATGAACGGCGACCTGAACGCCGCCATCGAAATCTTCCAGCAGATTCAACGGAACGACCCGCAGTCACCCCTGGGCTATGTGCTGGAAGCCAACGCGACCTGGTGGAAGATCTACTATGATTCGGCCAACCTGATCGATCCCGACGTCTTCGACGTCGCCAACCTGGAAGCCACGGCTTACGACTCGCACTGCAACGACCTCATTAACGTTGCGATTCGCAAAGCGGAAGCCCGTATCCGCGCCCGCCAGGACCTTGCGCGCAGCTATCTCTACGAGGGGTTTGCCTATGCCTTGCGCGCCCGATTGGAGGGGCTGCACGACCGTGACCTGCCCACTGCCCGCGCTGGGAAAAAGATGCGCGCGAATCTCCTGCGGGCGCTCGCCCTCGACCCCAACCTTACAGACGCCTATCTGGGCGTGGGTATTTACAACTACTTCGTCGACACGCTCTCGACCATCGTCAAGTTTCTGAGCATATTTATCGGCCTCCCGGGCGGCAGCCGGACGGAAGGCCTTCGCCAGCTCCAGCTCTGCGCCGAAAAGGGCGAGCTAGCTCGCGCCGAAGCCAAGTTCTACCTCGGCAAGGACTACTCGCGCGCCAGCGAAAAGCAGTACGAAAAATCGCTGCGCCTCTTCCGAGAGTTGCAGCAGGAATACCCGCGCAACCCGCTCTGGCCGACGCTCATCGGCAGTTTGAATTGTCGCCTGGGAAGACCCCAGCAGGGCGAAGCCATTTACCGCGAGGTCTATCAGCAAACGGCGGGGAAGACTCCCGATGTCGACGTGGCCGTCCACCACGCGGCGGGCCAGGCCCTGGAGCGCCTCCACCCCGACCAGAAGTTTCCCTGAAGAAACTGAATCACTGAATCATCGAATCAGTGACTCAGTGATCCAGCGGCTCACTGGTTCAGTTTCTGGCTTTGTTCGTGCGCGTGGTAGGAACTGCGGACAAGCGGCCCGGATTCGACGTGGCGAATCCCCGTGCGCTCGCCTTCCCGTTTGAGGGCGGCAAATTCTCCCGGTGAGTAGAAGCGCGCCACGGGCAATTGCTCGCCCGAGGGCCGCAGGTACTGGCCGATGGTCACGATATCGACGCCCACGGCGGCCAAGTCCGTCAGCACCGCGCAAACTTCCGCAAAGGTTTCGCCCAAGCCGACCATCAGCCCGGACTTGGTGGGAATGGCAGGAGCAATTTCGCGCGAGCGCCGCAGCAGGCGCAGGGAGCGCTCGTAGCGCGAGCCCCGCCTCGCCACGGGATACAGGCGCGGCACGGTCTCGGTGTTGTGATTCAGCACGTCGGGCCGGGCACGCAGCACGATTTCGAGCGCCGCGTCGGAGCCACGAAAGTCGGGAATCAGCACTTCCACCTGGCAAGCAGGAATTCGCCGCCGCAGCGCTTCGAGGGTGCGGGCGAAGATCATGGCGCCCCCGTCTTCGAGATCATCTCGGTCAACGGATGTTACCACCACGTATTTCAGTCCCATGCCCACCGCGGCCTCGGCCACGCGCTCGGGCTCGGCCCAGTCTACTTCGCCCCCCGGCTTGCCTTTCGGCACTGCGCAGAAGCCGCAGCGGCGCGTGCAGAGCTCTCCCAGAATCATGAACGTCGCCGTACGATGCTGCCAGCACTCGCCCATGTTCGGGCAGCGCGCACTCTCGCACACCGTGTGCAGCGAGAGTCCACGCATCAGCCGCTTCAGGTCAAAATAGTTGTCGCCACCCGGAATGCGCACCTTCAGCCACTCCGGCCGGCGCGTCGCCGCTGGCGGCAAACCGATTTGTACAAGCTCGCCCATAACTGAATTCATTCTATCCCGGCTGCCCGGGTGACACAACCGCAGTCGGGTAAGGGCGATGTTTGGATTTCCCCTATGGGTGAACAGCAGACGCGCGGCGCCTGCTGCCGGAGCCGCGCCACCCCGCTTACGCCCACTTCTTACCCAGCGCGTCCAGGCCGGCCTTTGCCAGGTCCGCGGGGGTCATGACGATATGAAACTCGCAATCGGCGTTGAACGTAAGGAACCACGGCTCGGCAAACGCCGGAACCTTGGACGGATCCTCCACGTTAACGATCATGATCGCCCCGCGACGGCCCTGGTATTCGGTGAAGTAGACCGCCTCCGGCTTCAGGTCGTCGAGGATGCGCTTCATTTTCTCTCCCACGGTGCCGTTCTTCACGGCGGCATTAAAAGGCTCGTGGGGAAGTTTGGCGTGCAGAAGCATTCGCATAGCTGCCTCCTTCAAGGCGTGAGTTGGTTGTCTGCCGACTCGTTGGTGCTGACTTAGGTGTAAGCCCGAGAGGCAAGCATACCACAAAATGGCGAACCGGGGCAGTCGCGAACCGCCCACAGAATCATGCTGCGGGCAATAGCAAAACGCCATAACCCAGATGCAGGAAAACTGCGGATGGCGACGGTCTTCGTTCGCCCCTGCCCGTGGTATATTCCCTCGGCACTCCTTTGCTCCGAGGTTACCGGCCCATGTCGATCGGGAAGAGACTCGTCTGGATCTTGTTGGCTCTCGCCGGTGCGCTGGCGATGGGCGTGATTGCCACCTCGCGCGGGGAACCGATCAACGCCGTGTGGCTCATTGTGGCGGCCGGATGTCTCTATGCCCTCGGCTACCGCTTTTACAGCCGCTTCATCGCCTACCGGATTCTCGAACTCAACGACCGGCGTGCGACGCCCGCGGAGCGCCTGGAAGACGGCCGCGACTTCGTGCTCACCAACAAGTGGGTCGTCTTTGGCCACCACTTTGCCGCCATCGCCGGGCCGGGCCCGCTGATTGGCCCGATTCTCGCCGCGCAATTCGGCTACTTGCCCGGCACGCTCTGGATCGTCATCGGCGGCGTGCTGGGTGGCGCCGTGCAGGATTTTGTCACGCTCTTCTGCTCACTGCGCCGCAACGGCAAATCGCTCGGCCAGATGGCCAAGGACGAAATCAGCGAACTGGGCGGCTACGCGGCGCTTTTCGGCGTGCTCTTCATCATCATCATCGTGATCGCTGTGGTCGCGCTGGTGGTGGTGAACGCGCTCAAGTCGAGCCCCTGGGGCGTCTTCACCATCGCCGCGACCATCCCCATCGCGCTGCTGATGGGAATCTATCTCCGCAACATCCGCCCGGGCCGCGTGCTGGAAGCTTCGCTCCTGGGTTTCCTTCTGGTGATGGGGGCAGTCATCGGCGGCCGCGCCGTGGCGGCCTCCGCGCTGCTCGCGCCGTATTTCACTTACGGCGCCCCGGCCCTGGCGTGGATGATCATCGCTTACGGATTCGCCGCCTCCGTGCTGCCGGTGTGGCTGCTGCTCGCGCCGCGCGATTACCTGAGCACCTTCGTCAAACTCGGCACGATCCTGCTGCTGGCGCTCGGCATTCTGGCGGCGCATCCCCAGATGCTGCTGCCCCCCCTCACCCGCTTCACCGACGGCACGGGTCCGATCTTCGCAGGCAAGATTTTTCCCTTCTGCTTTATCACCATCGCCTGCGGCGCCATCTCCGGCTTCCACTCACTGATCGCCTCCGGCACCACGCCCAAGCTGCTGCGCAAGGAAAGCCAGGCGCGTTTGGTGGGCTACGGCGGCATGCTGATGGAATCGTTCGTGGCGGTGATGGCCATGGTGGCGGCTTCCGTGCTGCCTCCGGGTGTCTACTTCGCGGTGAACAGCCCCGCCGGCGTGGTGGGCGTCGCGCCAGAAAAGGCCGCGGCCACAATCTCCGCCTGGGGATTCCCGGTGACCGCGCAACAGATGACGCAACTGGCGCGGCAGATTGGCGAGCAGACACTCTTCAACCGCACCGGAGGCGCACCCTCGCTGGCCGTGGGCATGGCACACATCTTCTCGAGAGTACTGGGCAGCGGCGCGCTCGAAGCGATCTGGTATCACTTCGCCATCATGTTCGAAGCGCTCTTCATCCTCACCCTGCTCGACGCCGGCACGCGCGCGGGCCGCTTCCTGCTCCAGGACCTGCTGGGACATTTCTGGAAACCTCTGGGGCGGACCAGCTGGTATCCGAGCGCGGTGCTGAGCAGCGCGCTCATCGTCGGCGCCTGGGGATACTTCCTCTATCAAGGAGTGATTGATCCCTTGGGCGGCATCAACAGCCTGTGGCCGCTCTTCGGAATCTCCAACCAACTCCTGGCCACGATCGCGCTCTCGGTGTGCACCACGATCCTGCTCAAAATGGGCAAGGCACGCTGGAGCTGGGTGACGCTCGCCCCGCTCGCCTGGCTGGTGGCCGTCACCATGACGGCGAGCGTCGAGAAGATCGGGCATCCCGACCCGCGCATCGGCTTCCTCGCGCACGCGCGGCTGCTCTCCGGAAGGATCGCCACGCAATCTATTCCTGCCGCCCAGGTGGTCGAGACGCAACGGTTGATTTTCAACGACCGGCTCGACGCCGCCCTCACGGCGGTGTTCGCCGCGCTGGTGTTGGTGATAGTCATCGAGTCCGCGCGTCACTGTTGGCTCTACGCGCTGCGACGCAAAGAGCCTTCGCTCCATGAGGCGCCCGCGGAGTTGTCGAGGATAAGTGCTTAGCGGTCAGCGATCGGCAAACAGCACTCAGCTCGAGTTCGAAAGCGGGTTCTTCGGCAAATTGCTGAGCGCTGATGGCTGAAAGCTGAGCGCTTGTCACCCGAGAGATAAAGATGCCATCGATCTCCGTCTTGCTGCACCGCCTCTGGCACTATCTTCGCGAGATTTGCGGTGAAAACGACTACGCCCGCTGCTGCGCGCAAGCCTCTGCGCGCGGCGAGGAACCTCCGACACCGGAAACTTTCTATCTCGCGGAACTCCGCCGGAAGTATTCCAATCCCACTCGCTGCTGCTGAAGTCCGCCCACAGTCGTCTTCCGCCGCTCGGATCGATCCTTTTTGGCAAACATGAGGGACATTTAATTCAAGTGGGGGGGGTCTTTGCCGATAAGTAAGCCGGAACGGCGTGTGTCCGAGCGCGTGGACCGGGGGCGAAGGGTACGGGTGGAGTCTCCCAAGGACCGCACCGGGGGAATCAATCTGGCTAAGGAGCACTCGCGATGCAGGAGAAATTGTTCAAGGCGACAACAATTGTCATTCCTGATGTGGCCAATCGACTGGTTTTGGAGGAAGCGTTTAACTATTGGTCGAAGGAGACCAAGCCCGCGAGCATCCTCCACGTTCACTACTATCACGACATGGAAGCCCACGTCAGGGGCTATCAGGTGGTATACGAAGAACCCTGGATGCCTTACCTGCAACCTGAAACCCCGAAGGAGGAGGAGAGGGCGCACTTGGTGGTTTGAACGTGGTCGAGTCCCGGCTGTGACCCTCGCTCTAACCCCCGCCACGGGCACCGGCAGGCCCCGGCGGGGCGGCCGGCGAGACACAGCCGGCCATGACGCTGTCCGGGCGCGCCTGACCGCCGTGCACGCGGCAGGTGCTTCAGTAGGTAGGCTGCACGTCATGGCAAGCGCGCGGCGGACCCCTGGGTTCGCCGCGCGTCGCTTTTTGTGCCCCCAAGACAACGCCGCGCACACCCACTTGAGGAACAGCATTGGGGCTTTGTAAGCTCGCAGGCCCGGACTCCCAGCGCTGGGGAATTCGTCGGAAACGGAGTTCGGAGCATGCGAAGGACTCTTGCGCTTAGGTCCTGAAGGTGAAAACCGGCTTTGGGTCGCTTCCCCTTCACCGGAGTGGATTTCGGGGGATTGCTCTTTGGGGTGCCATACCGGCGTCAGCCCTAGCATTGCCCTCACCGGTCCCCCCCGGCAGGCCAAAGAGTCTCAGCATTCCGTCCTCTGCGTAAACGATCATCGATCCATCCCGTGACAAAGCTAAACCGGCACGCCAGGCCACCTTGATTCTACCCACCGGTTTGTGGTTCCTGGTGTCGAAGACGACGACGCGCCAAGGTGCAAAATGGCGCCCCAGGTCGAGTACTTCTAATGTTGACCCCTGTCAACCTGCCGATCGAAATGGTGAACCGGCAACCGTCGGCAGAGGCTGCGGCCCACGGGAAGATGCAATGCTTCCCGCGGATGTGCCGCTGGAAAAGGACCTTGCCTCCAATTCTCAGCACGGTGAAGCCGTAGGCTTCAGTCAGCGACAGGGTGCCATCATCTAGGAATCTCTGAATTGCGGCGCGGAGTCCGTCCGAATAAACGCACTGCCACGGCGAATCCAGGGACCGAACGTAGATCCCTTCATTTCTCCGACTTGCCAACAACCGATCCGAAACCGCCTCGACTGCCGGTCGCAGTGCTACAATCTCCCTAGAGGGGACCTGGGCATGTCTCAACGACCTGACTTGTACGCCCGCTGGTCGCTCGAAATGCGCCGCAAGGAGTTTTTCCGCCCCGGCCAGCGTGTGGGGGTGGCGGTTTCAGGAGGGCCAGACTCCGTCCTGCTGCTGCACTTCCTGAGGCTGCTGGCGCGCGACCTGGGGCTCGCCCTCGCGGCCGTACACTTCAATCATCACCTGCGCGGGGCAGAGTCCGACGGCGACGAAGCCTTTGTGCGCGGCCTCGCCGAAGCTCTCGGGTTTGACTATCTGCGCAGCGAGGCGGATGTGGCGCGTGTGGCGCGCGAGCGCCGCCGCAACTTGGAAGCCGTGGCGCGCGAGGTGCGCTACCGTTTTTTCTTTTCGCTCGTCGACCAGGGTCGGCTCGACCGTGTCGCCACGGCGCACACCGCCAACGACCAGGCGGAAACCGTGCTCCTGCGCTTGCTGCGCGGCACGGGCACGCGCGGCCTGGGCGGAATCTATCCCCTGCTGGAGGGCAAAGTCGTTCGGCCTTTTCTCAGCTTGACGCGCGCCGAGATCATGCAGGAAATTGCGGCGCGGCATCTCGAGTACCGGGTCGACTCCTCGAACCTCAATCCGCGCCTGCAGCGGAACAAAGTGCGCTTGGAGCTGCTGCCGTTCCTCGCGAGGGAATTCAATCCGGCAATCATTCCCTTGTTCAAGCAGCTTGCCGACCGCGCGCGCGACGACGAAGCCTGCCTGGAGCGTCAGGCGCGGGACCGGGCGCATCCCTGGCGGGTGCGGGAGGGGTCGGAGGAGCGTATTCCCATTCGGCCGCTGCGGGAGTTCCCCCCCGCCTTGGCTCGGCGCGTGCTGCGCCAGATGCTGCAAGTCGTGCGGGGCTCCTTGCGCGGGCTGACGCACGCACACGTCGAAGCGCTGTTGCGTTTTGCCGCCGAGGCTCAGAGCGGGAAAAGCCAACGACTCCCGGGAGGGGTGCTCGCCCGCAAGGAATTCGCTTGGCTGGTGCTGAGTCTAGCTCCCCATGCCCCGGAGGAGACGGGGTTTTCTTACGCCGTGGTCATCCCCGGAGAATTGACAGTTCCCGAGCTGGGCTGTACTTTCCGCTTCAAATTTCTTGATCGCGATGACCCTGGCAGGGCTTATAATCAAGATAGGCTTGTGCGGTTCGACCCGCAGAAGTTGCCGGGGCAGCTTTTCCTGCGCAACTGGTGGGCAGGGGATAGTTTTTGGCCCTTGGGAAGCCGAGGGGTGCGCAAGCTAAAGGACCTTTTTCGCGAGCGCAGGATCCCGGAAGTTCGCCGCAGGCTTTGGCCCGTCCTGGCGTGCGGGAGCCAGATCGTGTGGGCGCGAGGCTTTCCGCCGGGGAGTCCAGTTGCCGCGTCCGACGAGACCCGCCAAGTGCTGATTGTGGAGGAGGAACCCGCGCCGCCACCTTCCGCCGCCCGGGGGCCGCAACTATGAAAAAACGTCCCCAGCCTGTCGCGAAGAAGCGCCGTCTGTTGCCACGTGTCGCCACTGAGGGCAATAACCATCTGAAAATGGTTATCAGCGAAAAGGCAATTCACAAGCGTGTGCGCGAGCTGGCAAACCAGATCAATCGTGATTACCAGGGAAAGATCCTGCACGTCATAGGGATCCTGGAGGACTGCTACGTGTTTATGGCGGACTTAGTCCGCGCCCTGACAATACCAGTCGTCTACTCGTTTGTCCGCTGGCAGGTGCGCGACAGCGACTCAGGGCTCGTGGCCATGCGGGAGATCATGTACATCCCTCCCGTGGATGCGGCGGGCAAAAACCTCCTTCTCGCGGGCAAAGACCTCCTCCTCGTGGACGGAGTCCTGCAATCGGGGGTGACGCTCGATCATCTGTATCGTACCCTGCTGGCGCAGCAGCCCGCCTCGCTGCGCACCGCGACGCTGCTCGACAAGACCGAGGAACGGAAAGTGGACGTTCCGGTGGATTACGCGGGCTTCAAAGTCTCGGGCAAGTTTTGGGTTGGCTATGGTCTGGGCTATCAGGATCAATACCGCAACCTGCCCTATCTGGCCCGGATGGGTTGAAGGGAGGCGGCGGCCCCTGTGCCTTTGGCGTGCATCTAATCAGGAGGGGTGAGTCCTAGGGGAAGACACAAGTCATGGCGAGGGGCTAGAGGAGGACGGTCCGTGAACTCGGCAGTCAAGAATATTATCTTCTGGATCGTGATGGCAGTCACCGCCCTGCTCATCTGGGCGGTGGTGAAGTCCAGTACAGGAGAGAGGGTTCGGGACCTGACCCTCACGGAGTTCACCACCGAAGTGAACAAGGACAATATCCGCGACGTCACCATCGTGGGCACCGACGTCACGGGGACGTTCAAGAAAGACAGCTCCCATTTCAAGACCACGATCCCCGCCAATTACCCGGACATCTATAAGACTCTGCAGGATAAGAACGTCAATGTCATCATCAAGGACAACTCCGGATCCTCCTGGATGACGTGGCTCGCCAACGGCTTGCCCATGATCCTCATTTTGGGGCTCTGGATTTTCATGATGCGCCAGATGCAGTCCGGTGGGAACAAGGCGTTGTCGTTCGGCAAGAGCCGCGCTCGGCTGCTCTCGAGCCAGCAGAAAAAAGTCACCTTTAATGACGTGGCGGGCGTGGACGAGGCCAAGGAAGAACTGCAGGAAATCATCGAGTTCCTGCGCGAGCCGCAGAAGTTCCAGAAGCTGGGCGGGCGCATCCCCAAAGGCGTGCTGCTGGTCGGCCCCCCGGGAACCGGCAAGACGTTGCTGGCGCGGGCCATCGCCGGCCAAGCCAACGTTCCGTTCTTCTCGATTTCCGGCTCTGACTTCGTCGAGATGTTTGTGGGCGTGGGCGCCTCGCGGGTGCGTGACCTGTTCGAGCAGGGCAAGAAAAATGCTCCCTGCATCATCTTCATTGATGAGATCGACGCCGTCGGCCGTCACCGCGGTGCGGGTTTGGGCGGCGGCCACGACGAGCGCGAACAGACGCTCAACCAGTTGCTGGTGGAAATGGACGGCTTTGAGTCGAACGAAGGCGTCATCTTGATCGCCGCCACCAACCGCCCCGACGTCCTGGACCCCGCGCTGCTGCGCCCGGGCCGCTTCGACCGTCGCGTGGTTGTCCCGCGGCCCGATGTCGGCGGGCGCGAAGCTATTTTGAAAGTCCACACCAAGAAGATTCCGCTGGCTGAGGACGTCGAGATCTCGGTGCTCGCGCGCGGCACGCCGGGCTTCTCGGGCGCCGACCTGGCCAACCTGGTGAACGAAGGGGCGCTGCTGGCGGCGCGCCAGAACCGCAAGACCGTGATGATGGCGGACTTCGAAACCTCCAAGGACAAGGTCCTGATGGGTGCCGAGCGCAAGTCGATGATTCTTTCCGAAGAGGAGAAGCGCAATACCGCTTACCACGAAGCCGGGCACGCGCTCGTCGCCTCCATGGTTCCGTACGCTGACCCGCTGCACAAGGTCACCATCATTCCGCGCGGCATGGCTTTGGGCGTCACCATGCAGTTGCCGATCGATGACAAGCACACCTACACGCGCAATTACCTGGAGTCGCAACTGGCCATCATGATGGGTGGGCGCGCGGCGGAGGAGCTCTTTCTGCACCACGTCACCACCGGGGCCGGCAACGACATCGAGCAGGCCACCGAAGTGGCTCGCCGCATGGTCTGCGAGTGGGGCATGTCGGACCTCGGGCCGCTGGCTTTCGGAAAGAACCAGCAGGAGATCTTCCTGGGACGCGATCTCACCACCTCCCGCGACTTCAGCGAAGACACGGCCATCAAGATTGACCAGGAAGTGAAGAAATTCATCACTGCCGCCTACCAGCGAGCCGAGCACGTCCTGACGACGAACCGCGAGATCCTCACCCGCATCGCCGAAGCCCTGCTCGTCCGCGAAGTTCTGGACGTAAACGAGGTGAACCTGCTCATCGAAGGCAAGCCGCTGCCGGAATTCGTCCGCCGCGCACCGCCCCAGCCGGCGCCACCTGAAACCACGCAGGTGCTCAAGCCGCAACCCGCGCAGCCCGGCATCCCGCCTCGCGAGCGCCCTCAGCCGGCGTAAACCACTTTGGATTTTGGATTGAAGAGACAGGCAGTGCAGGCGTGTTCCATAATCGGAAATCGAGAATAGGGCGGGTGATATAATCGGCGCATGATTATCAGCACGAAATATACGCACGCTGATCTCCTGGCCATGCCCGACGACGGCAAGCGCCGGGAAATTATCGAGGGAGAACTCTTTGTGACACCCTCACCACTGGATATCCATCAGAAAATCCTGTTCAACCTCACGTTGGCTCTTGGGAAGTTTTTGGAGGTCCACCCGCTCGGGGAGCTGCGGTTTGCTCCCTTGGACGTTATCCTGAGCGAGCATGACGTCCTGGAGCCCGACCTCCTTTTCGTCTTGAAAGAGCACCGGACCATCGTCAGGGATTGGGTCCGCGGCGCTCCGGACCTGGTTGTTGAAATCCTCTCGCCTGCCACTGAGGCCCGCGATCGCGGGCCCAAAATGAAAGCCTATGCACGGTTTGGCGTGGGGGAATACTGGATCGTCGACCCCGTCGCACAAGTGATCGAGGTCTACCGGCTGGCCACAGAAGGCTTCCAGCTTGCGAAGATGTGCGCGAAAGACGATACGGTTGAGACTCCCCTGCTGCCCGGCTTTCTTCTGCCTGTCGGCCCGGTCTTCCAGTCCTGATCCGGTCCAAGACAGGTGGCGCTTCAACCCTCGCGTTGACTCATTTTCCCGCGCAATTCCCCATACGCCGAACTATACTCTCTGCCCGTCCGCAAGCTGCGAAAGCACGTCAGGGAGGATGCGCATGAGTCCATTTATGGCGGAGGTGGTGGGTACGATGTTCTTGGTCCTGTTGGGCGATGGAGTCGTCGCCGCGGTGGTGCTGAACAAAACCAAGGCTCAGAACTCCGGCTGGATGGTCATCACCACGGGGTGGGCATTGGGGGTGGCGATGGGAGTTTATGCCGTGGGTCGCATCAGCGGCGCGCACTTGAATCCTGCCATCACCCTCGGCCTGGCGGTGATTGGCAGGTTTTCCTGGCGAGCCGTGCCCACGTACATGGCGGCCCAATTTTTGGGAGCCTTCCTCGGCGCGGTGATCGTGTGGCTCGCCTATCTTGCCCACTGGCCTGTTACGGAAGACAAGAGCGCGAAGCTCATCGTCTTCTCCACCGTGCCCGCCATTCGCCGTCTGCCCATGAATCTGCTCACCGAAATCATCGGAACGTTCGTCCTGATGTTTGGAGTGCTCGCCATCCTGGCCAACGCCGCCCCCACTCAAAGTGGCCTGTTTCCGCTTCTGGTGGGGTTTCTCGTCTGGTCAATCGGGCTGTCGCTCGGCGCGCCCACCGGATACGCCATTAATCCCGCGCGCGACCTGGGGCCGCGACTCGCGCACGCGTTGCTGCCCATCGCCGGCAAAGGTGATTCCGATTGGAGTTATTCCTGGGTGCCAGTTCTTGGGCCCGTCCTCGGCGGCGTGGCGGGAGCGGTGGCCTACGTGAAATTATTCGGGATGTAAGTCGCCCGTGATTCGTGGTCGGTAGTCCGTGGTCCGTTGCCAGTTGAAAGTTTTCAGTCATCAGTTCTCAGTTATCAGCAAGGGCCCAGGGGAGCGGCTTCTTGGTTCTTACTGAAGACTGATAACTGATTACTGACGACTGACCGCGGACCACGGACCATGGACGTCTCGATCTACCGTGAACATGAGACTTCGCCCCGAATTCGAAATCAAAGTTGCTGGCCGAGCGATTCGTCTTGGCGAGCGTACGCTCCTCATGGGCGTACTCAACGTCACCCCGGACTCTTTCTCTGATGGCGGACTTTACCTTGCTCCCGAACGTGCCATCCAGCGCGGCCTGGAACTGGTTCGCCAGGGAGCCGACTGGATCGACGTGGGCGGCGAATCCACGCGGCCGGGTTCGCAACGTATCTCTGCGGAAGAAGAACTGCGGCGCGTGCTGCCCGTCATTCGCGGCCTGCGGCGCAAGCTGCGCTCCGTCCCCATCTCCACTGACACCACCAAAGCTGAGGTCGCCGAGCAAGCTCTCCGCACCGGCGCGAACATTCTCAATGATGTCAGTGGGCTACGCTTCGACCCGCGTCTTGCCGAGGTCGCGCGCCGCTACCGCGCGCCGCTCGTTCTGATGCACCTGCGCGGCCGCCCGGAGACCATGCAGCAGAAACCCTTCGCACAGAACATCTGGCGCTCGCTCGCCGAGGGTTTGGAAACTTCCCTTCGGCGCGCGCTCGCCGCCGGGGTGAGCCGCTCGCAGATCATCCTTGATCCCGGCCTGGGCTTCGGCAAGTCGCGCCGGCAGAACTATGAAATCCTCGCCGGCCTGGCAAGACTTCAGTGCTTTCGTCTTCCCATCCTCGTCGGCAGCTCGCGCAAGTCGTTTGTGCAGGCCATCGTGGCGGGCGAGAGTCTTGAGCCTTCGCAGGTGAAGCGTCAGGCCGCTTTCTGGCCGATGCAAAACTCCGCCCCCCTCGCGATCGCCGATGCCGCGGCCGTGGTCGCTGCCATTCTTGGCGGCGCGCACATTGTGCGTGTGCACGACCCCGAGGCAGTTCTCACTGCCGTGCGCGTCGCCGACGCCGTGCTCGCGGCGAATAATCCCAGATGACCCTGACTCGCCGTCCTCGCTGCGGGGCACACCGTACGGCCCAGGGCTATGGCGCCTGTCTACCCATCCCGATCTGTTGTGTCGGGATGACACATGAGAACTGGCGGAGTTGGCCTGTAACCCTTCGGCTCTCGGACGACTGCCAGTTTGCGGGCCGCGGAGTTCGAAACCCGCAAACTCCGCGCTCCAGCTCACAACCGGATCCCTGGGTTCCCGGCGCGTCCAAGGGTGAAAGCCAAAGCAAGGATAACGCCGAAGGCAATTCCGACGCCAGCGAGAATGTAGATTGCCGTGTGTGTTTTCCCTCCAATCTGCTTGATAGACTTCACATCGCCAAAAGCGAGCTTGCGTGTCTCGATCTGGTTCCCCTTCGCAATCTGGACGGTGAACCCCTCATCGGAGACGTCGCCAAGTCGGGCGCGGAATCGCTCCTTGTTGAGCAGGCGCACTTCCACCTGAGATCCACCCGGAATTTGGATGACCTGCTCTTTGAGGGTTGGCTTCTGAGAGGTACTCGCCTGGGAAGTGGCGCCCGCCCCAACAACCTCTGCCTTAGCGGATAAGCCACAATGAACCCAAAGAATTGACGCTAATAGAACCGAAAGTACACCTCGGCCCATAAGAACCTCCGGTTTGAGATCACGGGAATGCTGTAGTTATCCTCCGCCCACCGACCAGCACCATGCGACCGGCCACGTTACCTCGTAGCACGTACTCTCGCTGCCTTTTACCACAAGTTCGCTGTCTCCTCAATATTGCACAGAATAGCCTGGTTTGTGCGGGGCGAATTTGCGCGACCGACTTGGAGCGGGAAGCGCAGAGTTTATCTAGCTTAAACTCTGCTGCCATTGTATTAATTGATAGGGTCATAAGCGTCGTCATATTCTTCTGCGCCACTGGACATGATCGATCGCGTGTTGGTGCGCGACCCCGAGGCAGTTCTTCCCGCCGTGCGCATCGCCGACGCCCTGCTCGCGGCGAATAATCCCAGAAGACCCTGATGTACCCTCCGAGCTGCGGGGCACACCGTACGGCCCAGGGCTATGGCGCCTGTCTACCTATCCCGATCTGTTGTGTCGGGACGGCCCCACGTAGGAGCTGGCATGGTTGGTCTGTAACGCTGCGGCGCTCCGACGACTGCCAGTTTACAGGCCGTGGAGTATGAAACCCGCGAACCCCGCGCTACCAACTTGTGCCCCCCAGGGGTCACATCTTTGAAGTATGCTACCCTTGCTCTATACTTTAAGGGATGACAAACGACAAGAACTTACAGCCTCCTAAGCCAGGCGGTGGAGATATCGCCCACACCGTCGTCAAGGCTGGTTTGTCTGCTATCCCCATTGTTGGTGGTCCAGCGGCAGAGCTTTTCTCCGCGCTCCTTGCACCACCATTGGCCAAGAGACGCGACAACTGGGTCCGATCGATTGCTGAGGGTCTTGAAGAGCTTGAGGAGAAAGTCAGCGGTTTTACCGTTGACTCGCTCCGGGAGAACGAGGCATTCGTGACCGCCGTGATGCATGCCAGCCAAGCAGCGGTCCGCAATCACCATCAAGAAAAACTAGAGGCCCTTCGCAATGCAGTGCTGAACGTTGCGAGCGGGAATGCTCCTGACGAAGATCTCCAGTTGATGTTCCTGAACTTCATTGACACGCTGACTCCGTGGCACTTGCGGATCCTACGTTTCCTCCAAGGTCCCGCCGCCTATCGTGCGGCAAAGGGTATGACCAGCACCAACCAGGCTGTGGGATCACCGGCTAGAGTTATCGAGCACACTTTCCCAGAATTGCGGGGCCAGCGCGCCTTTTATGACCAAATCGTTAGCGATCTTTTCTCGCGAGGTCTCATGAATTCGGAGCCCAGTGGGCTACATGCAATGATGACGGCTTCTGGCGTGCTCGCGAAGAGAACCACGCCAATGGGCGATGCATTCCTCGCGTTTGTCTCATCGCCTCACGCGGGCTAGATCCTGGATGCCCCTCACCCCCTGCCCCTCTCCCCGCACGGCGGGGAGAGGAGTGACCCGATGGAGGAGGGGCGGGCGTCCCTGCCGCAGGCAGGGTGTGGGGTCGGCGGTCTCAAGTTGATGACGTCTGGCGGGCTCAGATCGAAAGGCCGGGCCAGCACATACCGCGCAGCGGTTTAGTCCAATTATTGTTAGGTCGAAGGAATTAAGCATGGATTATGGGTTAACACGAATGGTTCTCGGTTCAAGAGCATTCGTTCACATATCAGCGAACGAATATCAGGAAATCAAGAAAGCGAAGAGTGCTCTTGTTGAGAGTCTTTTCATCGAGGAAAAGTACGATCTTGTCGTGGAAAACTACCTAGAGCTCGAAGGATCTCTGCTCGAATCGGTTGCGCGCCAGATGATTCTAAGGGGACAAGACTACCGTTGGTTCCAAGTGGAACGAAGCCTCTTCAACCGGCGCCTTGTAAACCTCCTTACTGCTGCAAGAACATACGTTGATCATGTGAAACACCATCTAGATAACGTGTTCGATACTGAGGGAGAAGAAGCTCCGAACGTCGAGACTTCGTTTAGCTATGAACATGACACCCGACTTGGGTACCGGGCCATGGAGAAGTTGCGTAATTTCGTGCAACATCGAGGCTTCCCAGTTCACGAAGTCACCTACAACTCAAGGTGGATTGATGGTGAAAAAAGCAAAACGCAGTTTGCAGTCAGCGTATACCTGCGGCCAGAAGATCTTCGTGGTGACGGCAAATTTAATAAGTCCGTACTAGGAGAACTGGAAGCTCTTGGCGAAAAAGTTGACATCAAAGTGCTGGTCCGAGACTACGTGGAAGGCATTTGGACTGTGCATGAGAAAATTCGCGAGAGCCTTTCCTCAAGAATTGTATCGTGGGAGGCTGTTTTGGACCGTGCATTTATGCGTTTTCAGTCTCAGTATCCTGAGGAGCAGTCGGTAATCGGCGTCGCAGCAGTAGTTTGCGATGAAAGAGGTCAATACTCTGAGCCGATCCAGATATTCAAGGATTTTATAGACTACCGAAAGCACTTAGAACGCAAGAATGGAAGCTTAAAGAACCTTGTTCGCCGTTACGTGACGAGCGAAATAATTGAGCAAAAGACCTAACAACAGCTTCAACTCGGACCGGCTCTTCCGCTGCGCTCCATAGCGGCAGGTGAGCTTTATCGTTAGCCAGACGAAGCGCGCAACTGTTGGGTTGCAGTTGGGTAAGCTATCGGATTTTCGTAAATGAATAGAGCGGATCTACAGACGCTGACCTTCCAAGGGTGGCTGCCACTGGGTCTCGGCGAAGAAACTCGATTGATGGCTGCGCTACCGACTTGTTTCGGTGTGTACGCTTTCGTGTTTCCCGGCCAACAGGTTCGTCGGATCGGCACCTCGGACATCGCCTATATTGGCTCGGCTAAGAACCAAGGCGGCTTGCGTCACAGAATTCGTGGGTACTTTCATCCGGGTTACGACAACCGCACCAATATTCGAATGCAGCAGCACATGCGCGAAAATCCGGCCTTGATGATTGGTTATGTCGACGCAGGGTCAAAGGACCGCGCGAAATTACTGGAATCTGATCTGTTGCTCCGCTTCGAACGCGAGCATGGTGAGTTGCCGCCATTCAACAAACACCGCCAACTCGCGCGACTCTGGCATACGAGTGGGGCTGGCTAACAAGACGATGAACGCCGCCCCGGCGCCGCTGAAAAGTCTTCAGTGAATTGCCATCACGCTCGTAAGGTACATTGTGATGCCGGCACGGGTTGTCGCCAGAATCGTCACGCTCCTGCAGGACCACCGCGAAAAGCGGCTGTTCCCGACCACCATCGGCGGCGGTGCAACCACCGTTGAGCTCGCCCATCAAGTCTGCCATCAAGAACTGCGGCCTGGAATTTCCTTTTCAGAACATCACCGTGAACCTGGCGCCCGCAGACGTGAAAAAAGGAGGTTCGGGATTCGATCTCCCCATTGCGCTGGGCATTCTGGGCAGGGCGCATATTGTGCGCGCGCACGACCGCGGCGCAGTTGTGGGTCGTCAAAACCCCATCGCACGCTGAGTCAATAGAGAATCGAGTTTTTGGACATCACGGCAGAACAACAACCGCTATCCACGCTGGTCTGATCCAAGTGCAAGCGCCGGGGCCGCGAGTTCCTGGGGATCGTCCCGAGGTGAAACAGTCAAAAACCGACGTTGGGTTTGCATTCGGCCACGAGGCCAAAGCGCAAACCTGCGCGAGCCTGGATCTCCCAGCACACTATGCTTTTTTCCCGCGAGTCCGGAAGGGCGGGGCTGGCCGCATCGAGTTCGTCGAGGCGACCTATTGCCCCGTCCTTCGCCGCCGGTAATGAGAAATTCCGCCTAGAGCGACCGCAGGAAGTTGATGAGGTCTTGTTGATCCTGAGTGCTCAGGTTATTGAAACCGTCGATGACCTTGTTCGCCTCGCTGCCCGAGCTCTTGTGGAACTCGATAGCCTCCACCAAGTTGCTCGTGCGTCCGTCGTGGAGGAAAAAGATGCGCTGCCCAACACCCCAGAGCGGAGCAGTTCGGAACTCATCGGGGCCTGCGCCACCTTGGGTGATGCCGTCCGCGAGACCACTGCCCATGTGGTGGATGAGGATGTCGGAGTAGAGGTTCACCGGTTGGTTGGAGAGCGCAGGGCTCGGGACCGTCGAGGAGCCGCTCGCAATCATCTTGCCGGTGATAAACGAAGGCGTGTGGCAGTGGGCGCAGCCGATCCTTGTGAAAACGGCCCGTCCATCCGTGGTGGACGGCGTATCGGGCGCCGGGGTGGGTGGGGCCAGCATCCGCATGAAGTTGGCGAACGCCTCGATGTCAGCGAGGGTGGCGGTATTGATGTTGGGGTTGCCCGTAGGCGTAGTCGTGAAGTTGAGCGTGTCGTCGGGCGTGGGGGTGAAGATACAGCCTGGAGTCTCGTCGCGCTCTTGGGAGAAGAGTTGGCTCGTGATCCCCATCTCGACGTTATAGGCCTCGCTCGCGAACAGGAGAAGGGATTTGTTCTGTGCCTTCCATCCGAAGCGGGTTATGGTCCCGTCGTTTCCACTGCGGTTCACATTGCCGCTCAGGAGCGCGTTCGGGTGACCGGAAATGCCCAACTGCGTCTTCAGGGACGTGTTGGCCTGCATGTTCGCGAGGATCGCCGAGTCGGGGATCGCTTCGAGGAGTCCATCGCCAAAGACAGGTGTCGGGATGCGGAAGATGATGTTCGGATTTCCACCCTGGCCGGTGAGCGGGTTCCCAGCCGGCAGGAAGTTGGGTTGGGCGATGTCGCAACCCACGGCGTCACTGCGGCCGCTGATGACGAAGAGGGCGTGCACGTTGCCGTCGTTAGTTCCGTCGGGGTTCTGCTTGAAGCGCGCCTCCCGGATGGGCCCATTTTCCGTGATGAACCAAGGCACCACGTTTTTTGCCCCACTGAGCGTGGCGACTTGGATCAGGGGGTTCCGCGCAGGGCTCGTCCCGCCACCAGCCGGCTGGGAGTGGCAAGAAAAGCACTGGTTCGAGTTGAAGCGAGGCCCCAGGCCGTTGTTCTCGCTTCCCGTCACGGCCTCGATTTCTTGGAACCTGGCAAGCCCATCTTGGAAGAACGCGGTTTCGTCCGCCGTAAGGCCTGGCAGGGCCGTACCCGCACCCGGCGGGCCGCCGCGCACGCCAGGGTCTACGGCCGTCGGCGGTTTTTGACTCGGTGTGCAGAAGCACATGGTCAGAACCGTAACCACCACTCCACCGAAAACCTCCAAAGCAACTTTCCGTCGCATGGTCATGACACACCTCCGGTAGAAGAAATGTAACCGCCACCACGCGCCCTTGGATTTTTCCCAGTTGCCCCTGTTGCTCATGACACTCTAGCAGGAACCCCGGACATCTTCCAGTGGAACTTGTAGAAAGCGGGCCAGCATTCCCCAAGAGAACTCCCGGGGCCGTAAGAAGATTCTCTCTGATCTGACTGAATGGACTAGAGGTTAAACACGCATGAGCTGGCGTGGGATCGACGAGGCAATTGCTGCGGGTCGCCGGCGCGCTCCTCGCGGCGAATAATCCCAGATGACCCTGACTTGCCGTCCTCGCTGCGGGGCACAGGGGTTCCTGCCCGGAATTTCCTCGCTGCCCATGGCACTGTTACCTTTGGTATAATGGCCGTCGTTACAGGACCCGCGAGGTCAACGGGCGTCTAAGGGGGGGCGCCCGGGCCTTCGTACCCCGTCGATCTTCCGCAGCGAGCTGCGCCAATGCTCTTCAAAACCTCGAGTGCCGCCGTCTTCGGCATTGATGCTTACCCGGTTGAGGTGGAATTGGACATCACCGCGGGCAGTGCCTTTTTCACTACAGTCGGCCTCCGAACGGGGAAAGGCGGTTCAGGCTTGCGATGTCAGCGCATTCGACCTAAGATTCTCAGCAAATACACGCCTGAAATCTGAACGGATGGATTTAAGCACCTGGCGAAAACTGTGACGCTCTCATCGATTTACGGACAACTCGAGAAGGGAGCCAAGCTCTCGCCTGATTCGGTCGCGATTCTGGCCCCGGAGCGGGCTCCGCTGAGCTTCAGCCGTTTGCTCGCGCAGGCCCGCGAGGTTGTGACGCGCTTGAACGCGCTCGGCATCCACCGTAACGACCGGGTAGCGATTGTCCTGCCCAACGGCCCCGAGATGGCGGTGGCATTTCTTTCCATTGCCTGCGGGGCCGCGGCAGCTCCGTTGAACCCGGCATACGGCGCCTCGGAATTTGATTTCTACTTGTCCGACCTGGAAGCCACGGCGTTAGTGATCCAAGCGGGAGTGACCTCGCCTAGTGTGGAGGTCGCCCAAGCCCGCGGAATTCCTGTCATCGAAATTGAGCCGAAATTGGAGGGTCCGGCAGGGCTTTTCGGCTTGCTGGGAGCCAAGCCTACGTCAGGCTCGTCGCCCCGCATCGCCAAGGCGGAGGACATTGCCTTGGTGCTCCACACCTCCGGAACGACGTCCCGGCCGAAGATGGTTCCTCTCACCCATCAGAACCTGTGCGCCTCCGCCGAACACATCCGCGACGCCCTGGCACTCACGCCGTCTGATCGCTGCTTGAACATCATGCCGCTGTTCCACATTCACGGCCTAGTGGCCTCGGTCTTGTCTTCACTCGCCGCGGGAGCGAGCGTGGTGGCGACACCTGGCTTGGAGGCCCCACGCTTTTTCGACTGGGTCGCCGCTTTCCAACCCACTTGGTACACCGCCGTGCCAACCATGCATCGAGCCATTCTGGCCCGCGCCGCCGACCACCAGCCAACCGTTAGCGGGGCGGGTTTTCGGTTTATCCGTTCGTGCTCTTCTCCGCTTTCCCCGACGGTGATGGCCGAACTGGAAGGCCGGTTCGGCGCTCCGGTTGTGGAGGCCTACGGGATGACTGAGGCTTCCCATCAGATCGCGTCCAACCCTCTTCCTCCCCGGGTTCGCAAGCCCGGTTCCGTGGGTGTGGCGACGGGTACGGAAATTGCCATCATGGAAGCCGGTGGCGAGCGGCTGCTTGGCCAGGGCGAAGTGGGCGAGATCGTCGTGCGGGGGCCGAACCTCATGCGCGGCTACGCCCAGCAGGTGACGGACCAGGCCTTCACCCACGGCTGGTTTCGCACGGGAGACCTGGGCCGCCTGGATGCGGACGGCTATCTCTTCATCGAGGGGCGCATCAAGGAGATCATTAATCGCGGGGGTGAAAAGGTCTCACCGCGTGAGGTGGAAGAAGTCCTGTTGCAGCATCCGGCGGTCGTCCAGGCGGTGGTCTTCGCCCTGCCGGATGAATCACTCGGGCAGGAGGTGGCGGCAGCGGTCGTCCTGCGCGATGCGCAGGTCACCGAAAAGCCGCTTCGGCAGTTCGCGGCTGCACGCTTGGCCTACTTCAAGGTACCCCGCCGCATCGTGGCGGTTGACGCCATCCCCCTGGGGCCGACCGGCAAGCCCCAGCGAATCGGCTTGGCTGAAAAGTTGGGCTTGGCGGAGGAGGCTGCGCCCCGCCCCGATCAATCCGGCGAGAGCGTAGCCCCCCGCAACCCCGTCGAGGAATTCCTGGTCGAGACTTGGCGCGAGGTGTTGAAGATCCCGTCCGTGAGCATCCATCAGCGCTTTCTCGATTTGGGCGGAGATTCGCTGCTCGCCACGCGGGTTGTCTCCCGCGTGTGCCAGCAGTTCGATGTGGACCTCACTTTGCTCGATTTCCTGGATGCGCCGACGATTGCGGACCAGGCTCGGGTGCTGGCTGATAAGATGCGACAACCGGGCGAAAGCGTTGAACGCAACCGCGCTGAACCGCCCTCTTCAAACCAGGTTGGGGGAGCCAAGTCTCTGTGAAAGGCACGCCTGCCATCCCGAGCGGACCTGAGGGAATTCCACAACAGGAGCCTGCGCCGGCCGATGCAAGTGGGCGGGAAAGGCCGCAGTCCCGCCGCGCTCTCCGGGGTATTCCGCGGCTTGCTGACCGGCACGCACCACCTCTTTCGTTTGCGCAGGAAAAGGTATGGCTCCTGGACCAGTTGGAGCCGGGCAGTCCCGTTTACAATCGCCCGCTGGCGCTTCGGTTGACGGGGTCACTCGACGAGTCTGCCCTGCGGCGGGCGGTTCAAACCGTCGTGGATCGCCACGAGGTCCTGCGCACTCGCTTCAAGGTACGCGACGGCCAACCACGACAAGTCATTTCCCCAAACTTGGCTCTGGACATGGCCGTAGTCGAGCTCTCCGAACTGGCTCCCAGCGAATGTGAGTCGCGCGCCAAGCGCTTGGCCACCGAGGAGAGCCTTAGCCCCTTCGATCTGGCCCAGGATTCCGTCCTGCGGGCCATGCTCCTGCGGCTCGGCAAGCAGGAGCACGTTTTACTCCTTGTATTCCATCACATCGCTTTTGACGCGTGGTCAGCTCGGGTTTTCATTGAGGAGTTCGCGGACCTCTATCGCGCGTTGAGTACGGGGAGTTCGCCTGCACTCGCGGAGCTCCCCATCCAATATTCGGACTTCGCCATCTGGCAACGCCAGCGGTTGGGGGGCGAACTGTTGGAGCGCCAGCTTCTTTACTGGAAACAGCAACTGAGCGGCTGCGCTCCCTTGGACCTGCCGACTGACCGGCCGCGGCTGGGCGCGCAGATACACCGGGGCGGATGCACAGAGATGTTCTTGCCAGAGCCGCTTGCCGACTCGCTGATGGCGCTGAGCCGGCGCGAGAATGCCACGCTGTTCATGGCGCTCCTCGCGGCTTTCCAGGTGCTGCTCTCTCGTTACACGGGGTGCGAGGACATCGCTGTAGGATCGGCGCTGGCGGGACGGAACTGGGTGGAGACGGAAAAACTGATTGGAATCTTCATCAACATCCTGGTTCTGCGCACGAACTTGGCGGGGAATCCCACGTTTCGAGAACTGCTGGGGCGAGTGCGGGAGACCTGCCGCGGCGCTTACAGCCACCAGGATGTGCCCTTTGAGAAGCTGGTGGAAAAGCTGCGGCCGGAGTGCGACCTGAGCTCCGCATCGCTCTTTCAGGTGATGTTTAACCTCGAGAACTTGCCCGAGGAAAAGATTGAGATTCCGGGCCTGTGCGTCGAAGAGTTCGCGCTTGACGTTCCCGTGGCGGCTTGCGACCTCACCCTTGAGATCGTCCAGAGGAACCGGCAACTCAAGTGTTCCTTCATCTACAACGCCGACCTGTTCGATCGTGGCACGATGGAGCGGATGGCCGGCCACTACCGGACCCTGCTCGAGGCCATCGTCGCCGAACCCGATAGCCGAATCGCCTCGCTTCCCCTGCTGACCCTCGCCGAGCGACACCAAATCCTGGTTGAATGGAATCGTACAGAAGTGGAGTACCCACGCGACGCGACGATCCCTGAATTGTTCGTGGCGCAAGCGGAACGAAGGCCCGAAGCGGTGGCGGTGACCTTCAAGGCGCAAAGCCTCACGTATGGAGAATTGAACCGACAGGCCAATCGGCTGGCCCAACAGCTTCGTGGCTTGGGGGTCGGGCTTGAAACCAGGGTGGGGCTCTGCGTGGACCGGTCGCTGGAGATGGTGGTAGGACTGCTGGCGATTTTGAAGGCAGGGGCTGCTTGCGTCCCACTGGACCCCGCTTATCCGAAGGAGCGTCTAGCCTTCATGCTGGAAGATGCCGGAATTCTCGTGTTGCTGACCCAAAGTGGGTTAAGGCATGCACTCCCGCAACGCGACCTTCGGGTCGCCTGCCTCGACAAGCTTGATGATTCCGACTGGAGGTTCGGCAGCCACAATCCAGTCACCGAAGTGAAACCAGACAACGTGGCCTGTGTCATGTACACCTCCGGGTCCACCGGGAAGCCGAAGGGGGTCGAGGTTCTCCATCGCGGCATCGTGCGCCTGCTGTTTGGCACGGATTTCGCCCGCTTTGGGGAGACCGAGGTATTTCTGCAGTTGTCCTCGGTATCCTTCGATGCAACTACGCTCGAGATTTGGGGCGCACTGCTGCACGGAGGGCGCTGCGTGCTATTTCCCAACCGCATGCCGGAACTGCAGCAACTCCGTGCGGTGCTCAAGAGCGAGAACGTGACCACCTTGTGGTTAACGCCTTCCCTGTTCAACACGGTGATCGATGCAGCTCCGGATGTCCTGTCGCCGCTTCCGCGGTTGCTTGTAGGAGGGGAAGCCCTTTCCGTTCCGCATATCTGTCGTGCTTTGTCGCTGCTGCCCAACACGGAGTTGGTCAACGGGTACGGGCCGACGGAGAGCACGACTTTTGCCTGTTGCTATCGGATTCCCCGTACCCAAAGCCTCACAAGCTCCTCGATTCCCATTGGCCGGCCCATCGCCAACACCCGCGTGTACATTCTTGACCAGCACTTGCAGCCTGTCCCGATAGGAGTCGCCGGCGAATTATGTATCGGTGGGGACGGGCTCGCCCGCGGGTACCTGAACCGACCAGAGATCACCTGCCAAAAATTCATTCCCAATCCCTTTAGCACGCAACCCGGAGCGCGCCTCTACAAAACTGGCGACTTGTGCCGCTATTTGCCGGACGGCAACATTGAGTTCCTGGGCCGCCTTGACAATCAGGTGAAGATTCGGGGCTTTCGAATTGAATTAGGAGAAATCGAATCAGCATTAGGAGAACACCCGGCAGTATCGGCTGCAGCCGTCGTGGTTCGGGAGGAGATTCCGGACGAAAAGCGCCTGGTAGCGTACATCGTGCCTCGTGACTCGACGAGCCCGCCCACCTCGAAAGCGTTGCGCGATTTTCTAAAGGAAAAGCTGCCCGACTATATGGTGCCCACGGACTTCTTCACCCTGGAAGCGCTGCCCTTGACGCCGAGCGGCAAGGTCGACCGCCGGGCGCTGCCCATCGGGAGCCGGTCGCGCCAAGCTGAGAACCGCTACGTCCCGCCCCGGGACCCGCAGGAATCGCAGTTGGTGAAGATCTGGGAGGAGATTCTCAACGTGCGGCCGATTGGAATCGAGCACGACTTCTTTGATTTAGGCGGCCATTCTCTCCTCGCCGTGCGCATGATGGACCGGATCGAGGATGCCTGTGGCAAGTGCCTTCCGCTCGTGACCTTGTTTGCTGAGGCAACCATCAAACATCTGGCGGAGTGCCTTCGCACGGAGAGTCTGAAGGAGGTACAGTCGTCGATTGTCCCTGTCCAGCCCGGTGGTTCCCATCCGCCTTTCTTTTTTCTGCATGGGGATTGGTGGGGGGGGACTTTACTGTCGGAAGCTGGCTCGGCTGATCGGCCAGGAGCAGCCGTTCTATGGAGTGATGCCCCATGGGTTCGATGGCAGGCCCCTGCTGCCTTCCGTGGAAGCGATGGCCGCGGAGAACATCCGGCAGCTGGTTGCTTTGCAGCCCCAGGGACCGTATCTACTGGGCGGTTTCTGCAATGGTGGCCAGATTGCCTATGAAATGGCACGGCAGATGGAGCAGCAGGGTTTAGAGGTGGGCTTGGTCATTCTGCTCGATGCCGCGGTTACCCGGCACTTCGGCTGGTTGAAGGCCCTCATCCGCTTCGGTGGCCGGCTGGCCAGGCTTGATGCCGACCTGCAGACTCGCGTCTATGGGCGGCTACGGGGGTATCTGGTGCGCGCCCCGGGCGCATATCGCAAAGGCCTTCGGACATTTCTGACTTTAGGTTTGCGGACGGCGAGGAGAGACCTCTTGCGCCTGCTGGGGACTCCTCCTGAAGAGCTTGGGGTTCCAGGCCCAGCTTTCGATGATCCCAAGCGGCGTCTTCGCGAGGTGCGATTCGGCGGCATCGCGATGAACTACCGGCCAAAACCCTTCCCAGGGCGTGTCGTTCTGCTGCGGACCAAGTCACTGGATCACCCTTATCCCACGGACCGGACAGCCGGTTGGGGCAAGCTGGTTTCCCAACTGCAAGTTCACGAGGTGCCGGGAGATCACATGACGATACTGGTCGAGCACATTGGCGTTGTGGCCGAGCACATCGCAAATTGCCTGCGCGCCTTTCATGCGGACGCTTGGGACGAATCCACCCCTGGCGCCCGTCGAACCCTCCTGGCAAAGAGCGCACGAGCCGATCAATCTGCATCCTGATGGGGCGCAGGTTTGGCGTGCGGATCTGGATGTGGATCCGACTGCGCTGTGAGCCGTGTCTCGTCATGGTGGCGGCCATTCTGGGTGCCTATTGTGCGCGTGCACGACCCCGAGCCAGTTCTTCCCGCCGTGCGCGTCGCCGACGCGCTCCTCGCGGCGAGTAACCCAGGAAGACCCTGATTTGCCGTCCGAGCTGCGGGTGACGGCGTACGGCCCACGGCTGCGGGTCGATCTACCTGTCCCGATCTGTGGTGTCGGGATGACACATGAGAGCTGGCGGAGTTGGTCTGTAACGCTGCGGCTCTAGGACGACTGCCAGTTTGCAGGCCGCGGAGTTCGAACCCGCGAACTCCGCGCTACCAGCTATCCGCCGCTCACGCTGGGGTCGTTGGGGATCTGGCTGCCATCGGGGCCCGGTGTGGAGAGTCCCCGGGTGATCGGGAGCGCCGCGCCATGTGCACTGTAACGCAGCCGTTTTGCATCGCCGCTCCGGCGGTGATATCCTCAGAACAATGCCAGTCGCTCCGCAGGTGACCACATTTGTGCATGGCTGGGAGGCACTTCAGTGAGCATTAGAAGTAGCCTTTTCTTCTTCATTCTTTTTCCCCTCGCAGCCTGGGCGCAGGGGCCGCCGGCTGGAGAAGCGCTTGGGACCGTGGGGGGCATGCTACACAGCAACCCGGTGTTAGATTACTGGGCCATTTTCGGCCGCACAACCAACATGAAAGGCGACCCGCTCGGGGGCGCCATGGTTCGCGTCGACGCCGGTATCGGGATGGGTTCCGTGCGAGCGGTGAGAACCAATCTCCAAGGTGAGTTTCTGACCGATTTCACCCTGGATGCGACCTTGTACAAACGCCTCACTGTTAACCTGGTCGCCACCAAGTCCGGTTACGCCGAGGCACATGAGACGGTCGAAATCGGATCCAGCGACAGGACAAGTAGCATCGATCTTGTCTTGCGGGAATTGACTGAGAATCCGGACCAGCTTTCCATGGCGACACTGGTGGGCACGCTGGCGCCGCGGCTCCGAAAGGATGCCGCGAAGGGTTCCGGAGCTGAAGCCGGCCGCAAGGAAAAGGAATTCGCCCGCGGCTGTGAGGAGTTGATTGACCGCCACAACGCGGTGCGCGCAGTTCCTTTGCTGTCCAAAGGCGTGGAGCGGGCGCCGAGTTGCCTGGAGTGCCGTCTGCTTCTGACCCTGGCGCTGTTTGAAGCCGGAAGCTGGACAGGCGCAAGCCAGCGGCTTGACGAAGCTGCGAAACTCAATGACGCCGCTGCGTCGAAGCGACCTGAACCGGCATTGATCGCGGGCGTGCTGGAGGCATGGCGGGGCGAGACCAGCAGATCGGCGGGCTTCCTTCAGAAGGCTCTGGCGATCGATCCTGACAATGCTCTGGCGCTTCAGGAAATGGGGCGCTTTCTGATCGCGCAGAAGAATTGGGAAGCCGCCGACCGGTATCTGGAGAAAGCGCTCCGCGCCGGAGCCGGTGATGAAGCACGGCTTCTGCGGGGTCGCGCTCTGCTGGAGGAAGGTGACATTGACGAGGCTGGACACGCGATGGATCAGTACACTGCCGGCCGCAACGTGAAGCATCTTCCGTCCGAGGCTCGCGCGCTGTACCTCCAGGTGCTGGAACGGCGGGACTACGGACGCTATGCCAAAGTGAAGTCGGTACTTACCGAATCGCCTCAGGATCTCATGAAGGCCATGCCAGAGTTGCAGGGGATACGTGTGGCCTCGAACCAGGATGAGCTCGGGGTTGTTCTTAAGAACGTGGGCGAGGGGGTCGAATTGTTCTTCAAGAACTTCCCGAACACTGTGTCGCTCGAGCAGGTCCACCAGGAGCGGCTTGGCACGGACGGGACGGTTGCACGTTCGCTCGATCAGGATTTCCACTACCTGCTCCTCGCCCAGGCCGATAAGTGGGGCGTGGGGATTGAGGAAAATCGCGCAACGCCGCAGGGCGACAGTGCGGCGTTTGGCGGGTTGGATAAGGGCCTGATGCTCACGGCGGGTTTCGCCTCTGTTTCCCTGTTCTTTCATCCGGCCTATCAAAACGGCGCGGGTTTCCGCTACCTGGGACGTCAATCCCTCGACGGAAAAGATCTGCACGTCATTGCCTTTGCTCAGATACCCCAAACGGCTCGGTCGACCGAGCGGTTCAATACCAATAAGGGTTCTGCGCTGATTCTGGTCCAGGGAGTGGCGTGGATCGATCCCACAAACTTTCAGATCCTCCGTCTTCGCACCGATCTCCTGGCTCCGGAATCCAAAATCAGACTGCAAAGACAGACTACAGAGATTCATTTCAAGGAGGTTTCCTTCAAGGAAGTTGCTACGGCGTTTTGGCTCCCGGAAGAGGTTAGTGTCACGGTGGACCTGAGAGGTCATATTTATCACAACCTGCATCGCTATTCGGATTTCAAGCTCTTTCATGTCGAGACTAAAGAGGAGAGGAAAGCACCCCTGGTTCCTGCGCCACCTGACCAGCAAAAATAACCCGTCCATCCAGTCCGCATTTGAATGCCGGCAATTGAGAAATCATATCTGTCCGCCAACTGCTGACAAGCGACACCCCTCAGCCAAATCCCCATCACCCGATTGCCAGCTTAGTAACCTAAAAGCAGGTAGCGCGCCGGTCCTGTTGGGTCTGCGGTTCTGGTTTCTGAGATATCTCGCTCCCCGGTTTTTCGGCCGACGTTTCCCGGCCCGAACTTCCTTTCTGCCCATCGCCCCATTACCTTTGGTATAATGGCCGCCGTTACAGAACCCGCGAGGTCAACGGGCGCTTACGGGATGGGCGCCCGGGCCTTCGTATCTTGCGAGCCTCCCGTAGCGAGTTGCGCCGATGCTCTTCAAAGCCCTGAGTGCTGCCGTCTTCGGCATTGATGCTTACCCGGTCGAAGTGGAGGTCGATATCTCCGCGGGCCTGCCCAATTTCACCACGGTCGGCCTGCCGGATGCGGCGGTGCGCGAAAGCCGCGAGCGCATCAAATCCGCCATCAAGAACTGCGGCCTGGAATTTCCTTTTCAGAACATCACCGTGAACCTGGCGCCCGCAGACGTGAAAAAGGAAGGTTCGGGATTCGATCTCCCCATTGCGCTGGGCATTCTGGGCACGACGGGCGCGCTACTGAAGAACGAATTGAAAAACACGCTGTTTCTCGGCGAGCTCTCGCTCGACGGCGGCCTGCGTCCCATCAAAGGCGCGCTCTCGATTGCCACCATGGCGCGGCAGAAGGGCCTGCGCAAGATGGTGGTGCCGCTTGAAAACGCCTGCGAAGCAGCCGTGGTGCAGGACGTGGAGGTTTTCGGCCTGCGTTCCCTGCCGGAAGTCCTTGACCTGATCAACGAGACGCGCGAGTTCAAGCCCGCGCACGTCAACATCACCGAGATGCTCGCGCAAGCCAGCCAGTACACGGTGGATTTCCGCGACGTCAAAGGGCAGCTCCACGCCAAACGCGCCATCGAGGTCGCCACCGCCGGCGGTCACAATATCCTGATGATCGGCCCGCCGGGAGCGGGGAAGACCATGCTCGCCAAGCGCATTCCCACCATTCTGCCCCCGCTGACCTTCGACGAAGCGATTCAGACCACCAAGATTCACAGCGTGGCGGGCATGCTGGAAGCGGGCGCGGGCCTGGTGGGCACGCGGCCGTTCCGCTCGCCTCACCACACGATTTCTGACGCCGGATTGATCGGCGGGGGCGTCGTCCCGCGGCCCGGCGAGGTCAGCATGGCGCACAACGGCCTGCTGTTTCTCGATGAGTTGCCGGAATTCCAGCGCAACGTGCTGGAAGTGCTGCGCCAGCCGCTCGAAGACGGCATGGTGACCATCGCGCGCGCCGCCATGACGCTCACCTTTCCCGCCCGCTTCATGCTGGCGGCGGCGATGAATCCTTGCCCGTGCGGATTTTTCAACGACCCTTCGCGCGAGTGCACCTGCACGCCGCCCATCATCCAGCGCTATGTCTCGAAGATTTCCGGGCCGCTGCTCGACCGCATCGATATTCACATCGACATGCCCGCCGTGCGCTTCCAGGAATTGCGCCAGGAAGCGGGCGGCGAAGCTTCCGACGTCATCCGCGTGCGCGTGGTCAAGACTCGCGAACGCCAGCTCGACCGCTTTCAGGGCGAGAAGATTTACTGCAACGCGCAGATGAGCTCGCGGCAGCTTCGCAAGTACTGCAACATCGCGCCCGACAGCGAGCGCCTGCTCGAAAGCGCCATGACCCGCCTGGGCCTTTCCGCGCGCGCCCACGACCGCATTCTGAAAGTTTCCCGCACCATCGCCGACCTGGAGGGCGCCGAGAATATTTCCACCACGCACATCTCCGAAGCCATCCAGTACCGTTCCCTCGACCGCAGCTACTGGACGTGAAGCCGCCGCATCGCGGAGCGCGGTTTGTCGGGCAGATCGGGTCACGCCACAATCTGCCGTCTTGACTTGGGCAACACCCAGGCGAATACTTCCCGTGTGAAGTTCCGGGCGCTGGTGAGTTCGTTCATGCTGGCAGCCGCGTCCATCGGCGCGGTAAGCGCGAGGCTGCAACAGCCTGCGGCGCCTCCCCAGTTACCCGAACCTCCGCTGCAACTTACACCCTCGGAAATCGAAATCTACAAACGCGCTCAGACGCTGATCGATTGGACCCCGCGTCAGATTCACGACTGCCCTTTCCTGCACAAGCTCCGACCGGCCGGGAGCCAGGATCAACTGCCGATGGTTCTCGAGCGCGTCGGCCAAACGGGTACCCTCCTGTTTACTGACTTCCCCCAGATCGCCTGCGACGAGGAGGTAGTCTCCGAGGTCTTCTCCAAAGCGCTTCCCGGGATGCCTCACATGAGGCAGCTTCACAAGTTTCGCTATATCGTCGTACCCCGGCTAGGGGGCGATGTCCCGGCATTTGAAGAGTACCGCACGGACCTCCAGGGGAACCCCCTCGACGCCTCGAGCTCCAGCGATATCTTCATGATTACCTCCAAGTTCACATCAACCTGGCTGTACTTGAGCCCCGCCGACCAGCACTACAGCCGCTTCCGGCACTTTGGAATTCAGACGATTCGAGAACGGGAATGCCATGTCGTGGGGTTTGCGCAAGATCCCGAGAGAGTGCGCAGAGTCGGCACATTCCAATTCCGGGACAAGGGCGTCGTGGTGCTGCTCCAAGGACTGGCGTGGATCGACTCCGAAACCTTCCAGGTTCTGCGGATCACGACCTGGCTTCTCGCCCCTCGGACGGATATCGCCCTCAGTTCCCAGACCTCGACTGTTGACTTCTACCCCGCCCAGCCGAGCGGGTTTGAAGGAGTGCTCTGGCTGCCCCGCGACGTGATGGTCGTGATCGATTATCGCGGCGTTCGGTTTCGCAACACACACCACTATTCCAATTTCAAACTTTTCCGAGTGGACAGTACGATCAAACCGGTGGAGTGATCACTGCGGACCGATCACCGGATCGCTGGTACAACCAGGACGGGGGTGAGGCACCGCCCCGCCCCCTGGTCATTCTTGCGAAAAGCTTGCCCGGAGCTTGCCGAAGGGCGGGAACCCATCTGCGCTGCATGCTGCGCACGATGGCCTCCCGGTTGGTAATCCCCATCATAGTGGAGTCGAGAACACGGTCATTCCCGCGAAAGCGGCAATCCACGACAGAAACCATCAGGCTTTGGGAGCTTTGCAGAACGCCTTCGGCACCGACGCAGCGGAGGTCTACATATGAAAATCTATGGTGACGATGGAGGGAGGCTCGGAGGCCTGGGTGCCCAGTAGCCCTGCTTGGCGCGCGCGGTAAGCTTCTTATCTTTTAGTTCGACGCGGATTTTCCGGAATTTGCCGTCCTCGGTTCGGTCCGCGGGGACGTAGGCGAGCACGTAGTATTCCCGCCCATCGGCGAAGGCTTGTCGCATGCCCCGCAGCAGGTCGTTGCTATTGCCTACAAACACCCCACCCGTGGTCGCGGCCAGCAAGATCATGCCATCCTGTTTTTCGGTGGCTAGCAAGAGCAGGTCCCCCAGTACCTGGGGGCTGTGTCCCAAAGAGGCCTGCTCACTCTCGGCGTCGAATACGCCAAAGGTCGGTGCCATCGCCAAGCCGCGCGAGTCGAGGGTGTATATGGAAACATTGAGCGATGAGGCGAGCCGTGCCAGTTCCTCGGTCTCCTGTCCCAGCTTCTCTCCCGGGTTTCTGAGGATCACTCCTGGAATTCCGAGGTAGGCCCCGATGGTGGCGTAAAGATCGCGTCCCGCCCAAAGGCTGAACCCGTCAGAAACCAGCAAGAGAATCCGTTTTCCGGGCTGGCGGCCGAGCTGTTCGGTCAAGGTTCGGAGGTTTCGAATGAACTGGCGGCCCACGAGGCTCCTCTCGCGCGCCGCCGACGCGGCGAAGTTCATGATGTTGTTCAGCATGCCGCCACAGTACCCAGGGCTGTCCATGAGCTTATCAATGATGTTCGCCCCGCCCCGGGAGACGCCGCAACCGCACTGGTTGCAGTATTTGTCGAGCAGGGCGCCCAGATGGCGTTCCTGCTCGGCGAAATTGGCGGCCTCGCTCTGCAGCGCAGCACGGTCCAGATCCTTGTTGCGCATGGCGGCCAGGATGTCTTCGCCGCGGGGCGTGAGATACTTGACGACAACGATACTGCGTCCCAGAACCAGCAGCGCGTATTGCGAATCCGTGCTGCGCTCTTGCTGAAACAGCTTGCCCAGCGCCTCGCGGACGCGGGAAAAATTGGCGAAGGAGGAGTTGAGAGCGTCCAGGCACACTACATAAGTGTACCGGGGCGGAGCCGCCGGCAGTGGGGGCGCGGCCGGGGTGGCGGCGGCCGAGGGCTGCGGAGTGGCGGAATTTGCAGCCGGAAGTACGGGCGGCGTATCGAGCATTTCGGTCCCGAAGGCTACGATCTGCTGCTCCACTCCTTCTTCGAAGACGCGGAAGTCGCGAGCGGCGAGGCCCGTGACGTGATGGCCGTGCCGGTCGGTGACGATGACGGGGACCAGGACTTGCTTGACTTCAACCTTGATCGTGCCGGATGGTTCCGGCGGGGGAGCCTTTTGTGCAGAAGCCGTAAACGTGCAGCTAAGAAAAAACAAAGTGAGGCTTCCCGATTGGAGAGAAAACTTACGGCGATGTAGAATTTGCATCTTGCGCTCTGCTCAGGCTGACACTCCGCGGCATCGTAAACAATGATCCATCGGGAATCGATTACACTGCGACAATTACTTTTCCCTGCGGCGCTCCCGGAAGCATTCAAGTTTCTACAATGACGGCGCAGGTACGGGGAGGCAGCCGCAATTGCAGCGGCAACTTCGCCGTTTCATCGGGCCGATAGGGTTGTAAGCCGGAATTTCCATTATGGACTCCGGCCCGACCGACAATGTACGCCTGACCACCCCTGAATGCAATCGCCAGCCGGGTGTTCACCGTTCGGAGCTTTCAGCGCGCGCGGATGGGGCCAGTTTTGCCACTCCTGAGAATGCCGAAGCCCGGAACGGCCTCTCTGTCGATCGATTCCTCCGACACATTTCCTTCCCCTGCATCTCTCGTCGCTGAAATCCGATCCGGTCGCCGACTCGCCTACCCCGCTGGCAGGGGTAGCAAGTCAATCCGCCGAAGCATCGCGCTGAACAACCGCCGCGTCAGATGACCCTGTGCCAGCAGCAGCCAATAGTAGCGGGCGTGCTTGATCAAACGTCCGCCGGTCTTCACCAACCGCTGCTGCAAGCTGGTGAGCGACCAGTTGTCGATCCTCTTCGGCAG